>JBMYRC010000027.1:0-39170 GCA_049601975.1 Alphaproteobacteria bacterium | reverse complement strand
CAGATCGTGGGCAATCCTGCAAAGGCTGGCGGACGTTATTTGGAGGTTAAGGGTATCAGTCTCAATCGATACCTTCATGGCACATGAAGATCAGAAAATGGCTGCTTCACGAACTCCTTCGGATAGGCTTAAGATTTTTTCAGATCGCGCATATTGGACAACTGAATTCGTGTCGCAATAAGAGACTACGGATCGGTCTAGCCAATCCATTGAGCCTTGCAGAAAATGATAGTTCGCCTATCTAAACCTAAGGTATGGAACTTCTCGTCATTGTAAAACGCGACTGTGAAACTTGCCAAAGGGTCGCCCCCGTGCTCTCTATGCTGAAGCACTCAGCACCGACAACCATCTATTCGCAAGACGACCCTTCCTTCCCAGAAACGACCGGCGGAGCACGAGACGATCGAACGCTCGAAGAATCATGGCGCCGCAGTATTGAAATAGTACCTACTGTTATTCGTCTCGAAAACGGAATCGAGATCGAACGTATCGAGGGATGGAACCGTGAAGCGTGGCAGCGCGTTACCGGGCAATCTGGTCTCGGCCCGGAATTGCCCGCCTTCAAGCCCGGGTGCGGATCGCGTTCCGTGGAGCCGGGAATGCCGGAACGCCTCGCATTACAATTCGGCGGCACTCATCTGGTATCGCGCGCAATAGAAGTTGGCGAGATGGAAGATCCAATGGAGGTCGCCTATGAACGCGGCTGGTCGGACGGCCTTCCCATTGTTCCACCAACGGATTTACGCATCGCGCGAATGTTGGCGGGCACAGCCAGAAAACCGGACGAGATTATCGGATTAATTCCACCGAACTTGGCCGAATGCACAATCGAGAAAGTCGCAATTAGCGCCGTAATGGCGGGCTGCCGTCCGGAATATATGCCAGTGGTCCTGGCCGTCATTGAAGCGGCACTACGACCGGAGTTCTCCATGCATGGCCTGCTCGCGACACTGGGATTTGCCGGACCCGTCGTCATCGTCAATGGACCGGTGACGAAACGCATCGGCATGAATTCTAAGGGCAACGCGCTCGGCCAGGGCAATCGGGCGAACGCTTCCATCGGCCGCGCATTGCAGCTCTTGATACGCAATGTGGGCGGCGGCATTCCGCAAGAAGTTGACCGCTCGATCCTTGGGAATCCGGGAAAATACACTTTTTGTTTCGCGGAAGATGAAGACGATCCGGATTGGGTCCCACTCAATGTAGCACGCGGAGCGCGCGCCGGTGCGTCGACAGTTACGCTTTTTCATGGAGACGGAGTGCAGGGCTGTGTTGCTTGGCACTCCCGAACACCGGAAGAAGTTTCGCGGTCCTTGGCGATGAGTTTACTAGCGGTTTGTCATCCCAAAAGCTGCCAATGGTCTCATGCCGTGCTGGTGCTTTGCCCGGATCATTATGAGATTTACCGCAAGAACGGCTGGGGTCGCCCCGAGATCGAGGCTGCTCTGTGGGAAGCACTGAAACGGCCCGGTCGCGACCTAATCCAAGGGGCCCAAGGTGTGCTGGAAGGGATAGACTCTTCACGCGTCGATGAGACAGTTGATAAATTTAACGAAGGTGGGCTTCTAGTCGTGCGCGCCGGCGGCAAGGGTGCCGGCCAATCAGCCATCATAGGTGGCTGGCCCGCCCAGCGAAACAAGGACGAAATTAAGATCGTATCGGAAGAGGTGAAATTATGAGAAATCAGACCTATGTGATGCGAGACCCGACCGCGGAGCTAACTAACATGTTACGCGAACGGCTCTCCCCCAGCAAACAATTGTCGGATGCCGTCATCGGCTTGTTGTCGATCTCCAAGGAGCGCAGTGATGAGTTTCTGGATTCCGTAGAGCGCAACTTGGTCGCCGTAGGACATAATGTCGTCCGCTTTCGCAAGCCAACTTACACAAGGCCGGCCCCAGAGCCGCTTGTTCAAGATATTGTCGAACAATGTGACGTCGTCGTAGTCGGCTTAGCCGATTGAGGATCGTGTACGTCGTGCAGTTTGCATGACTTGGCTACATTAGATAAACGCGGTGTTCCCGGATGCGGAGTGGCCTCTGAAGAGTTCAAGCCCGGCGCGGTTGCCCAATCAAAAGCGCTAGGCTTTGCGCCAGCGGTGATTTGGGTTCCCCATCCAATTCAAAATCGCACCCCAGAAGAACTTGTCCTTGTCGCACGGGCAGCAATGCCGGAAATCTTGGGTGCGATGGAGACCTAAAAATTAGATAGACGGCAGTCGAGTTAGCCGATCCAGCGTCCCACGGCGCGCAGCATGGCGCTTAGCCGGGCACGGGTAACTTGACACGGAATCATCATGTAATTATCGACCAACTCCGTGAGTTCGGGATCATTTAAATCCGGCCCATCGGGATCGTCAACATTCGCTTCTAGACCTTCGAAGAAATACTCGACGGGGACATTTAAGATACCGCAGAGGTCGTGAAGCCGGCTCGCGGAAATTCTGTTCATTCCGCGCTCGTACTTTTGAACCTGTTGAAATGTAACTTCCAACTGATCCGCGACGGCTGTTTGGCTCTGGCCCAACTCCTGGCGGCGTAGTCGGAGGCGTTGCCCGACATGATTATCTATATTTTCGGCAGTAGATTGCAGCGATTTCTGAAAATCCGGGGAATCGTAATTGTCTTTTTCGGCTGTGGCAGGTGACAATGTATTTTCAATTCATATGTGAAACAACAGGCTCTTTATATATCAATTTTGATACTTGTGGACCTTTTTGTGCGCTTTTTCAATATAACCTGATATAACTTAAATCAATAATTGCACTAGATCGCAGGGTGCGTATCAGCAATGAATGAAAGAGCCACGATGCTACTGGCCTTAAGGTTGCGAGAGGTTGCAAACCTTTATGCGTCACGCGAATCAGCGACTAAGGCGGCAAATCTCAATTACCTGCAATTTTATCGTTACCTGAACGGCACTACTCAAATACTATTGATTGTAGCTATGCGGCTCGCAGAACTCTTTTCAATTTCCATAGACTGGATTGCCACAGGTGAAGGCAACATGATTGGCAAGCAAAATGACCAGTCACGCCCCCACGTGGGCGGTTTAGAAGGTAAAGTATCGGATCACGTCGAGACGTGCCTCGCCCAAAATGGTTTGTCGATGTCAGAAAGTAAACGCATCGAATTGGTGCGCACCATTGTCGTTATGACGTTCGAAGCCTAAATTGACGATCCGAATGAGGTCGATTTAGACCATTATAACGACGTTATCCGCCTCGTTGCGAATGGCTAAGCCGTCTCGCTCTTCAGAACAAAAGATTCTTCAAGCAACCCACGAATTTCGAACCATCTCTGCGAAAAGGTTTTCCGTGAGGCTTTATTTGTTTTTGCTCTAGTGATGACGAATGCCGACTGATGTCTATTTTAAGTAATTCACCAATAAAGTCGGCCAAACGAAGACAGTTTGGTCCAATGCTGGAGGAATTTAATGCGCGGCACAATTATGGACTATCCGCTCACCTTGCCAACGATCCTGGAGCATGCAGGTCGCCTGCATGGCGCGCAGGAGATTGTCTCGCGAAGACCCGATAAATCCCTTCACCGCTATACCTTCAAAGAATTCTACCACCGCGCGAAGAAATTATCGGAAGCCCTATTGAAGGCCGGCCTTCAACCGGGAGACCGTGTCGGCACGCTTTGCTGGAACCATTTCGCGCATCTCGAAACATATTTCGGCGTACCATGTGCCGGCGGTGTCCTGCACACATTGAACTTGCGCCTACATCCGGATGAACTGGCTTATATCGCCGGGCACGCAGGCGACCGTTTCTTAATTGTGGATGACGACCTGCTTCACATATTGGACGGATTTAAGGACAAAGTGGATTTCGAACGAATCTTCGTCGTGCGCTATAATGGCGACGTCGTGCCAGCGGGAATGGAGGATTATGAAGACCTCTTGGCGACCGCCACCGGTGACTTCGAATATCCGGAAATCGACGAGTATGCGGCCTGTGGCATGTGCTATACGTCGGGCACAACGGGCAAACCCAAAGGCGTCGCTTATAGTCACCGGGGGGTTGTTCTCCATACATTGGCCGTGGCCGCTCCTGATGCCTTCGGTCTCTCGATGCGCGACTGTATCTTGCCGATCGTCCCAATGTTCCATGCCAACGCATGGGGGATGCCGACAACCGCCGCCATGGCCGGAACCAAAATCGTCTTCACAGGCCCACACACGGATCATGAAAGCGTGCTTGAATTACTTGAAAGCGAACAAGTCACGATGACCAGCGGCGTCCCAACCGTGTGGTTGCCGGTCGTTGATTCGTTGAAGCGTGAAACTAGCCGCTGGAAACTGAACCCGAAGCTCAAATTCATCATCGGTGGTTCCGCAGCACCGGAGGCAATGATCCGCGATCTCGACGGGCTTGGACATCAAGTCATACATGCCTGGGGTATGACGGAAATGACGCCGGTCGGCACGACAGGCATTCCAAAACCGTCATTCGATAAAATTACCAAGGACGAACAATTCGCCACCTTGGCGAAACAAGGGATCCCCCTACCCTTTGTCGATATCCGTGTTATTGGCGATGACGGCCCAGCCCATTGGGATGGCAAGACCATGGGGGAATTACAAGTCCGGGGTCCGTGGATCGCGGACGCCTATTACAATCCTGAGGGACCGATAAATAGCTGGACAGATGACGGCTGGTTTCGAACCGGAGATGTCGTGACCATCGATTCCGAAGGCTATGTCAAAATCACCGACCGAACCAAAGACCTCATCAAGTCCGGGGGTGAGTGGATTAGTTCGGTCGACGTCGAAAACTCGCTGATGGGACATCCGCAAATCAAGGAAGCCGCCGTCATCGCGATGCCGCACGAACGCTGGGTCGAACGTCCTCTTGCATGCGTTGTCGCTGAAGATGGGGCCAATCTAACGGCGGACGATATTCGCGATTTCCTGTCGACCAAATTCGCCAAGTGGTGGTTACCGGACGCGGTGGAGTTCATCGACGAAATCCCTCGAACATCCACGGGAAAATTCCAAAAAAGAGAACTTCGGGAACGCTTCAAAGATTACCGTGTCGCCTAACTCACCAACCAAGACCCGATAGCACGCGGTCGAACCACGTCCGGATTATGCCCAAGGAGAAGACGTGAAATCCGCAGATACAGAACGAGACGAACCGTATCAAATGGCCTTCGAAACCGCCGATCGAATGATCGTAGCGCCAACACGCAATCCACAGGGAAAACCGGCCAGCCAAATCAATAACATGCGAGCGAAAGCGCCACGGCGCGCCGCCAATCATACGCCCTTACGATCCGTCCTTAATAGTCGACTGCCGGCAAGGTTAACACGGAAATTCGCGACTCCGGCATGGCGGCTAAAGACCGAGGATCAACTTTGCGATAATATCGTGCTGAATTTCGTTAGAACCCCCATAGATCGAGGCTTTGCGATAGTTGAAGTATCGCGGCGTCACAGTGGCCGAATATTCCAATCCAATGGGCTCCGCATTACTGCCGGGCGAAAGATACTCGCACTCATGCGGATGCGCATAATATCCGATGGCCTGCATTGTCAATTCCGTCACCGATTGGCCCAATTCAGTGCCCCGCAATTTCAATAGTGAAGATTCGGCACCCGGTCGCTCGCCGGCGCCAAGGGAACCCAGAATCCTCAATTCGCTGACTTCGACCGCCCGTACTTCCATCTCCAGCCGAGCGATTTTAGTCCTAAAATCCGGATCCTCAATCAAGGGGCGACCGCCGTTCCGTTCTTGTTTCGCAATCTGACGAGCCTTAGCGATACCGGCGCGAATACTAGCGCCGTGGGATCCACCCCGTTCGAATTCGAGGAGATATTTCGCATAGGTCCAACCTTTGTTTTCCTCGCCGATACGGTTTTCCACCGGTACCCGGACATCGTCGAAGAACACTTGATTGACCTCGTGGAATGGTGCTTGTTCGCCATCAATCAGCAGGATCGGTTCGACACGGATACCGGGTGTGTTCATGTCGATCAGCAAAAATGAGATGCCTTCCTGGCGCTTCCCTTCGGTGGAGGTGCGCACCAAACAGAAGATCATGTCAGCATGTTGCGCCAATGTGGTCCAAATTTTCGAGCCATTTACGACATAGTGATCACCATCGCGAATCGCCCGCGTCGAAAGGGAGGCTAAATCGGAGCCCGATCCAGGTTCTGAATACCCCTGACACCACCAATCGTCGAAGGCAAGGATACGCGGCAAATATCGCTCTTTCTGATCGGGCCGCCCGAATTGTATGATGACGGGGCCGACCATACGGGCGCCGAATCCAATGGGTCGCGGCGCACCTGCTGTGGAAATTTCATTTTCATAGATATAATGCTCGGCAGCTGTCCAACCGGTACCACCATACTCAACCGGCCATCTCGGCGCCGCCCAGCCTTTTTCATTAAGCGCCTTCTGCCAAAAACGTTGACGATCTGGGTCCAAATAACCTGTGGGAGATTTTTTAAGCGCATCGCGCATATCTGCCGAGTACTTCTCCGCGATAAATTCCTGAACTTCCTGTCGAAATTTCTCTTCCGCTGGACTAAAGGAAAGGTCCATTCGATATCTCCTTGCCGATATGCTAATTTTGTTGAGCAGGATATTAGCGCAGCCAATCGGGGAGAACCACAAAACAGAACAACGGATCAACGCCCGCCAGCAGCGCTCTCCAAATAAATGGCCTTTTTGCAATACGACTGAGCGCACGCACACGCCACCACCGGGTTTGCATTCCGCTGACGACTGGTCTGGCATTCCTGAAATAATCCTTAGAAATACCCTTTTCTCTCGCACGGAATGCTATCGCGGATGCTTCGGACCAAATCGACACTCGTTTAATCGTATCGGCTGCCTTCGTCGCTTCTATTGCTTGGCTTTTCAATCCTTGGACGTCATTAGTTTGACCCGTCGCATAGCGGCCCGCCCACATACGCCAAAAAGATCGCGCCTTTAAATCGTTTCCCTCGACATGCCCTAGGCTTTTCAGAGCGTTCTGATTGTCCCCAATCAAATCATAGGCCTCGCTCAAACAAGACCAGGCAAAATTACTTGCGAACTACCGTCAAGCGCCAGCACACTTGTCTTCGCGCTCGTCAACGCCGTTCGGGATGATTCTATATCTGCCCGTTCCGCGAACTTTCGCGCAGCATTACACAGTGCCACGGCGCAATGGCGTGGCGAAACTATCTCCTTCGCCACCTTGTGTGCCAGCCTTGATTTCACCTTTGCCCGCGTAGGCAGTCGTAACGGCTATTCGCGACACTGTGGTGCTAATTGAACAATTTCGCCTGGGCCCAATGGCGGCAAACCATCCCACCCCTTGGAAGATCGAAATCATCGCCGGCATTTTGGAGAAAAACGAATCGCCAAATGAACTGGCTTTCCGAGAAACCACTGAGGAGACCGGTGGAAGTTTGAGCGAGGTCGTGCGGGTCTGAGATTTCTTTATGGCACATGGCAGTTTCACCGAATATTGCAATCTGCTATGCGGCCGGATCGATTCCGAGGGCATGGGCGGCATTCACGGACATATCGATGAAGGGGAAGATATCCGTGTATTCGTGGAATCCGCGGATAAAGCCTTCGCCCGGATTACAAACGGCGAGATCGACAGTTCGTTTTCAATCATTGCGTTGCAGTGGTTGATGCTCAATCGTGATGATTTGCGGCGCAGGTGGACTTGACCGAAATCCTGCCGGAAGGCTTGATAGCGCCTAAGTTCTGCCGCGAACCGCGCCAATCATTTACAGAGCAAGGTCGATATGAATTATCGTGACGATTTCGTTGATGCAATCGGCAACACCCCTTTGATTAAACTGAAAAAAGCTTCAGAGGAGACCGGCTGCACGATTCTCGGCAAAGCCGAATTCTTAAACCCCGGCGGTTCGGTCAAGGACCGAGCGGCAAAGTACATCATCTTGGATGCCGAGGAACGTGGCGACCTGAAACCAGGCGGCGTCATTGTCGAAGGGACGGCCGGAAATACCGGCATCGGGCTCTCGCTGGTTGGTAATGCCCGTGGATACAGCACGGTCATCATCATCCCCGAAACACAGAGCCAAGAGAAAAAAGATATGCTGCGCCTATGCGGCGCCGAACTGATCGAAGTCCCCGCTGTCCCGTTCAAGGACCCAAATAACTACGTCCACCAAGCCGAACGTAAGGCGAAGGAAATGGCCGCGAGCGAGCCGAATGGTGTGCTCTATGCCAATCAGTGGGACAACACTTCGAACCGATTGGGCCACTATCGGTCGACCGGTCCCGAGATTTGGGAGCAGACCGATGGCAAATTAGACGGTTTCACTTGTGCCATCGGCACGGGCGGGACCCTTGCCGGAATTAGCATGTACCTCAAGGATCAAAACAAAGACGTCAAGACGGCAGCCGCCGACCCGATGGGTGCCGCGATGTACAGCTACATCAAGACCGGTGCACTAAAATCCGACGGCAGTTCAATTTCGGAAGGAATAGGTCAGGGTCGGGTAACCGGCAACATTGACGGCGCGCCGTTCGACGATGCCTATCAGATACCGGACGAAGAGGCTCTGCCAGTCGTCTTCGATATGTTGAAACACGAAGGCCTGTGCCTCGGCGCGTCGAGCGGCGTGAATGTCGCCGGCGCTATCCGGATGGCGAAGGAAATGGGCCCCGGTCATACCATCGTGACCATCCTTTGCGATTTCGGTAACAAGTATCAGTCGAAACTGTTCAATCCCGCGTTCCTGCGCGAGAAGAACCTGCCGGTTCCGGACTGGCTGGAGTAAGTAAAATGCTAACGGAAGAAGTGTTTCGAAGCGATTCGTACCTCAAGGAATGCGAGGCGACTGTCGTCTCCATTAATGAACTGGGCGGCATCGTTCTGAACCGCACGAATTTTTATCCAACCGGCGGTGGACAACCGGGCGATACCGGCATTTTGCGCCTCGCCGACGGCTGTGAAATCACCATCGCGACCACGGTGAAGGGCAAAGGCGATGAGAATGTCGTCCATGTACCCACCGAGGGACAAACAGCGCCCTCACCCGGCTCGCAAGTCACAGCGGTGGTCGATTGGGATAGACGCTATCTGCACATGCAAATGCACACCGCCCTGCACCTAGTGTGTTCCGTCGTACCCGCAGGTGTGACTGGAAACCAAATCGGCGCCGAAAAAAGCCGAATGGATTTTGATATGGGTGATGAAAAACTTGATAAGGAGGAGATCGCCGCTTCGGTGAATGCACTGATTGACGCCGATCATCCGACACATATTGATTATATTACCGACGAGGAACTAGATGCTCAACCCGAGATCATTCCGACCATGTCCGTGGCTCCACCGCGCGGAACCGGACGCATCCGGTTGTTAAAAATTGGCGAAATTGACCTGCAACCCTGCGGCGGAACACACGTTTCGCGGACTGGTGAAATTAGCCATATTCGTATCACAAAAATCGAAAGCAAGGGCAAGAGAAACCGGCGGGTTAGCATCGCCTTCGCCGACTAAGTTCAGGAAAGGAACTCAATGTCATACGTTAAACCCGAAGCGCTGGTCTCTACAGACTGGCTCGCTAAAAATATTGACAATCCAAAGGTCTGTATTGTTGACGCCTCCCTGCCGCGCGTCGGTGTCAAGGAAGACACGCGGGCGAATTACCGTGACGCGCATATCCCGGGGGCTCCGTTCTTTGACATTGATACAATTGCCGACCCGAACGCCACTCTGCCGCATATGATGCCGAGTGCGGAAATATTCGCTAAAGGCGTTGGTTCGCTCGGTATTTCAAACGACTGCAAGGTCGTGGTCTATGATCAACACGGTATCTATTCCGCACCGCGCGGATGGTGGATGTTCCGCGCCTTCGGTCATTACGATGTTGCGGTGCTCGACGGAGGCCTGCCAAAATGGCGTGCTGAGGGTCGGCCCGTAACCGCTGAAATCCCTACTCCACCCACGGTTGATTTTTCAGCTATATTACGCGCCGATTTACTGCGTTTAGCGGATCAAGTAAATGCCAATATCTCCAGCGGCAGCGAACAAGTCGTCGATGCTCGCGGCGCTGGCCGCTACAACGGCACGGAACCAGAGACCCGTCCTGGCGTAAGGTCAGGCCATATTCCCGGTTCGATGAATGTCCCTTATGCCAAAATCATCCAAGACGGGGCAATGGTGGACGGCGTTTCACTCACACAAGCGTTCGAAGCCGGAAACGTCGACTTGGCGAAACCTATTACGACCAGCTGCGGCAGCGGTATCACCGCCTGCATTTTAGCGCTTGGGCTCTATCTCAACGGGCGCGACGATGTCGCCATATATGACGGCTCTTGGACGGAATGGGGTGGACGGGAAGACCTGCCCGTCGAAAAGTAGGCGAAAATGCGAATTCGTCCCATCGCTGATGGAGATGTCGATGCAGTTGTGACGCTATGGGGAGCGTGCGGGCTGACGCGCCCGTGGAACGCGCCCCATGACGACATCGCGCTCGCTCGGAAAACACCGCAATGCGAAATTTTCGTCGGCACCGACAATGACGCGATTGTCGCGAGCGTATTGGTCGGCAGCGATGGCCATCGCGGTTGGATATATTACCTCGCGGTCGACCCTGACCGCCAAAAATACGGTCTCGGCCGTGAGGTCATGGCCCATGGCGAAAAGTGGCTTCGAGAATTGGGCGTTCCGAAAGTCGAGCTCATGATCAGGCCTGAGAACGATGCAGTCCGCCAATTTTACGAGCGTATTGGATACTCGGTGGAAGATCGGATTGTTATGTCGCGCTGGGTCGACGGGCGGGAAGGAAGTTGAAATGATATTCAAAGACAACCGCCTTGAAGTGACGTTCACTTATCTGGAAATGCACAGCGCACCAAGCCGACCCCAAATCCACCCCCCTGTCTTAAAACATCCGGTCATGCTGACGCGCATCATGGAGCCGACGGTCAGCTTTTATCGCTACCTCTACAACACCGTCGGCGAACCATGGTTGTGGTATGAACGGCGGATCATGGAAGATGATCCTCTCACCCAGATTATCCATGATGATCGTGTCGAGATATATTGCCTATTCGTTGGCGGTGTACCGGCGGGATATGCGGAACTGAACCGCCGCGACCGGACCGATATCGCACTCTCTTATTTCGGCCTCATCCCTGACTTCATCGGCAAAGGACTTGGCCGTTATTTTCTCGAAGCGGTGATCGATATTGCCTGGAACTATCATCCCAACCGCTTTTGGCTTCATACCTGTACATTGGATCATCCTTCCGCATTGCCTAATTATCAGCGACGGGGATTCTCACCATTCAATCAGATTACCCGCAAGGTAATGGACCCTCGCCGGGTCGGCTATATGCCCGTCAATGTCGGGCCGCCAATGGATATCTGACAGGCAATCGAAATGACGTTGTCTGAGAGGCGCTATTCCAAATTAAGCCTCAAGGACCTCACGAACCCGATCCGCAATCGCCAGTGAAGCGGTCAGCCCCGGCGATTCAATACCGAGCAGATTGACCATTGCGGGAACGCCGTGAATGTCGGGGCCCTGGACGACAAAATCCGCCGCCTCTTCACCGGGGCCGGAAATCTTCGGACGTATGCCGCAATACCCCGGAACCAATGCGCCATCCTTTAATCCCGGCCAGTACGTGCGAACCGCGTCGTAAAACTTTTCCGCACGTGCAGGATCGACGGAATATTCGATCTCATCGATCCATTCCACATCAGGCCCGAACCGCGCCTGCCCGCCAAGATCGATGGTGATATGCACGCCGAGCCCACCTGGCTCGGGAACCGGATAAATCAGACGGTTGAACGGTGATCTACCTAACAGGGAATAATAATTTCCCTTGGCATAATAAGCATTTGGCGCGTGTTCCCTCGGAAAACCTGAGATGTTTTGGAGCAGCGTCGGGGCATGTAATCCGGCGCTGTTGATCACCGTATTGCAGGCGAGCCGCATCGGCATTTCCCCGCCAACGTCCAGAACGACGCCGTCCTCCGTGACTTCCCCACCTTGCACCGGACTCAAAAAAGCGATCATAGCCCCGTGGTCTTCCGCGTCGCCTTGATAGGCCAGCATGACGCCATGGCTATCGACGAGGCCGGTAGACGGCGACAGAAGTGCTGCCACGCAGTTCAATTCAGGCTCCATCTCGGTCGCTTCGTTGCCGCCGATCATTTCCAGATCGCCGACACCGTTCGCCGCTGCTTTGGCTTGAATTTCTTTCAGTGTGTCGACCTGATCGCCGAGCGTCGCCACTATCAATTTCGTGATGCGCTTATAGGTGACTCCGTGCTCGTCGCAATATTGGTACAGCCGTTTCTTACCTTCGACACAGAGCAAAGCCTTCAGACTGTCCTTTGGATAGTAGATCCCGGCATGGATGACTTCGCTATTCCGGGAACTGGTCTCGCTGCCGATCATATCCGCAGCTTCCAGAACAATCACCTCGCGTCCCGCCATGGCCATTTCGCGCGCGACCGCGAGGCCCACGACACCCGCGCCGATCACGACGCAATCCACTTTCTCGATTTCCGACACCCCTACCTCCGGTCGACATATCTCGTAAAAAGCCGCTGGCTAGCAGACCGACACGATGCTTCAATGTCCACCGCCGCCACTAGGCGGGTCCCTATAAACCAATTGAGCGAAGCATGAAAGACGACACAAAAATCACCCATTCCGGTCGCCACCCTTTTGACCATCACGGCGCCGTCAATCCACCGGTCTATCACGCTTCGACGATCCTGTTCCCGACGATGAAGGAATACGCGGAACGCGGCGATACCGCAAAAGTGCGCTACGGTCGGCGGGGTACGCCGACGACTTTCGCACTGGAGGATGCCTTGACGGCGCTTGAAGGCGATGCCGCCGCGGGTACCGCAATCGTGCCGTCCGGACTGGCTGCCATTACCATGTCGCTCATGGCTCTCGTGCAGACCGGCGATCATATCTTGATCACCGATAATTCGTACGGGCCGACCCGCAACTTTAGCAATGGTACTCTCGCTCGTTTTGGTGTTGAGGCAGAATATTATGATCCCGGTATCGGTGCCGGGATCGAACAATTGATCCGTCCGAATACGCGGTTGATTTGGTTGGAATCGCCCGGCAGTCAAACCTTTGAGATGCAAGACGTACCCGCCATCGTCGAAGTCGCAAAGGCGAAGGGTGTCAAAACACTCATCGATAACACATGGAGCGGCGGTTACTTTTACAAACCGCTCGCTCAAGGAGTCGACGTATCGGTGCAAGCGGGTACGAAGTATATCGTCGCGCATTCCGACGTCATGCTGGGTTCGATCACCAGCAATGAGGCTACGCACGAGCAGATTTATAGCTCCGCGCAAAGTTTCGGTGCCTGTTCCGGACCGGACGATATTTATTTGGCGCTGCGCGGATTGCGAACGATGGGTGTCCGCATGCCGCGCCATCACGAATCCGGATTAGCGATTGCCCGTTGGTTGCAAGAGCGCCCTGAAGTCATTCGCGTCATGCATCCGGGATTACCACAGGATCCGGGGCACGAACTCTGGAAACGCGATTTTACCGGCGCTTCCGGCCTCTTTGGTTTCGTTGTCGACAGCACGAATTCCGATAAAGCCGCCGCGATGTTGGACGGCTTGAATTTCCATGGAATGGGCTCTAGCTGGGGTGGCTTCGAGAGCTTGCTGATTCCTGCGTCCCCGGAAAAGAACCGCACCGCGACGACCTGGAATCCCGGCGGTTTCACCATGCGCATTCATGTCGGGCTCGAAGATATTGACGATTTGATCGCCGATCTCGATGCCGGATTCGATCGATACAACAAAGCGGGCTGATCCATGAGCTCCGACGACTTCGTCGCCTCAATCAAGTTCGACACAGATGGTCTCGTCCCCGCTATCGCACAACAGCACGATAGCGGGGAAGTCTTGATGATGGCGTGGATGAACACCGATGCCATACTGGAAACATTGGAAACCGGACGGGTGTGCTATTGGTCTCGTTCGCGCCAATCCCTTTGGCGAAAGGGCGAATCGTCTGGACAGGTTCAAGTTCTCGAAGAGATGCAAATCGATTGCGACGGCGATACGTTACTCCTCAAAGTCGATCAATTCGGCGTTGCCTGTCACACCGGTCGCCGCTCATGTTTCTACCGTGCGATGCGCGATGGCGCATTAGTGACAATTGCGGAGCAGCTTGTTGATCCCGCGGATCTCTATCAAAAGTAATTCTGGCGGCGGCGCGCGACGTCCGTCGATTTGGCGTACTGTCATTGTTCTGGCCGTGCTCACAATCAGTCCGGCAACGGCGAGTGAAGTGCGTGTTTTTGCTGCCGCTAGTACGATGAAGCCAATCGCGGATATACTTCAGCTCTACGAACAGCAAACGCATGCCAACGCAACTCCAGTATTTGGGGCGAGCGGCACGCTAGCGCGACAAATTGATCAAGGTGCCCCTGCCGACATCTATCTCTCGGCCAATCCTCGGTGGATGTATTGGCTAGAAAAACGAAAACGACTGGTTAGCGGAACTCGTCGAGACTTAATCGGGAATTGCCTCGTATTGATCCAACCACAGGCCGAAGCAACGTTCCCGCCGCTTATGCAAAATTCAGCAGAATTTTTTAAGATGAAACGTTTTGTCGTCGGTGATCCGGCCTATGTGCCGGCTGGAGAATATGCCGTCGAGGCCTTGAAGCGTCTCGACCTTTGGTCCGCGCTTGCATCGCGCGCCGCAAGAATGCCCAGCGTTCGTCACGTACTTTTTTTTATAGAACATCGCGAGGCCGATGCGGGTTTTGTCTATCGCTCCGACGCCTTATCCAGCGCTCGCGTACATATTGCCGAGAAGATTGATCCAAACCTCCATGATGATATCGTATACCCCGTGGCGATGATCAAACGACCGGATGCGTCAAATGCCGCACAACGGTTGTACAACTTTCTGACCACAGCCGCCGCCCTCGCCGTCTTCGAACGATACGGTTTTAGGTTGCTCGACAAGAAATGCTCGGACTGACCGAATTTGAAATCGCCGCCCTCTTCCTCAGCCTTAAGGTTGCGGTCGTCAGCGTAATTGTGTGTCTTCCATTCGGCCTGGGGGCTGCCTGGCTTTTGGCTCGCGTGGAATTCTTTGGAAAATCGGTAATCGATGCAATTTTTCACTTACCGTTGGTCGTACCGCCCGTCGTCGTCGGATATATGTTGCTGGTCTTGTTTGGACGATCCGGCCTCATCGGGTCATGGCTCTATGAGCAGTTCAACGTATCCGTCGCCTTTACATGGAAAGGCGCCGCAATCGCTGCGGCGGTCATGGCCTTCCCTCTTATGGTTCGAGCCATGCGGTTGTCTCTGGAGGCCGTTGATGGTCGCCTGGAAGCCGCCGCAAGGACTTTGGGCGCATCGCGCCTACGGGTCTTCGCCACCATTACTCTGCCACTCATGGCGCCAGGGATTCTGGTCGGCATCGTGCTCGCATTCGCAAGAGCGCTCGGTGAGTTTGGAGCGACCATCACCTTTGTCTCAAATATTCCTGGCGAAACACAGACACTGCCACTAGCGCTTTATAGCCTCGCACAAACACCTGAGGGGGAAACCGGCGCCCTGCGCTTGGCGATTATTGCTGTCGTGGTCGCCCTTTTCGCGTTGATAGTATCGGAATGGCTCGCAAAACGTATTAGCCAACGTCGTGGGACGGTTCGATGATTGACATTGATGTGCGAAAATATCTCGGAGACTTTCGCGTCGATGCCAAAATCGAAGCTGATTCTAGTGGAGTTATCGCTCTGTTCGGTCGTTCCGGCTCTGGCAAGACGACGCTTGTAAATATGATTGCCGGATTGATACGCCCCGATGCCGGTCGAATCGTAATTGACGGCGAAACACTCTTTAATTCTGAAAAACAAATAAACTTAGCGCCCGAACGCCGACGCCTTGGTTACGTATTTCAAGAAGATCGATTGTTTCCTCATATGTCCGTTGCGGCAAACTTACGATATGGCATGAAACGCTATAATTCGAAGGCGCAGTTTCACCACATCGTTGATATTCTCGGCGTCCAACATTTGCTGGATCGGCAACCAACTCATCTTTCTGGCGGCGAGAAGCAGAGGGTATCCATCGGCCGTGCCTTATTGGCAGACCCTCAACTATTGTTGATGGATGAGCCATTGGCCTCACTCGATTCCTCGCGCAAGGACGAAATTTTACCGTTTATCGAAGAGCTATCCTCCGAACTCAATATACCGATTATCTACGTCAGCCATGCCATGGACGAGATCATCCGTTTGGCAGACATGCTCGTCCTGATGTCCGATGGCGAGATTGCCGCCGTTGGGTCGGTCGAAGAATTGACCAGCCGACTAGACCTCCGTCCTATGACAGGCCGATATGAAGCGGGGTCAGTTATAAATGTCGTAATTTCGAAGCACGATGAAGCCGAAGGTTTCACACATTTAACATTTTCCGGTGGCACCTTCCTCGTGCCTCGTATCGAATTACCCCCCGGACGCAAGTTTCGCATTCGCATTCGTGCGAGAGATGTTTCATTAGCCTTGGATAACCCCCAAAAAATTAGCATTAATAATGTGTTTCCAGGGGTGATTAAGGAGTTAGGAACGGGTTCTGGTGATCTCATCGACGTACTCATCGATGCAGGTGCCCCGATCTGGGCACGTGTTTCGCGTTCGTCGGTAAGCCGACTAGAACTTAGGCCGGGCAAACAAGTCTTCACCATGATTAAAGCGGTCGCAATCGACCGTTATAGTCTAGGCGGTGTCGGCCGTGAGAAGGCAACATCATGACCCCGACAGATGCGGAGCGCATTGATGAAGTCCGGCGTATAGCTGCACCGCTTGAGGCCTCAGAAGATTGGGAGAATGCGGCCAAAACCTATCAGAAGGCATTGACTAACTTTCCCTTGGAAGCGGAACTTTGGTTCAGAACGGGCTTTTGTTTGGCACGTCTCGACGACGCCGAAGATGCCGCATATTTTTTGGAGAAAGCTTCAATGCTGGCTCCCGGAACGGCGAAGTATGACCTGGAATTAGGCAATGTATTAATTTCCCTAAGGAATTTAAGCGGCGCGATTGAGGCCTATAAACGGGTGCAAGCTATCGAACCGGAAAACATCTCCGCGAATAATAATATCGGCATCGCACTTAAGGAAGCTGGCCTCCTGGATGAGGCCATCGCGGCGATGCATCACACATTGCGAATTGCGCCGGAGGATCCAATAGTTTTATCGAATTACGGAGCGGCACTGCTTCGGGCAGGTCGATCGGAAGAAGCCTTGCCAATTATGCAAGAGGCCACTTCTCGTAATCCTCACGAAGCCAATGCGTGGAGCACATATGCGGTTGCCCTCCAAGAGCAACTTGCAATCAAGAACGCAATTTCAACACATCAAAAGGCGCTAACGCTCGCGCCTGCCAACCACTCAATACATTATAACTACGCCATGACCCTGCTGTTGAATGGCGATTACCGCGCTGGTTTTTTGGAGTTCGAACACCGACGGAAAATGCCCGACCGTAAACCGAGAGAATTTGAAGGAACCGAATGGAACGGGGAAAATCTGAACGGAAAGACGATACTAGTTCATGCAGAACAAGGTATTGGCGATACAATTCAGTTTGCCCGATTTCTGCCCGAGTTGGCTAAACAAGGTGCTCACGTCATCTTCTCGATACATCGATCACTACTGCGATTGGGTTCATTCTTTGACGGTGTTTCCGAAGTCATAGGTCCGGAAGACCGAGTCCCAATCTATGACTTCCAACTACCGCTGCTCAGCCTCCCCAAAGTCCTCCGAACTGAACTTTCCGACGTGAGGCGGAGCACGCCTTATTTAAGAATACCGCCTCAAGCGCCATCGGTTGAAAACACCAACAAGGCTTTTAAGGTCGGGCTCGTATGGGCCGGCAACCCTCAACATGTCAACGATAGAAATCGGTCATGCCCATTTGAATTTCTCAGCCCCTTATTTACAATTCCGAGGGTCGAATGGCGCAGCCTTCAAGTCGGCCAACATTCGGGAGACCCTACCGCATTCGGGGCTCCGATCGCCAACTCGTTGACTGACTTAAGCGATTTTGCGGATACATTTCCCAAGATAAAGGAGCTGGACCTTGTCATCAGCGTCGATACATCCGTCGCCCATCTAGCTGGTGCCATGGGAGCCAATGTTTGGGTGATGCTACCTTATGCTCCGGATTGGCGTTGGCTGCTTAATCGGGAAGATTCACCTTGGTATTCAACAGCCCGTCTTTTTCGGCAGACCGCACCAAAAGACTGGTCAACGGTAGTAACAAATATCAAAAACGCTTTGATTCCCTTGTGCCAAGGCACTTGAACATGAAATCTAACGCGTCATCATTCATAAAACGGAGAGAACTGCCGTACGTTTTCATCTGCAAGTTTCCGTGCCAAAACATGAACTTCAGGCATAATTTTTGCAACTTGTACAATAGAGATATCTGATCAGAAGAAACTGCCCATGGTCGTGGAACTATTCCCATTGTCTTTAAAGTCCGGACATAACCCGGAACTGTCTAAAAATCCGAAAGACAAATTGAAATCAATTGCCGACCTGGGCCGTATCGCCGAGCAAATCAGTGCGTCCGGCCAAAAGGTAGTGTTGGCACATGGTGTCTTCGATCTTTTGCATATGGGTCATGTAAGACACCTTAACGAAGCGCGGACCCATGGCGACGTTCTATTCGTTACTTTGACTGCTGATGCATTTGTAAACAAAGGTCCCGGGAAACCGGTATTTTCCGAAAACCTACGCGCTGAAATGTTGGCGGCGTTATCGATGGTCGATTATGTCGCCATCAATCATGCCCCTGACGCTGAAGACCTTCTCCAGCGACTACGGCCGGACGTATATGCAAAGGGCTCCGACTATCGGGACGCGGAAGCCGATGTGACCGGCAAAATTAAACGAGAGCGCGAAGCCGTTGAATCCCATAGCGGACGCATCGTCTTCACTGACGATATTACTTTCAGTTCGACGGAACTGCTGAATCGCCATTTCGAATTGTTTGATCCGCAAGTTCGCGACTTCTTGGATCGTATGAGGTCGGATGGCGGCTTGGAAGCGATGAACGCTCTCCTCGACAAAACGCGGTCGCTAAAAGTACTGGTCGTCGGCGACGCTATTATCGACGAATACCGTTACGTTACGCCAATGGGAAAGTCGCCGAAAGAGAATATGATTGCCACCCGTTTCGAAGGCGAAGAAACGTTTGCGGGCGGCGCAATTGCAACCGCAAACCATGTTGCGGGCATTTGCGATCACGTAGACCTCCTGACTTCTTTTGGTGATGATCCTGCGGACGAAAAGCTGGTTCGCCGGAGTTTGAAAAATAACATCACCATGCATTCCGTCCCCCAGCGTGGCGTACCTACAACGCGCAAGGTGCGGTTTATAGACAAAAGCTATTTCAGAAAGCTATTCGAAGTCTATCATTTCGAAGATTCGCCCATGCCGGGGCCGACGCAACGGGCATTTGATGATTTGGTAAGGGAAAAAGTAAGCGATTACGATCTCGTCATCGTAAACGATTTCGGGCATGGCCTCATCGCATCGAGCACGATTGATCTTCTATGTCGTCGCTCGAAATTCTTGGCCGTAAATGCTCAGACGAATAGCGCGAATTTCGGTTTTAATCTTGTTACCCGATACCCAAGGGCGGACTTAGTCTGTATCGACACACCGGAAGCCCGCCTAGCAGTCAAAAGTAAATTTATGGAGCCGGCTGAAATGGTTGGCCGCGCCCTGCCGGCGGCCATCAACTGCGACAGAATAATTCTGACGCTGGGCAGCGGCGGTTGTTCAACATGGCACAAAAGCGAAGCTGTTCAAGTCATTCCGGCTTTCGCCAAGTCTGTAGTTGACCTTGTTGGCGCCGGGGATGCCTTTCTCGCAGTGAGCGCTCCCTTGGCTGCAGCCGGTGGCACGATGCGCGAAGTCGGATTCGCCGGCAATGTCTCTGGAGCGCTGAAGGTAGGGATTATAGGACACCGGAGCTCGATCGATCGCGCCGCCCTTGTGAAATCCATTATGGGGTTACTTAAATGACGCCGGGGCCAGGACTTCTCCAAGGTTATGTGTCCGCGCTTGGTGGTGTTCTTTCCGAAGTTGCCGCAACAAGTGCTCGGGGAGAAGTCGTATCTGTGGATTCTGCGATTTCCTGGGCCGTAAAAGCAGTGGAAGCAAGAAAAGCGGCTGGCGCTAAGCTCATGTTCATCGGGAATGGAGGCAGTGCCGCTATCGCGAGTCATATGGCGATCGACTACAATAAAAATGGTGGTATCCCGTCCGTGGCGTTCAATGACGCCGCAAGCTTGACCTGCCTTGCCAATGATCTTGGATACGAACGCGTGTTTGCCTACCAGATCGAAACATTCGGTCGAACCGGTGATCTGCTTATTGCAATCAGTAGTTCAGGTTCGTCACAGAACATTCTTAAGGCGGTCAGCAGCGCAAAGAACCTTGACATCGAGGTGTTGACGTTGAGCGGGTTCCAGAGAGAGAACGAACTGCGAAAAACAGGCGACATGAATCTCTATGTTCCGAACGGCGAGTTCGGCTTCGTCGAAATAGCGCATCTTGCCCTATGCCATGCGATTCTTGATCTCACCATGGGATGGAAACCGGAGACTGCGTAATGAATAAAGAACGCCGAATTCTGGTTACCGGTGGAGCTGGATACGTGGGCAGCGTGCTCGTCCCAAAACTTTTAGCAGCTGGATTTCCAGTAACCGTCCTCGATCTCTATATGTTCGGAGAGAGCGTTCTATCCGAGGTGAGAGACAATCCACTACTCCGCGAAGTGAAGGGGGATATCCGAAACCGTGCAATCCTGGAGGTCGCCCTCAAAGACTGCTGGGGCGTCGTTCATCTTGCCTGTATTTCAAATGATCCATCCTTCGAATTAAATCCAACCTTGGGTAAATCGATAAATTATGATGCCTTCCGACCGCTGGTCAGATCAGCCAAGCGTCAAGGCGTTCGCCGCTTCATTTATGCTTCGTCTTCTTCTGTCTACGGGATAAAGCAAACGCCCGATGTGACGGAAGACCTGCCCCTGGAACCAATAACGGATTATTCGCGTTTCAAAGCGTTATGCGAAGACATTCTGGCGGAAGAGCGCGAAGCTGGGTTTACAACCCTCACTCTACGTCCGGCGACCGTCTGCGGTTACTCTCAGCGACTGCGACTGGATCTAACCGTCAATATTCTGACCAATCATGCGATCAACAACGGCCGGATCAGGGTCTTCGGCGGCTCTCAGCGTCGACCTAACATTCATATTGAGGACATGACCGATCTCTATGTGAAATGTCTCTTCCTGCCCGCCGAAAAAATCGACGGCGGTATCTACAATGCCGGCTACGAGAACCACCGCGTCATAGAGATTGCCGAAACGGTACGCGACGTCATTGGCTCAAGAGTTGAGATCGCGGTCGAAGATACAGACGATCTGCGCTCTTATCATATTTCCTCGCGAAAAATTGCTGACGAGTTGGGGTTCGCACCGAGCCGGGACATTTCGAAGGCAGTTGACGACCTCAACCGCGCGTTCGAGAACGGGCTCGTCCCTGAAGCAATGAACGCGAACCGCTATTACAACATTAAGACAATGCAAAATCTCGGTTTGGCATGAACGGGCAATACGCAGTTCTGCCCGAATACTGTGGAGATGACCCAAGCCATATCGCGCGTAATCTACGCGGCGCCCTGGTTTCATTATCGTCGTCAAAAGGCGTTCCGCACCTCGGTTCCTGCCTATCTTGTATCGATATGATGGTAGCCGCTTATTGGCGCGCCATGCACATAGACCCGGAGCAGCCCAAACACCCAGAACGAGACCGGTTCATCCTCAGCAAAGGGCACGCCGCAAAGGCACTGTATGTCTGCCTTGCGTATCGAGGGTTTTTTGAAATTGACATGCTGCAGGACCTGGCGAAAGAAGGTGGGTCCCTCGCCGAACATCCTGGCCCTAACTGTATGCCAGGTGTTGAAGCTGCAACCGGCTCCCTGGGTCATGGGCTGCCCATCGGCGTTGGCCAGGCGCTGGCGGCCCGAATCCAAGGCCTGAATTACCGCGTCTTCGTCTTGATGAGCGACGGTGAATGTAACGAGGGATCGGTTTGGGAAGCTGCAATGCTGGCAGCTTCACAAAAGCTTGGAAACCTGACCGTTCTAATCGACTACAACGGCTGGCAAGCGACAGGTCGAAGCGATGAGGTCATGGCACTGGGACCTCTCGTCGATAAATGGTGTGCATTCGGTTGGAGCGCCGTCGAAATTGATGGTCATGATTTGGAGGCGGCAGAAAAAGCTCTAAACCTTGCCCCGCCCCCCGACGGGAAACCGCGCGCCATCATAGGTCGGACCATAAAGGGAAAAGGCATTTCCTTTATGGAGGACGATAACAATTGGCATTATCGAATACCGAATTCCAATGAAGTCACGGCTGCTTTCATCGAGCTTGGACTTCAATGAGAAATGCCTTCGCCGATGAATTGACCAAGCTCGCGACCGAGGATCAACGGGTCGTGCTTTTGTCCGGAGATATCGGCAATCGACTATTCGATAACTACAAGGCGCAATTCGCCGATCGTTTCCTCAATTGCGGCGTTGCGGAAGCAAATATGACGGGTGTCGCAGCCGGCCTGGCAATGAATGGCCTTCGTCCGATCACTTACACGATTGCCCCTTTTGCGACGACGCGCTGCCTGGAACAGATTCGAGACGACATCTGCTACCATCACCTGCCTGCAATGATCGTGGGTATCGGCGCCGGTCTTGGATATGCTGAACTCGGCGCAACCCACCAATCATTGGAGGACATTGCCTTCCTGCGGGCGCTGCCCGGTATGACCGTGATTTGCCCTGCCGACCCTCTCGAGGTGCGCCTGGCGATGCGTGCAGCGCTTGAGATCGATGGTCCAGTATATCTACGCCTCGGCAAGAAGGGCGAGCCCGCAGTCCATCCCGAAGCCCCCGATTTCAGAATTGGCAAAGCCATTTCCCTACGAGACGGTTACGATATTGCGTTACTTTCGACCGGAACAATTCTGCCGCTCGTCATTGAAATTGCGAAGCAACTTGAGCGGCAGAATATTTCCGCGGCGATACAGCATTTTCACACGGTAAAACCTCTCGACGACGAGGCTCTGACGTTGAGCATGTTGAAATATCCACTGTTCGCGACCATCGAAGAACACAGCCGAATTGGCGGGTTTGGCTCCGCGATCTCTGAATGGATGTCGGACCGAGAAATTCAGACCACGCGATTGCTGCGGTTCGGCACGCAAGACAAGTTCCTGCGCGAGGCCGGCGGCACAAATTATGCCCGGATGCGGCACGGCCTTACCGTCGAGAATATCGTGGCGAGAATCCAAGAGGCCACGGCGCCTGCTGATATCCGCACCGGCTAATGCATATAGGTATCGATTTCGACAACACGATCGTTTGTTACGATCAAATTTTTCATGAAGCCGCTGTCGAGCGCGACCTTATTCAGCCAAGTCTTCCCGCATCCAAACAAGCCGTGCGCGACGCGCTCCGCCGAAATGGGAAAGAGGATGCGTGGACGGAACTTCAAGGCTACGTATACGGCGTCAAGCTGGCCAATGCCGCAGCTTATCCAGGAGCGATCGAATTTATCACGGAGCTGTCAGTTGACAGCATTCCGGTTTCCATCATCAGCCACAAGACACGAACGCCGTATGCAGGTCCGGAGTACGATCTCCATCGTGCGGCCCGGAACTGGTTGACCGAGCACCTGCCTCTTCAAGCGGTTGTCGACGGCGCAACATTCGAGGAGACGAAACAAAACAAGCTGTCGCGGATCAGCGAATTGGGTTGCACGCATTTCATTGACGACTTGCCGGAATTCTTAACCGAAACATCGTTCCCGCAAGACGTGGACCGAATTCTTTTTGATCCTGAGAACATCAAAACCGATGACCCGAATTTCACACGAACTCGTTCGTGGAAAGAGATTGCGATTAGAGTCAGAGGAAGCGCCCAGTAAAATGAGCCATACTTGTTCTCATGACTTGAAAGGCCTCGCGGCACGGCTCCTTCAGAAAATCGGTGACGATACACCTGAATGCATAACGCCGCTGTCCGGTGGTAGAAATAACAACGTTCACCTCATCACGACACCGAGCCGCAAACTGGTCTTGAAACAACTTTTTCATTCCCCTGTTGATCAGAGGGACCGATTTCAGGCAGAAAATCTTTTCTATAAGCACTGCACCCGCACGGGCATCAAAAACGTTCCATCCCTTCTCACCTCATCGGAATCCGACCGAATCCTGCTTCTGGAGTATATCGACGGCAGAAAGCCGTCAGCCCAGGAAATCGGGAGGGCATTGATCTCCGACGCTATCGAATTCATCGTTGCGCTCAATAAGTCCGACATTTCGAAAACTGATCTGTCACCAGCGTCAGAAAGCTGCTTCTCGATTAAGGGTCATCTCGAACTGATAGAGACGAGAATCGCGAAACTGGAAAACCATATGACGAACAAAACAGTGCTTGATTTGGTCCGAACCAAATTCAGACCATTATGGGAAAATATTTTGGCCCGAGTTGAAGGGTACGACAAAAAATTATTGTCCACTGAGGTGGAACCATGCGTTTCACCCTCTGATTTTGGTTTCCATAATTGTCTCGTTCGTCCCGATAGAGGCACGGTCTTCTTCGACTTTGAATACGCCGGATGGGACGACCCCGCCAAATTGATTTGCGATTTCTTCTGTCAGGTTGAAATTCCCGTTCCGAAAAGTTGCTTCCATGAGCTGCTGGACAGGCTTTCCTTTCTGTCGTCTCACGGTGCAGATCTGTCCACCAGAGTGGAGATATTGCTTCCTGCCTATAAGCTCAAATGGTGTTGTATCCTTTTGAATGAATTCTTACCGGCCGACAGGGAACGCCGAGAATTCGCCGGAGCCCGGAACACAGACGAGAAGCTCATGAAACAACTTTCGATGTCAAAGAGCGTCTTTGACGACGCCGACCGACTGATGGAAGCCATTTAGTGCAAAGGACAATAATAGAGCATGCCCAAAGAGATTGATTTTATTACACGTATCCACACCTCGACCGCTCGCGATTATCTCGGCCGCGTAAACGAGGCGGATAAGTCCCAATGCGCAGAGTTGGCGCTGAAGTGGGGATTTGATTATTGGGATGGCGACCGCAAGACCGGATATGGCGGATATACGTATGATGGTCGCTGGCGGCCCGTCGCAGAAGCCATGGCCACCCATTATGGCTTGGATCAAGACTCACGCATCCTCGACGTCGGCTGCGGCAAGGGATTTCTGCTGTACGAATTCACCCAGATTTTACCCGGCTGCGCAGTGACCGGTCTAGATGTCTCGGATTATGCAATCGAAAACGCCAAACCAGAAATACAGGCATGTTTGCGGCCGGGCACGGCCGCCGCCCTGCCCTTTGATGACGACGAATTCGATTTCGTGTATTCGATTAACACGTTACACAATTTATTCATCGACGATTTGTTTGCGAGCCTTCACGAATTAGACCGTGTCTCGAAATCGAAATCTTATCTCACAATCGAGGCCTACCGGAACGAACGAGAGAAGATGAATCTCTTGTATTGGCAACTTACATGCCGCGCTTTCCACACGCCGGAAGAGTGGCAATGGATATTTGAGCGCGCAGACTACGATGGTGATTTTGGGTTCATTTACTTTGAATGAGCGAAAATGCCTTTGGCCGCAACGTTGCCAGCAATCTCTCGGCAAACGGCTTTCATCCCCGCCAGCCTAAGACCCGAGGAGAGGGTATTCCGCAGCTTGTCGCAATTTAGTGAGCAATCCAACGGACGGCGCTCAAGCAAATCTTCAAATTCTCGAATACCGCACCGGGTCATTTTGGGGTCAACCAACGATGAGACCTGCAATTCCGCGATTAGCAGGTCATAAAGCTCCGCACGAGACCAACGCTCGGGACCGGCGAGATGATACACCCCGGTATGACCTTCTTCGACCAGCGCTGCCAAAGTCTGGGCCACATCGGTCACAACAATCGGCGAGAAGAATTGATCATGTGCGCAACGGACGTGCTCGCCGTGTATTAGCGCAGTGACCCATTGACCAAAAAGGGTCCCAGGCTCCGGGATCGCACTCACAACTTTTGGCAACCTGACCACGAGAAAAGGCATGCGGCTGGTTTCCAGATAATTTTCGACCTCCAGTTTCTGGCGACCATAGCGATGTATTGGGTTGGCCGTATCCTCTTCTACATATGCCCCCTTTTCACCATCAAAAACAGAATCGCTGGAAACATATACGGGTATCATCCCGGCATCACTAACACGCTTCATCAGCTCGATGGTGATGTCGACATTCAAAGTTTGAGAACCGGTATTATCGCGCACGCAACCGTCAATCTCGGTTATACCGAACAGGAAGTAAACCGCCGCGCCGGGCGACATGTTGGCCAGCATGGGGTCTAAATCATCTTGCAGCGCATTGAAGGCCGCACAACCTGCTTGAACGGATGAATGATGAGTTGCTATCGTTTGAGCGAGGTTGAATTGTCGGCGTAATTCTCGGCCGAGAAAGCCACTGCCTCCTAAAATTAGTCTTAGAGCCGACATCACTTCGTCACCAGGCAGTCCGACCGCCGTCTATTGAGACAACAGCACCGGTCATATAGGAAGATGCATCCGATACCATGAAAGCGACCGCTGCTTGATACTCATCAATCGCCGCCATACGCCCCATGGGTATTAACTGATTCAAGCGATTGACGAAATCCGGGTCTTGTCCGTTCTCGACCCCACCGGGAGCTAATGCATTTACCCGTACTCCAGAGCTCGCCCAATATGTTGCCAGATAGCGCGTCAGTCCGATCAATCCTGATTTCACGACGGAATATGTAATCGGTTTGACTGGTTGTTCAGCATTCGGCTTCCCTTGCATTCGATAGATCCGTTGATCGGGACCAATCAATCCTAGATCAGAACTCATATTCAGGATAACGCCCCTACCCACCTCCGCCATCGCCGTGCCGAAATATTTGGAGCAGTTGAATGCGCCCGTCAGGCCCACGTTGAGATCTTCTCGCCACTGCTCGATGGGAAAACTCTCGAGTCGCGAGAATCGATCGCTCTCTGCCTCGAGCTTGGGATTTTGGGCGGCATTGTTGATCAGGATATCAACACCGCCAAACTCGGAAAGGATTTGCTGACGAACACGCGCAACCTGTTCCGGATCGCAAATATTGCAATTGAAATTTTGGGATGGCGGCGCGCCAAGCGCTTCTGATGCCGCTGCCAACGCAGTTGAATCGATGTCAAGTAGAACTGATGTGGCACCCAGCTCGTTGAGTATCGCAGCATGCTTGCGACCGAGTAGCCCTGCACCGCCGGTAATGATAGCAACTTGACCTGTCAGATCGTACAGTTCATTCAAACGCCCCGGCAGTAATTTATCCGTCGATCGATCAGTCATCCGACAATCATTCCGCTTGCATGCCCTCGTTTAAACAAATGAACGCGATTGCCCGCTATCCATCCTCACCACAACCACTCACTTATTAGATCGAAGCCTGTCGCTGTTTCCTCAGGCAAATTGAGTTTATCCCCACTCTAAACCGGATGACGGTCGTCCGTATCCTTTTCGTCAGACAACGGTAGCCCTTGTTCAAGCCGTCGCAAACCTTCTGCGACACGGGCAACATCATCAGGATAATCAATATCAAATACGGGTTCGTCGATCTCAATACCAAGAACTACATCGCCAACCATCGATGATTTTTCGAGGATTGTATTCCTACGAATGACATCAACATACCCATTTTGCCAATAAGCTCTCGGAAGACTCTGGCGCGAAACGGAATGAGCCTCGGGAACACCTGGCAGCGGGGCGACTGGCACAATGAACTCACCATTGAAGCGCCACATTTTGTAAGGTGTCTGCTTCGCCATCACGACTGTCCGCAACGAATCTGCGCTTGGCGTTGCTACAAGTTTCTCCACGGCCTGGTCAATGATCTCTACTCGTCGAACCGGACCCGTTGCCCGCAAGTGAACGACCATTTCGGGTTTGTACGCTTCATTGTCCGCAAGCCAAACCAAACAATGCTTGAAGGCGTCGAAATCAACGGAATTATCCCCTGATATATCGGCTGGTCGCATAAATGGTGTCTCGGCACCCCACTCCCGCGAGATTTCGGCAATCTCCTCGTCATCAGTCGAGACAATCGTGCGCGTTATACTCTGCGATGCCATAGCTTGGAGAATTGTATAAGCTATTAAGGGCTTTCCATTGATCGGCATGATGTTTTTCCGAGGAACGCTCTTGGAGCCGCCTCGCGCTAATATCAGCGCCAAAACTTCTGGCTGGGTCTGTCTTGTATCGTCCAATTGCGCCGCTCCCTATACAGAAGCTCTTGGAGACAACGTTACCTTTTCCTCCGAGATCATCGAACTCTTGGCCGCGTCCGCCATCTTGAGACTTTGAATTCCCGCCGCAAGATCCACCATAGGACTACATCGCGTCGCCACTGCCGTCAAAAAATCCGTCAGAATTTCTACGAACATGCTGTTTCGGTCGAAATCCTCGAACCGGTCACAAATAACCTCCTCACGATCAATCAAATGTAAGGTAGTCGACTTTTCCTGCTCATGCCAAATGATGCGCCCGCGATCTCCCACAATCGTAAATTTCCGAACGGGTGGCGCTTGCAGATAATCCAAATGGATGTCGACCGGCACAATGCGGCCGGTAATCGGCACTCCGAATAGCGCCGTAGCGCTGTCCTCGACGTCGAGATCGAGGGAAGACAAATGCCCGCCCACCGCAAAAACTGACGCCGGCAGGCCAAACATCCAGTATGCCAAATCATATTCATGAATCTGAGACGAAATGGCCCCGCCGCCTAAGTCGCTCCTCGCACCGTAAGATTCACGATAATCCTCCCAGGGATGCCAGGCTGGAATGTATTCACCATTGACGAAACTGGCGCTAACGACCGCGCCAATCCGTCCTTCATCCAGCCACTGTTTCGCTCGCACAACACCCGGATGAAATCGATACTGGTAACCAAGCCCAACAACGAGCTCGCGTTTCCGAACAATTTCAAGAAGTTCGCAGGCACCCTGCATATTGTGCGACAAAGGCTTTTCAATAAAGAGATCACACCCTGCCTTTGCTGCCGCAGTCGCGACCGGAATGTGGTAGCTGTTCGGGTTGGTGATGAACGCAATGTCGGGCGAGCGCCTCAGCGCCTCATCAAGATCATTGAAGGTTTCAATGCCATAATGAGCTGCAACATCGACATCCTTGACCACTTCGTCGTTCGTTTCCAACAATGGAGCGGCCTTTGTCGAGCGGAATGCGAGAATTTCGACTCTACCATCGGTTTGACGGAGTAAATTTCTCAAATGGCGTTGTCCAATAGACCCCAATCCTGCGAAAAGCACCTTCATTGATCCGCATCCGCTAGCAGTTTCTCCCTCACGAAGGCAATATTTTTGCCGGCCGACGCCTCCCAATCCTCACCCGCTGTAGTCTCCAAAATTAGCGGCGGCATCATGTCCCTGAGAACTGCAAATATGCTGTCAAAATCTGCATCTCCCGAACCTAGTGCTACGTTTGGCCCTCCATACCGACGGTCCTTAAGGTGAACTTCCGAAATCATGTGAGATAGCGCCGCAATTTCCTGTAAAACGTCGGCCCCGTCCGCCGTTCTGTTGCCCACATCGTAGCAAATACCGAAGAACGGATTTGCCTCCATATTCAAACATCGGCACAAGGCATCGGCATCCGCACTCGTTTCAAATAGGAGCTTCAGACCGCTTTCTTGCAACTGGGAGGAACATTGCTCCAAAAAATTCAATAGACAGCGCCAGCTCTCATCGGTTTGGACGGAAGCCGTCTCAAGGAGAGGCAGTATTATGCGTTTTATCCCGACGTCCTGCGATGCCTCAATTAGGCATAATAAGGACTCCATTGTGGATATCTCAGACCGTACTAGACCGCCGTCAATAAACGCTTGGCCACAGACCGAATGCACAGAGACGCCGGTATTCTTACTCAATAGTCGCAGTTCCGCACGCCCCAGCTCCGACAACAATGGATTTCGCATGTCCATATGAATGTCATAAAGCCACTCGATGGCATCGAAACCAAGAGTGCGTGCACGTTCAAATTCATCGCGCCAAGTGTTGTGGGGAAATTGTTGACTGGGCCCGTCCGGCTGAGGCGAAAGACGCCCCTGCATGATCCCTACGGAAATTTCATTGCTGAAAACCAAACGACTTAACGTGCTGTTTTGACGATATACGCCGTTGGTTTCGTTGAAAATTCAACTGCCTTGATCGACACTTGGCGATCGCTAAAGAATTCATCGATTGCATCAGACTCACCCCATTCCGGTGAGCCATATTCATCGCAAACTATAATACCGCCAGGCACGACCCTATCATAGAAGGCTTCCAGAATCGCTTTCGTGCCGGCATATGTATCAATATCGATGTGAAGCAAAGACACCCTAAATCCGCGATTTTGCTCTGCATATTTCGCCGCCGTTTCCACCACATCACCAGCAATCAATTCAAGCCGATCCCCCATGCCCAAAGCTGCCGCATGGGCAGATATGTCGGCCGGATCAACTCCCTCAAAGTGCGCCTCATTGGTAAACTCTTGCGCAGCGCTTTTTTCGTCCATCAGCGACGAATCGGCGAAATGGGAAAATGTATCAAATCCGATGACCTTTTTCTGGGCCGCCGGCGCAAAAATACCCAGTAACTTCAGCCAATAGAGCGCACCAGTACCTTTAAACACACCACATTCAACGACATCACCAGGAACGCCTAAAGATTTCTTAAAGAGTTCATACCGCACCAACAATTTACGAATACGGTCGGTATCGGCACTGAGCAGGAGGCCGTTGTAAAACTCCCAAATCTGGCCGTCGTCCATTGCCATTTCAGATATCATCAATTGACGCCCCTAGTCTCTAGGCTTGCGACCAACTCCAAGAAGCATCGCTTCCTTGGAGAATCGGATCAGCTTGTTAAACTCAGCGGGCCAGTTGAAGGACATTTGATACATCGGTTGGTAGGGCAGCGGGAGTTTCGAAAACAGCCAGACAGGAAGGAATAGCTGCGGGAATCTCCAAAGAAATGGGAGCTGCCGGAAGTGAAAAACCTGAACATCTTCAAACGCCGCGAACCGCATCGCATCTTTCAGCGATGGCGCTGTGAACGGTGAAACATGGGTATAATCCAAGAAGAATGGTCCCCATGAATGATGCAGCCAACTTGGGGTCATAATGATTGCAGTCCCGCCCGGCGCCAAAGCGTCGTAAGAAGCGTCCAGTAGTTTCATGGGGTCAAACATATGTTCGATGACGGATTTTGAAAATACGTAGTCAAACGATTCATTCGGATATGGAAGAGGCTCGCCCCCCAAATCCGCAACACGGGCCTCATAAGGTGCGCAATACTGGGAGACATCAGGTGAGATATCGAGGCCACTCACCTCGAACCCAGATTTTCCAAAACCACGAAGCATGTCACCGCGACCGCAACCAATATCGAGCAGTCGGCCCGTTCCTTCGAAATAATTATCTCGAAGATAAGCGGCCAGCTTCTCCCCATAATCACTTTTGGGGCGGCGCTCCTCTGAATAGACGACCTCTAAATACACGTCGCGCTGCAACGGCGTCATACGGTCAGGCTGAGCGCGTTCTTTTGAAATATCACTCGTAGATTTTTTCACGCCGAATGACCCGACAGTTAATGCTATCGCCAATAACGAAGCTTTTCGGCAACGGCTCTTTCACCTTCGTCGAAACGCTTCAAACCATCGCCCACAACGATGGGGATCTTTCGCAGGACAGTAACGAGGCGACGTAATGCGTCTGTTTCGAGCGATGCGGATTGATCCGACCCGTACATGGCTCGATCCAAGGTAATATGCCGCTCGATCGCCACCGCCCCGAGCATAGCCGCCATCACACTCGGCGATACCGAGACCTCATGTCCGCTGTAGCCGACGGGGCAGCCATAGCGTTCCTGCAATACGGGAATCATTTTCAGATTGAGCGTGTCTTCCGCGGCCGGATAAGTTGACACACAGTGCATCAACACGAACGGGCAATCGGCCGCATAAAATATCTCCACAGCCCGATCGATATCCGAGTAATCGCTCATACCCGTAGATATGAATGTCAATTTGCGATCTTCTGCTACCGCCTTCAATAACGGAATATGGGTCAACATCGCAGAAGCAATCTTGTTGTACTCGGAGGCGTAATTCCGGAGAAAATTCTGACTCTCTACATCCCAGGCCGACGCAAACCATGGCATACCCTTTTCCCGGCAATACGACTCAATTTGATCATATTCCCGCTCACCGAACTCAAGCCCTTCCTTTTGATCGCGCTGCGTGGTGCCGAAAGGACTTTCTCGCGGGGCATCCAACAGCTCGGGAGAATAAACGATTTCCAGACTTCGCTTCTGAAATTTTACGGCATCGCAGCCCGTATCCACCGCTAGGTCGATCATGCGTTTTGCGATTTCGACGTCTCCGTTGTGATTGATACCGATCTCTCCGATTACAAAAATGTGTTCCTCGCGTTTACATAACCAGGCCGATAGATGGGCGGCCGATTCTTTGGAGAGCGAGCCATATGGGCTGGCAGAACTATTCACGGTTTCATCCTTAGTGAAGCTTCTGGCAAGCCGCTATCGTCCACTTGCCTTACTATCGGTTACACAAGCAAATAATGTACCATTACTTGGAGATTTGGGCGTCAAATTCGGATTGCAACTACATCGTGCCATATGTTTAATTGCCATCGAAGTGTGTCATCGATATTCTCCGAGTAATTCCAATGCGATAATTCAACTGGCAGAAAGCTGCTCTTGAAAACGGTAAGTCGATGATACCGGCGGAAGATCCGGAATTACGTGCGTATCTTCAAAACGCACGAACAGCTTTGGAGCAGGGTAATTTCGTATACGCCGCAGAGATCTTCAAATATATACTCGACTGCGCGCCTGATACGCTTGACGCTCGGGTCGGGCTCTTCGAAACGCTGACACAATTGGGTGAATTCACGCACGCTCGTGAACATCTGGATCGCGCCCTCGCCATCTCCCCTTATAACGTTGAGCTACGCATTACCCGCTCCTCGATTGCCATCAATTTAGGTGAGTACGCGATCGCCGCCGATGATTTGGCGGTAGCCATTCCGGCCGCGCCGGCGTTTGTGCCCCTCTGGACCGCATATCTATCGGCCGTCGCAATAGCAGAGCGACCTGAGGAAGCCCTCTCAAAGGTTCGGTCTCTCGGTGTGGATCCGCCAAATGATCTGTCATTGTCCATTGAATTCGCCCGCATCGAGTTGCACGCGGGCGAAAGGAGTGAAGCCGAGTATCGCATTAAGGCGATTGTTGCTGAAAATCCACAGGATCCAGACCGTCTGCTTCTGCAGGCAAAATTTCTGATGGAAATCGGCGAAGATTTCGAAGCGCAGGAAGTATTCGACCGCCTCCGAACGCAGACGCCGAATTCGGTTCCAGTACTACTGGCGGCCGCCTTTGCTGAACAACACGATAATGCCAGCGTCGCGAAGGCGCTTGTCGATTTGCGACATGTATTGGAGTTACAACCTGACAATACGGAGGCACTTCGTATGGCCGCCGAATGTCTCGCTAGAATCGCTAGGTATTCCGAGGCGATCGTCTATATGAAGAAGTATCTAGAATATTGCGGTGTAGATGATCCCGTAGATACTTTTTTTTATGCTAAATTATTAAAAAACAATAATAAAATCACCCAATCTTCCGAAATGATGGAACAAACCGCGGACCAACTTTCACGCTTGCTGCGGCAGTCAAAGAACAATCCGGAAGAGGCACATGCAACGGCGGCGAAACTAGCCCGATTGGAAATCGCGAGGGGCCGTAAGATGGAAGCAAAACGGTTGTTCGACTGCATAGCAAAGAATGTCTCTGAGACCCGATACAATTATTCGAGTACCGAGTATCTCCCTGATACTGAAGCTCGGATTGAATCCCTAAAACGAATAATCGGCGGAAGAGACGTATTCTTGCTAGCGCACGGACCGTCGATTTCCGAACTTTCGAGTTGGATTGAACAATTTGCCGAGAATGACTTCTGCATTGCTGCCGTCAGTGCATTCCGTCTGTTAGAGAGAGCGATACTATGGAAGATTGACCGGAATGTCGAAATCACTCTTCAAACGCATTATCGGGGTATTGCGCCACGTTACGACCATCTGCAGGACTTCTTGACACGTGACGAGAATAACCTGTTCATAACGGCCCGTTGGGCGCTTGACCGTCTTGGTCGGTCGCGCCCAACCCGTCGCGGGGTCGAGAAAATCTATGATGCTAAGCTCCTCTACATCGGAGAATCAGGCGGTATCCAGCCAGCCACTCCGGCAAATCCACTCGGCTTTGTTTTCGGAAATTCGCTCTCCATTCTGGTACCGTTGATGTCGATGGGCGGGGCGAAACGAATTTTTATCTTTGGTGCTGACGGCGTGGCACCCAATGCAATGGAGCAAGCACATCACTTTGGGCAGGATAACCCGGATTATAGGTTCGATTTTGACGCGACGGACTTAGACGCCCTGACCGGCGGCCTTCGTGCCGACACAATCGATTTCGACGAAGCCGTCGAAATCGGACTCATGAGTCAAGAAGCACTATACGGATTTAAGCGCCCGCCCATCTTCAACGTGTCACCGAACAGCGCCATCTCGGCCTTTCCTAAAATCGGCTATGCCGACGCCTATCGCTTGCTTCAAGATGAGTGAGAAGCGACTACGCCATGAAGGTACTCAACGCTTACTACGATCTAAAGGTTGCCCCAACAACCTATGACATCACCAGTTTTCTGGCGCTTGCTGAGATGTGGCGGCTGCATCATGGCTTCGACAAGATAGATTTGTTCGTTGTCGCAAACGACACGGCGCATGGGTATCGAGAGAACGAGATCGAGACCCCGAAGGCGCAAAAAGACTGGATGCTGCATCATGTTCTCCTGCAGTGTCACGTCTTATTGAACTCATGCAGACGAGCGATCTATGTCAGTGATCGTAAAGAGCTTTCGGACATTCCGTTGGGAAACACAACGGTATTCCCATTCGGATATACACCCAGTGACCCAAACCCATTCTATTTGCTTAAGGAAATCACGCATTTTGGACTTAATGGATTCCCGGAAGCCAAGTTCGAACCGACTCAGGCAGCGGTGCAAAAAATGCGTGCCTGGCTTGAACCTCGTGCTTCCGGAAAACGTGTTGTCACCATCACAATACGGAGCAGCAGGAGGCAACCGGAACGGAACAGTAACATTGACGCATGGGTAAAATTTGCAGAAACATTAAATCCTGAACGTTATCTGCCGGTATTCCTCCCCGATACGGAAGCGCTCTTTTCAAGACCTGATCCAATGCTCGATGCATTCGAATGCTGTACTTACGCATCATTATGCATGGATCTACGCATGGCCCTGTACGATGCGGCCTACATGAATTTGCTCATCAACAATGGTCCGAACAATCTTCTGATTTTTAATCCGAACAGCCGGTACATCCAATTTCGTCCCTGCACTCAAGGTGAAAACACGGAAATCGAAACACTCGCCAAGAATGGATTTACCGCCTCTTACGACGCTGTCTTGCGGAATTCATTTCAGTCGACCGTCCTCGACACTGACGAATTTGCCAATATCTACTGGCATTTTAAGAAGATGGAGACATGCATCGATAGCGGTATTGCGCCGGTGCGGGACGAGTGGCCGTTGCCTGATGTCTGGATGCATCGGTTCGCAAACCACGGCGCATTCGATGATTCACTGAAAGTTCTCGAGCTTCTTCTCAAAAATTCGGAAGACCCGCATCTCTTGCATTCCGAATATAACGCCTTGCTAGCCAATGCCGCAGCCAACCAAATTGAAGCCGAGCGCTTTGGCACCGCATTGGCAGCGCTGAATATCCTTACCGAACGCCTCCCCACCAATATCGAAATCGGAATGCAGCGACTGATGGTCCTCCTTCGCTTGGGTCACATCGCTGAAATGGTCGAGGAGTTCGAGCGACTGGAAGGCTTAGGCGCTGATTTATCTTCGCTTTTCCTTGTTTGGGGACAAGCTTTGCTCGCTGTCGAGGCTTTTGAGCTGGCTCAATCAAAATTCGAAACCTATCTCTCCAAGAACAGGGATAATATCGCTGCCCTGGAAGGGATAGCGGAGGCGCAGCGGGAACTTGGGAATTCGGACGGTTACAAGATCACCTTGGAAACTCTTCTGACGCGGTTGGCGGATCACGAAACAGAAAAAATCTCACAAATACAATCGATCCTGGACCACATTAAAAGTTAGAATCGAGATAAAACGCCGTCGTTTTTTGCGGTTATCGATGATCTTCCGTGACTTTTTATTCGGCTTTTCGAGCCTGCTCCCCAATATGGGCAACAAATCGGCAAACTCAGACATATCCACGTCGCAAACCGAGACCGCTTCACGCCTCATCACCTGTCTTTGGAGTGATTCATCTGTCTCAGAATGCGTTCGCCGGATTGTGAGTTATCAATATGCGCCATGATGTGCCCTGTCCCTTGCGAAACAACCTTGGCCGCGGGTCCAACGCAGACAACCTCAGGTGGGATATTGCGCGCCACGGTCGAGTTTAATCCAACGACACTCCGCCGACCTATCTGGCACCCCGCGGAAATTACACTGCCTGTTCCGATATAGGCATCCTCCTTGATCGTCACCAGACCGTTTATTTGACATCCCCCCGCGACAAACACATTGTCTTCGATGACACAGCAGTCACCAATGGAACTATTGCAGCCGATTACGGTGAATTTTCCAATTCGCGCATCGGGCATAACCGTCGCGTGCTGCCAAATGAAAGTGCCTTCACCGACAACCGCAAATCGAGAAACGACACTCGAAGGATGGACAACCGTTCTCAATCGGGCGCCCATCGAGAGCAAGACCGACGACCATTTACGCCGCCCATCCTGGCTGCCCCCTATCCCCACGATAAAATCGTAACTGTTTAAAAATTGACGGTCTTCAATGGTATCAAATCGACCGAGGACCGGCACCCCCAATACCTTCGTACCCGGAGCAATTTGATCATCCAGCAATCCATGAACTTCTACTCCCGCATCGAAACAAATATCGAGTAGAATCCGGGTATGGATACCGGCTCCCAAAATCACCAATTTGCTCACTCAATCCCCCCTCGAATCAAGCCAACCGCTTCATTCCCGATCAAGACAGGGCGTCCTCGTAGTGCGCACGAATGGCCAACCGATCAACTTTCCCGCTTTTGTTTAATGGCAACTCATTAATAACAAACGATTTACGTGGGATCATATAGGGGGGCAATTTATCTTTCAGGTGCGCCCGCACTTCATTTAGCCGGACATCACGTGATGCATGCAGGGCAGCAACAATGGATTTCTGCGCACCTTCGCCCTCGACAAAACAAATTGCCCTGTGAATACCTTCAAGGCTCCGCAAATGCGCTTCTGTATCCATTAATTCGATCCGATAACCACCAATTTTGACTTGAGAATCAAGACGGCCCTTACAGAGATAATGCCCATCGTGAACGATGACTTTATCGCCTGTGCGGTACCAACGTTCCCCTTCCCATTCGACAAAGGCTTCGCTTCCCACGCCGCCAAGATATCCCGGTGTAATCTGGCGGCCGGAAACCCAGAGTTCATCGTCTTCCCCAATTCGCGCCATGTTGCCGGCGGTTGGCTTCCCGATAGGAACGACACCGAATGCTTGGAACTTCTCGAGGTCATCGAACGAGCACTCGTGGCAAAAAGTCCACGTCGCGACTTCGGTGCTCCCATAGAAATCAAATACTTGATCAACCCCAAGCTCGGACAAAATATATTCCAAAATGTCTAGGTGAAGCGGCTCGCCGCACATGATCACCAATTTTAGTTGATCGTCCTCAACTCCGTTCGGCTGCAATTGCCGAATTCGGGCCATGGTTGATGGCACTGAAATCAAAACGGTAACGCCATTGGCGCGCATGTTGTTCGTCGGCAGCATCATATCCTTCTTCTGAACCGCCGGTGCAAATGCGCCTTCACTCATGATGCAAGCAAAGAGAATGGGAATGGAAATCACGAAACCCAGTTCGTGATAATCTGCAAACACCTCTCCTCGACCAAGTTTCATTATTCTCAAGGCGTTACGAACGTTCAGAATATAATTCTCGTGCGTCAAGGGGACGCCTTTGGGTGTTCCAGTGGATCCGGAGGTAAAATAAATCATTGATAGGTCGTCTTTATCGAATCCGGATATATCGAATTCTGGCCCCGGAGACATTTTATCGATTTCCTGGAGGTTCACGACCTTAGCCCGGATTGCCTCGGCCGACGCCGAAATTTGCGGCGGCAATTCTTGATCCGTCAGAATGACCTCGGGACGCGCGAGTTCCAACATTTCGACATTCCGAGTTTCAGGGAGATCGGGGTTAATCGGGATCCATGTGTTGTTCGAAAGAATCACCCCAAACAACGCGGAATAATTGTGAAAACTCTTACCTGAGAAGATCGCGATGCGCTGGTTTTTGCGATCCGCTAAGATCGCGTTCAAACGACGCATGTAATCATACATTTCAGCGTAACTATGCCGTTCTTCGTAGTGTACATATGCGTCGCGCGATGACTGGCGGACGATATCGTGAAACTCTGCATAGAACTCTTTGATCATCATTCTTTTCTCAAAAGGAATGCGCCTAGCTGCGGAAATGCTTGGTACCAAAAATGAATTAGCCATGCTAATTTTGCAAAATTCGAGCTGAATTTTATCAATTTTGGAGCCCAGTTGTTATGCGAGATTGGTCAGATGAAACTCTACAGATACTCATCTCGGAATTGTTAGAACCAAAGTTCGCCGATGCTCAAATGAAACCGGATCAAGTTTCTCTCGATGATGACTTATATGAGACCGGTATCGTCGATTCCTACGACATAGTTGAGCTACTGACGGTAATTTCAGAAAAGACGGGCATCGACGCTGATATCACAAGCGCCGATAATGGCATAGATTTTACCTTTTCAATCAATTCACTATCAAAACTCTTTCTTCAGAATGAAATCACCCGAGAATTCATTGTTGATCAGTACCCTAAGA
>JBMYRC010000026.1:0-39426 GCA_049601975.1 Alphaproteobacteria bacterium | reverse complement strand
TCGTTCCTGCTTTGGGAGAGACGGTCGCGGAAGGACCTTTCGCTGGAATGATTTACGGGAAGGACATTGCCGAAGGGTGTACCGTTCCGAAGTTGCTCGGGTGCTACGAACAAGAGCTACATCCCGCGTTGAATAGGGCAATCGAGACGGATTATGGCGCGATTCTCAACATTGGATGTGCGGAGGGATATTATGCCGTCGGACTCGCGCGGGTTTTACCGACTGCCCGTGTATTCGCCTGGGATATCGATCCGGCAGCGCGAGAGAAGACACTCCGCAATGCCTCCGCGAATGGAGTCGCCGATAGAATTACAGTGGAAGGCGCATTCGATGCAGCGCAGTTCGACACCTATGGTGGGCAAAGAGCCCTCGTAATCTGTGATATCGAGGGTGCGGAGTTTGACCTGCTTGATCCGGCCCAGTCACCAGCGTTGGTAGCGTTCGATTTAATCGTCGAACTCCATCCCGATGAAGCAAGAAGTGTTGGTGAGTTCACGGCACGATTTGAGGTCACGCACGATGTGGAGATCGTCCAGCCCGAAGGTCGCGATCCAGGGCGGTTTGCGGCTTTCACCGCGTTGCCAGTACTCGACCGGATGTTTGCTCTCGTCGAACGCTTAGAGGCGACGCCGTGGGCCGTATTGCGGTCCAAATCCGCTATGTCGTGAAGACATTCCGCAGAAATAGGCGTACCCGCTCGATGGCTTTGTGGCGCGCGACCGGATCGCTTCCAATCCGGACCCGCCGTCCGTTGCTTACTGAAATCGTCCGTCGCTTTGATGTCGGGTGATCAAAAGAGTGCACTGCGCCCTGATAACTTTCCGCCGTCATCTTCGCGCCGCCCGTCGCATTCGCCGTCTTGACGAGTTCGCGGCATGGCTCCGGCAGGGTCCAGTTATCATAGGCGCCTAATTGTAGGAGTGTCGGCACGGCTGCCGTGTAACGCGGCTTCCGTTTGCGCAGGATGATGCAGCCCGGGTAGAAACCAAAAGCGGCGCGGAAATCATGGGTGAGGATTTTCGGGCGTTGTGGCGCGCCCGCGAAGACGGTCCACAACATCGACATCGCGCCGTTCGACCAGCCGCCCAACACGACCTTGTCCGGGGCGACAAAGGGCTGCGATTGCAGCCAATGCAAGGCACCGTAAGCGTCATGGGGCCGCTCGCGATTGGGCTCGATGGGGCGGTCCGACAATGAGATTTTGCAGATCGAGCGATGCCCGCGTTCGGTAAAGCTATCGAGCAGCAACACGACATAGCCTTCTGCCAGGAAGATATCGCGCCACGCAATCTCGCGTGACTTGAGGCGCCCATACTTTTTCGTCAATAGACCCGAGCACCCGTGCATCATTAGGACCGCGGGGCGCGCTCCTTGCGTTGGCGGGCGATACAAATATCCGGAGATCATCGTGCCATCGCCGCTTTGAAGTGTAATTTTGTTCGGCAGCAAGGTGGGATCGACAGGCAGTTTGGTGTCGGCCTGGATCGGGGAAGCACTAACCGCCAACACGCTGCAGAGTACAAGAGCGGGCCAGCGGTTCATGCCAGTAGACCTCGCAGGCCTTCCCGGTAGGTCGGCCAAGCGAGTCGCATGCTGAGCTCTTCTTTTATGCGGGTGTTCGAGACGCGTTTGTTGTCGCGGTAAAAGCTCTGCGCCATCGGCGAAAGTTCCGCTGTGTCGAACGGAATCTCGGGCGGGGCATCGACGCCAAGTAGATCGCAGGCATAGGCGATGACGTCTTGCGGTGGTGCCGCCTCATCGTCACAAAGATTGTAGGCCCGTCCTGGATTGGGGCGTGCAAAGGAAGCGGCGAGTGTGGCGGAAATGTCGTCGACATGGATACGGCTAAAAACCTGACCCGGTTTGATGAGGCGGCGGGCGCGGCCTTGCCGGACGGTGTCGAGGGCGCTGCGGCCCGGACCATAGATGCCGGCGAGACGAAACAGATGGATGGGCACGGCATCGTCGCGCCACAGCTTCAACCAGTCGTCTTCGGCATCGACTCGGCGCTTCCCTCTCGGTCCGCTCGGCGTACGCGCCGATTCTTCGTCCACCCAGTCCCCTGCGCGGTCCCCATAAACGCCAGTTGTCGACAGATAACCGAGCCAGACGAGGCCAGAGAGAGCGGCGATATCGTTCGCGTGATGGCGGAGGACGGGATCGCCGGCGGGTCCCGGCGGGACCGAATCGATGATATGAGTGGCGACGCTTAGGAGGTCTGCCGCGTTTGCGAGTGGGGCTTCGCCCGCGAAGATATGGACGTCCCATCCGCGTGCCTTCAAACGGTCTCTCGCTTCGGGAGAGCGCACCGTGCCTGAAACCCGCCATTCGTCCGTCGGCAGACTTGCGGCGAAGTTTTCCACCGAGTATCCAAGACCGAAGCAGAATAGATGCCGTGACGGTCGCTTCGTCATTTTGGGCCCAGAGTTTGAATTCATTCCTGCGAGCGACTTATATGGAGAGCCCCATGCCAAGACAAGTGTGGCATCGACCGGCTCTGACAGCTGGTTTGATCGCATTGATCGCCATCTCAATGTCGCCGTCGGTTGGGGAGGCGGTGGGATTGCGGATTACCCGTGAATACGCCACTTGCATGCGATTGGCCCGAGTCACGCCGTCAGAGGGCTTCGAATCTGCGCTCGTATGGGGCGATGCAGGTGGCGGTGCTGCCGCAAAGCATTGTGCGGCGGTGGCACTGTTTTCACTTGGGCAATATAGCGAGGCCGCCGAACGCTTCGAGACGTTAGCCCAAACACTTTCGGACGAACCCTCGGTGCGGGCTAAGTTACTGGCGCAGTCGGGGCAGGCCTGGCATCAGGCAGGCAAAATCGATTTAGCGTTTGCCATGCATTCGGCGGCGCTGGAACTTGCCCCGCGTGCGCCCGAAATTCGCGTTGATCGGGCGATGGTTCTGGCCGAGCGTGGACAATACTGGAAAGCCATCGACGATTTGAATACGGCCTTGGAAGTCGACCGGAATCTGGTCGAAGCGCTGGTTTTGCGGGCGAGTGCCTATCGATATGTGGATGTCTTGGACTTGGCCTACCAAGATGTCGCGCGGGCTTTGGAATTGTCACCACGGTATCCCGAAGCTCTGCTTGAGCGCGGCATCATTTTCCGTCTACAAGGTCGCAATAAAGACGCGCGGCGGGATTGGGTGGCTCTCATACGCCTCTATGAAGGAACGCCCGCGGCCGATGCCGCGCAGCGGAATCTCGAAAAACTCGATGTAAAAGTTAAAGAGTAGACCGACACTAATCTATGTGTTCGTCGTGGTCGTCGGTCTCCAGATCGGCCTTCAATGATTCGTAAACCAAATGCTCGTCTGCCTTCTGCTTCGCATTGCTGCCAGCCGAATGGTAATCCGTGTTCGAACTGCGAATGGCGCCCATGAGTCGGCCATTTAAACGGTTCGACATGTTCTAGTATTCCTGCCCAATTTGATGCTGCTTATGCCGCAGCTGAAGGACCCTTACACGTAAGCCTGAATAAAAAAGTTAATGTCCACACATTAATTTGATTTATTTTTTTTCATCTATGGTCGGAGCCACCCCTTTTACCCGAGTTTGGCGCATCCGGCGGCGGTACTTATCAGCATCGTAGCCGCTGCCGCGGTGGAGCAAACACCGATTGTCCCAAATCACCAAATCACCGACTTTCCAGGCATGTGAGTAAACATGCTCCGCCGCTGTCGCGCGGACGACCAAATCGTCGAGCAAATCGCGGCTTTTCTCAAAATCCCATCCTTCAATTTCCTTGGCGTGGGATCCTGCAAAAAAGTTCTTCGCGCCCGTGCTCGGATTTTTCCGCACAAGTTTTTGTCGCACCGGCGGCAAGGAGGCGGCATGCGCCGGCGTCACTGCGTCGGGCCCGACCTTGGAGCGCGAGAAGACGTAATCGTGGATCGCCACCAAAGGGTCGATTGTTGATTTTGTATCCGGGGGAAGACGTTCGTACGATGCGCGTTCGCTCACGAACTCGGTCGCGCCACCCTCGTCTGGGACTTCATAGGCGCACATGATCGATACATAGGTTGGCACGTCGCGGAATGATGAGTCTGAATGCCACAAGTTGTTTCCAGTTTGGAAACGCGTCTTCTGGTGAGAATTCCCAAGGGTGCTTCCATCCTCCTGAACATTTCCGATGGTGCCGAAATACTCGACCACGCCGTCCTGTCCCAGCTTTACGTGATTGGGCTCCGGCTCACCAAGCAGCCGCGTAAATGCCAGTTGGAGATCGTCGTCAAGCGGTTGATCTGGAAAGCAAAGAAAAGAATATTCGTCGATCGCTCGTTGAATGTCGGCGACGGAATCGGTGGATAGCGGCTCGCGTAGATCTATACCGGTCACGCGGGCGCCAAAGTCGGGGTGCAACGGTTCCACATTAAGTAAGCTCATCTGAGTCTCCTTCTAATTCGCGCCTTGTCCCTAATTCAATATTGTGTCGACTTGTCTTCGACGACAGGGCTTAGAAATTATCGTTTCCGCGGTCCGGCTCCGCCAATCATCCAGGCCGGGCCGACAGCAACCAAAGCGACCAGGGCAATGACCAGGAAGGTGTCTTGAAAGCCAAGCGTGCTGGCCTGTGCTTGGATGACCTTCGAGAGGTAATCGAGCGCTCCACTAGCCTGCACCGTGTCCGACATACCGAACTCGCTGAGCAATTTGCGGACGGAACTCAGCAATTCAAAGGTCGTTTGATTCGCCGATGTTTGGGTCGCGGTAAGGGCCTGTCCGTGGAACTGCGCACGGTGCTCGAAAAACGCGGTCAGCAAGGTGATGCCGAACCCGCCGCCAAGATTGCGGAAGAACGTGGCGCTGGACGCCCCGCGGGCGAGTTTCTCCGCAGGCACGGCTTTGAGCGCACCGGCACTCAACGCGGGAATGGCGAGACTGAGTCCGATTCGATTGATCGCCGTATAGCCGACCAGCGCCCAGAATCCGGTATTTACGTCAATGACACTGATCAGCAAAAACCCGACGGCGAAGATCAGCAAGCCGCCGGCGATCGGCACATGGGCGGAGACGGAATCCGTGATTCGACCGGCCAACGGGAAGAAGATCATCATGACCAGACCGCCCGGTGCGAGCAGCAAACCGGCGTCGGTGGCGCTGTAATTCTGGATCGTTTGCACGAAGACGGGAATGAAATACCCCGACGCGAACAGGCCCGCGCCGAAGACGAACCCCGCCAACATGATCAGCGCGAATTGCCGGTCGCGGAACAGACTGAGATCGAGGAACGGATAGGCGGCCTTGGTCTCCCACCAGATGAAAATGCCCATCAAGGCGCTTCCACCGGCCAATCGCAAGACGATGGCGTCTGAGGTCCAGCCCCAACGCTGGCCGTTTGACAGGCCGCTGAGGAGAACGAAGGTGGCGACGAAGATCAGCACAAAACCCGTCCAATCGAATGGCGGTAGGCGGCGCGCCATTTTCTTGGTCGGCATGAAGATGAGGCTCAATAACAAGGCCGGCAGGCAAAACGGCAGGGGCAGGTAGAATAAATAGCGCCAACTGATATTGTCGATGGCGAGCCCGCCGAGGATCGGTCCGAAGGTTGGTGCGAGGACCGTGCCGAGCCCGTAGAGTCCGACCGCCATGCCGCGCCGCTCAGGCGGAAAGACGCTGAAGATGGAAAACATCGCCAACGGCTGACCGACGCCAGTCGCTGCCCCCTGTAACACCCGGCCCAACACCAGTAAGTCGATATTGGGCGCGGTGGCGCTCATCAAAGAGCCGGCGGCGAAGACCAACATGGTCAGGAAATAGGTGACCCGTTGCCCCAAAACTTCGATCAACCAGGAACTCAGTAACATGGTCGTCGACATCGTGGCGAGGAACCCGGTCGCCATCCATTGAGCTTGATCGAGACCTACCCCATAGGCGCCCATGACGGCGGGTACGGCGACATTCACCATCGATGTCGCGAACCCCATAGCGATGGCGCCGATCATGACTGTGAGCGTCACGAACCAGCGGTAGTTCGGCCCGTACCGCGCGAATAGACTGTCGATGGTGTCGACGTCGGTGGTCATGTTGCTCCGGTCCCGCCGTGGGAATGGATCGGTAGGTTAAGGAAAGAAGTGATGTGCCGTCCGTCTGCGCCCAGGCCTAGACCGCAGTGTGTCGAGCGGCGTGCGGTTATTTCCGGACGAACAAGAAATCGCCGCCGTCATGGCCGGAATCGCGAACGTCGGAATATTCCGGTGTCTGCTTGGCATCGAGAATGACCGGCCTGCGGATGGCAGCAAACAATCGTGTCCCATCGATGATATCTGGATTATCAGAAAGCGCGTTGAGGAAGGCTTGTGCGAAAGGGGAATTGCCACCACCCCCATTATCTTCCGCCCGCTCCAATCCGCCGGAGACCATGGCGACACGGTCCCGTTAGCGTGCCGGAATAACAGCTGTCGGCAACGACCATAACATGTTTAGCGGCAAGGGATTTGAGTGTGTCCGTGATGTTTGCGTTGGGCCGCCATTTCGACCGCGGCCCTTTTTGGCGTCGACCGGCAGCCAATAGCCACGGTCCGTACTCTCGTCCAGCCACCCGTGTCCTGTATAGTAGATCAACAAATTGTCCTGGAACTCGAGTGTCTCCCAGTAGTCGTCGAAGGCATCGATGATATCGTCACGGGTTGGATCGAGCAGAAGTCGGACTTTGAAGCCGTATAAGGTTTCGAGCTTAGCCGCGATGGACCTCGCATCTTTGATCGCGGTCTTGAGTTTAGGCAAATGCTTATGCGCGTTTGCGCCGATCACAAGCGTATGGTCGCTTTCTTATTGAATGTCGGCTATGGGTTCGCTGGCGGAGGTCGGATTGGTTTGACGTCCGATCAAGGACTGCATTTTGTTTCCGCGAGCCGCACGAACATGCCGCTTGGAAACTCTTTTAGATAACGTTGGAAATCCGTTACCCTGGAAAACTTGATTTCTGCCCACGCGTCGGAATCTTGTGCTGCCTCCGACATGCTGCGGTGCTGCTTCCAGCGATTTCAAGGCGTGGGTGGTGCTACCTTCCGGGTAAATGACGAATTCGAGTGACTGCTTTATCCTCTTTCCGTCCGCTTCGTCGCGACTGTTTGCTTCAATCGCAACCCTCTCGGATTTGACGATGATTCCGGCAACAGGATCGTACCAATGGGTGGTCTTGTATTTAGATTGGTCTATCGATCCGCCACCAGCTTGGAACAATTCCCCCGTTCCCGTCTCGACCATGACATAAGTCGCGTATCGCGCATCGTTTACATTGACGAAAGCCGACGATTTGACTTCTAAGTCAATCTTCCATGCGCGCGGAGCACCGGCCCACTTGTGTATTTCTATGACAGGAACAGAGATCTTGTTACTAACTTTAAGCGGCCAAATTTCTTTCAGTGCCGCGACTGCGTCGTCATCAATTTTTGAATTAAAGGGATTGTTTGAACTCGTTGTATATTGCCATTCACCTTCGCGCTGGAACATACCGTAAAGGGCCATCCAGTCGCGCCCGCCGTTTAATTTGAGCACCATCTCCATTTCGATAATCTTGGTGGCGGTGAAGCTTTGCTGGCCATAACATACCGTCGTTCCGACGGGCACGGGGCAGGGTGCCGGTTCAAGGTCTGGCGTTTGAGCGGAGGCAGCGCCGGCTCAAATGCAAGCGAGGACCGCAAAAGAAAATTTTCTCATCATACACATTTACCAACATAACCTATGCCATAAAGTAATGATTCGCCGGCCGCGGCAAACCGAGATTCTCGCGCAGTGTAATACCTTCGTATTCGGTTCGGAACAGTCCTCGCTTTTGTAGAACGGGCACCACTCGGTCGACGAAATCGTCGAGACCTTCCGGTAAATATGGGAACATGATGTTGAACCCGTCGCAGCCTCGCTCCATCAGCCATTCTTCCATCTGATCGGCGATAGTCTCGGGCGTGCCGACCATGGCGAGTCCTGAATAACCGCCGAGGCGTTGAGCCAATTGCCGGACAGTGAGGTTCTCTTCCCGCGCTAGTTTGATGGCCCGCTCGCGTCCGCTCTGGCTGGTGTTCGTCTCAGGTACATCCGGGAGTGGGCCATCCGGGTCGAAGACGGAAGCATCGGTGCCAAGCGCGATGGAGAGGGCCGCAACCGAACTTTCATAGTGCACACCGCTGTCGAGCAAGGCGCGTTTTTCTTGCGCTTCCTCGGTCGTATCGCCGACCACGACGAGACAACCCGGCAGAACTTTTAAGTGGTCCGGGTCGCGGCCGAGCTTCTCCATCCGGCCCTTCACGTCCGCGTAAAACGCCTGTCCATCGGCAAGGGTTCGGGCCGATGCGAAAATAGCCTCCGCGGTCTCTGCCGCCAATTGCCGTCCAGCTTCCGATGCGCCCGCTTGCACGATCACCGGCCAGCCTTGGACCGGGCGGCCGATGTTCAACGGACCCCGGACCGAGAAATATTTCCCCTTATGATCCAGCGTGCGCATTTTCTCGGGATCAAAGTAGACGCCGCTTTCGACATCGCGGATGAAGGCGTCGTCAGCCCAACTGTCCCAGAGGCTGGTGACCACATCGTAAAATTCGCGCGCTCGGTTATAGCGCTCATCATGCTCCATCTGCTCGTCGATCCCGAAGTTGAGCGACGCGTTCGGATTCGACGTGGTCACCACGTTCCAGGCGGCGCGGCCGCCACTGATGTGATCGAGGGACGCGAAGCGTCGCGCGACATGAAACGGCTCCTCGTAAGTGGTGGAGCCGGTGGCGATCAGGCCCAAGCGTTCGGTGACCGCGGCGAGTGCCGGCAATAACGTCATCGGTTCGAAAGAGGTCGCTGTGGCGCTGCGTTTCAATGCTTCCATCGGCATGTTGAGGACGGCGAGATGATCGGCCATGAAAAAGGCGTCGAACTTTCCGGCTTCCAGCTTTTGCGCGAATCGCTTGATATGGGCGAAGTTGAAATTGGCGTCGGAGAAGGCACCCGGATATCGCCAGGCACCGGTGTGAATACTGACCGGACGCATGAAGGCGCCGAGCCGGAGTTGTCGTTTGTCGCTGGAATTCGCCATGATGGGTGTGCTCCGCTCTTAATTGAGGCGGAGCCCTGCTTCCTTAAGGAGTGGGATGACGCGGGCGCCAAAAAATTCGAGATCGGGTGCGAAGTTGAAGAAGTTGATTTGTACCCCGTCGCAACCCGCTTGCTTCAGTTTTAGAAATTGTTCGGTAACTTGCTCGGGCGTGCCGAAGACATGCACGTTTCCGCCGATGATGCGCTGGTCGCGTTTATGGCCGCGCCAGGAGGATTGATCGCCACTGGTCATCGTGCCCATGAGGCCGTTGACCGCGCCGGTATCCTCGGCTGCGACGATGGCGCGGCAAACCTCTTCGACTTCGCGTTCGGTCTCGCGGCAGATGACATGCGGATTGATGACCGTGCGAATGGAACGACCTCGCGTGGCGGCGAGATCGCGGATGTGTTTGGTATGCGCGGGAAGGGTCGTCAACGCATCGCCGATATCGGCGCCGCCCGGACTGGTGATGAAAATTAAATCGGAATACTGCGTGGCATAAGCGAGGCCTGCGTCCGAACTACCCGCGCTGACCATGACCGGTCGGCCGTGTGTCGGCTTCGGTGAGACATAGGCGTCGTGCAGTGACCAATGGTCGCCGTTCCAGGTGACATTGGCATCCTCGCGCCACAGACGCTCGAGCATTTCCGTGAATTCCGTCGCCATGACATATCGTTGGTCGCGCGGGATCGTCTCTAGGCCGAACATATCCATCTCGTGGGGGCGGAACCCGGTCACCAAGTTGAGTCCCCAGCGACCGCCGGTCATGTGGTCGAGCGTGGCGCCCATCTTTGCGAGGTGTAACGGATGCCAGCCGTAGAGGACATGGACCGTCGAAATCAAGATGATGTTCCGGGTCAGCGCGGCTGTGCCGGCGGTGACCAATAATGGATCGAGTGAATATTTCCGATATTTGGTCTCCCCGCCGTGACCGTCCTCTCCCAGCCATTGCGCCAATGCAAAGGCGAGGTCGAAGCCGAGCTCTTCCGCGCGCACCGTCAGTTTGGAATTATAGTCGAAACCCCAATCTGTTTCCCGCGGTGCGCTCGACGGTGTCCAGCCGCCGTTTTGGATTGGCAGGAATAGCCCGAGCATGAGGGGATGGCGTTGTGCGCGTTCGAGGGGTGTGGCGGCGGCGTTCATGATGCGCTTTGCCGTCCGAACTCAGAAATCCAGATCAGCGTAATGCCTGGGCGGTGGGCAGCCCGGAATATGATCCCCCAACAAAGCGCGAAAGCTGGGGCGTGATTTGACGCGGGCATACCATTCCTTGGCCGGTTCGTGATCACTCCACGGGACGTCGCCTAAATAATCAACGCTGGAGAGATGCGCGGCGGCGGTAATATCCGCCAACGAAAAATCGTTGCCCGCCAGCCAACGCCGCTCTTCCGTCAGATAGGCAATATAGTCGAGATGCGTGTGGATATTGGCGCTGCCCGCGCGGATCGCCTGACTGTTCGGCTCACCCATGCCAAGGAAGCGTTTCATGATTTTCTCGTCGACCAAGTTCCGGGTAACTTCCCGGTCGAATTTCTGATCGAACCATGCGGCGAGACGCCGGACTTCGGCGCGAATGGCTGGATTGCGGCCGATTAAGGGCGGCTCGGGGTGGGTTTCGTCGAGGAACTCCACAATGGCCGCGGCGTCGGACAGGATTTGCCCATCCTCCTCGATCAGTACGGGCAGATCGCCGGCAGGGTTGAGCGCCAGGAACTCCTCTCGCCTTTCCCACAGTTTCTCGACTTTCATGTCGAATTCGAGATTTTTCTCCGCCAGGACGATGCGGACCTTGCGGCAGAAGGGCGAGAGCCACAGGTGATATACCGTTCGCATAAAACGGATATTAGACGCTAGCGTCTGTGGCGCAATGAAGGAATTCACATGTCGGGGGTGATCGGACAAATATTGCTGCTGTATTCCGAATCACGAAATGCTATAAGCGGACGGCAGGGTTAATCGCAACATATTGAGGGGCTGTTTTGGCGCTATACCATATTTTGGTACTCGCCATCGTTCAGGGGGTGACGGAGTTTCTGCCGATTAGCTCGTCGGGACACCTCGTTTTGACCTCTAAAATGTTGAATTGGCCGGATCAGGGATTGCTGATCGATGTCGCCGTTCATGTCGGGACACTTTTCGCCGTCATGGTGTATTTCTGGCGGGATCTCTGGGAAATCACCGTCGGCACCGTCCGACTGTTCACGGGACGACGAGGCCCCGGCGCCAGATTGGCAGGCCAAATTCTGGTGGGCACAATTCCCGTTGTCATCGCGGGTTATTTCGGGCGCGACTATATCGGCACCTATCTTCGGGATATTGAAATCATTGCTTGGGCGACGATCGGGTTCGGCATTTTGTTGTGGATTGCCGATCATCTGGGCATGACGGTGCGGCGGATCGAGCATCTGAAGTTCGGGAACGCAATCTTTATCGGCCTGGCCCAAGTATTAGCGCTGATTCCGGGGACAAGCCGTTCCGGGATCACCATAACGGCGGGCCGGTTTTTCGGTATGGAACGGACGGAAGCGGCGCGTTTTTCCATGCTGCTATCGATACCGACGATTTTGGGCGCCGGTGTTCTCGCCGCAGCCGATTTGGGGCAAAGTGGTGATTTCGAACTTGGTCAGGACGTGTTGTTGTCCGCCAGCCTTGCCTTTATCACCGGGCTTCTGTCGATTGCGATTATGATGCGGTGGTTAAGTCGAGCCGGATTTACACCGTTTGTACTCTACCGATTGGCTCTCGGAGCGGGTCTGCTTTACTGGATATACGCCGCCGCTTAACCCGGCTGTGTTGTCGTATAGCGCCCGCCGCGGCGATAGACTTCCAAACATGCTGGCAGCACGACTTCCGCCGCTTTCGGTTCGATGCCCAGATCCGCAAATGTGGATTCTGCCCCGCTTACCACGTTGTTCTGCGCAAGTTGTTTGACTTGGTCGCGGGTCAGCAACGGTTTCGGTAGGAACTCCGCGAAGAAGCCGATCACCGAGGCAATTCCGAAGGGGACCGGAATAAGCGGCCGCCACCGCCGGGTTTGTTGCAGCACGAGTTCCATGATTTCGCAGAAACTATACGTGCGCGGACCACCCAGTTCATAAAGTTTGCCGCGCGTATCAGGCCGCTCCAAACAGGCAACGATCGCATCTGCGACATCGCCGACATAGACCGGTTGAAAGCGGGTGCCGCCATCGCCGTAAATTTTGAGGCCGTCCATGGTCATGCGCGGCATGCCGCAGCCGAAGACCGGCAATGGGATCGGCAATTGCGCCATGGCCGCGAACCGAATGAAGAATTCGTCGTGCGGGCCGAAAACAACGCTCGGGCGTAAAATCGAAGCATCCGGGAAAGCCTCGCGAACGGCCGCTTCGCCGGCGGCCTTGCTTCTGGCATATGCCGAAGGAGAGGTAGCGGACGCGCCGATCGCCGATATGTGGACGAGCGATTTAACACCGGCAGCGGCGGCGGCTTCCGCGACGCTCGCCGCACCTTGGCCCTGCACGGCGTCGAAGCGCTGTGCGCCGCCTTCGTGAAGAATGCCGACGAGATTGACGACTGAGTCGGCCCCAGCAACTGCGCGGCGGACAGAATCCGCGTCACGGATATTGGCCTGCACCGGCGTTATCTGTCCGACATCGCCCATTGGTTTGAGGAACAGCGCTGCCTGCGGATCGCGCACGGCCACCCTGACTTGATAGCCGCGTTTGGCAAGAGATTTGACGACTTGACGCCCGATACCGCCCGAGCCGCCGAAAACAGTGACCAAGGTCATACCCTGATTTCTCCACAAATTCGTTGCGTCATTATGCCTGTTCGCGGCGAAAATTCCACGGAATTTAACATGATATAAAATTGTCCGAAGCTAAAAACCAGCGCTAATACGATGAAATAAAGCACATTAGTCAGTTGACAAAGCGACTCGCAGTGTCGAAATTCCGCCTGAGCGGCCCAGGTGGCGGAATTGGTAGACGCGCAGGCTTCAGGTGCCTGTGGGGGCAACCCCGTGGAAGTTCGAGTCTTCTCCTGGGCACCATTGTCGGGTGGCTCGACCCGATCGTAACGAAGGACTTTCCCTTTGGTGATTGAACTTCATCGAGGTGACTTGCCCGACAATGTCGACTTCGGGGCGTCTGTCGCTATAGATACCGAAACGCAAGGATTGAACACGTTGCGTGATCGGTTGTGCGTCGTGCAGCTAGCGGGTGCCGACGGTGTTTGCCATCTCGTGCATTATCCGACGCCCGATTACGACTCGCCGAACTTGCGGCGCTTGGTCAACGATACGTCGGTTCTCAAGTTGTTTCATTTCGGCCGTTTCGATATCGCCGCCCTGAATCACTACATAGGCACCGATTGCCGTCCGGTTTATTGCACGAAGATCGCCTCCCGGCTGACGCGCACTTATACGGATCGCCATGGATTGCGGGAGCTGTGCCGCGAGTTTCTCGGCATCGATCTCTCCAAGGAACAGCAATCATCGGATTGGGCCGCCCCGGAGTTGAGCAAGGCGCAGCAAGAATATGCCGCCAGCGACGTGCTGTATCTACATCGTCTGAAGGAGGCCTTGGACGGTCGCCTCAAGCGTGAAGGGCGCATGGAAATGGCACAAGCGGCATTTAATTTTCTGCCGACGCGTGCGGCGATGGATATTGCCGGTTTCGAAGCGGAAGATATTTTCGCGCATTCTTAAAATTCAGCCTCGGCTAGCAGCCGTTAATTGACCGTTAATGGGCGTTGCAGCATAATCCATGCCAATTTTAAATCGTTCCCACGGCAAATTTGTGCCAATGTTGATGGGAAGTCGAAATACCTTGGAAACGGAACCTCAATGACAGCACTGGATCGCCCTTCGCCCCTAGAGTCGCTGGAACAAGGCGATGCCGCCGATATGGAATCGGCGCGACGATTATTTCGGCTGGAAGCGGAAGGGATATCGGCGCTCGCTGATACGATAGATAAAAATTTTTCGGCCGCCGTGCAGGCGTTGTCAGGTGTTGAGGGGCGGGTCATCGTCTCCGGAATGGGGAAGAGCGGCCATATAGGCAGTAAGATAGCGGCGACCCTGGCCTCGACCGGGACGCCGTCGCATTACGTCCATCCAGGTGAAGCCAGCCATGGTGATCTTGGCATGATTACACGCCAAGATGCGGTACTCGCGTTATCCAATTCCGGGGAGACACCCGAACTGCGCGATATCGCCGAATATACACGTCGCTTTTCGATCCCGCTGGTCGTGATCACATCGGGGGCGGGGAGCACGCTCACGGAACTTGCCGATGTGGTGTTGCTCCTACCGGCCATTCCGGAAGCTTGCCCGATGGGGTTGGCGCCAACGACCTCGACGACGATGTCCTTGGCGATGGGGGACGCGTTGGCGGTCGCAATGTTGGAACGGAAAGGGTTTTCGGCCCAGGATTTCCGGGTTTTGCACCCTGGCGGAAAACTCGGCAGCAGCTTATTGCGGGTTTCCGATCTCATGCATGAAGGCGACGCCTTGCCGTTGGCGGATACCAGCACGACCATGCGGGACATCATACCCACAATGTCGGAGAAACGTTTCGGTTGCGTTGGCGTGATTGACGGTGAAGGCGAACTTATCGGTGTTATCACGGACGGTGATTTGCGTCGTACTTTGGCGGAGAATCTCTTGAGCCGCGCGGCTGCGGATGTCATGACGAGGGTGCCGAAGACGATCAAGCCGCAGGCGCTTGCGGCGGAAGCTGTCGCGGTTATGAACGAAATGCAGATTACAAACTTATTCGTTGTCGGGGATCCTTCGCAGAAGCCATTGGGCATTCTGCACATTCATGATTTGCTGAAAGCGGGGATTACCTGATCGCATGAGCATGGCCACCGAAGCACCGGCGCGTGGCCGGGTCGCTCTCACGGCGCGGCGGTCGCAAAGTGCGGGTTACCTTTACGGCCATTTTGTCGGCTTCATGAAGGTGCTGCTGCCGACGGTGGCAACGGCGCTGCTTCTCATTGTTGTGATTTGGCCACAGCTAAACGAGCAGAATAAAACCTTCGAGATCGGTTTTAAGGAGATCGACAAGAGTGCGGCCGAGAATTTGCGCATTGAAAAAGCGCGGTATACTGGCGTCGACCGATCGAATCGGCCCTTTTCCATCACTGCGGAAGAAGCGGAACAGATCGATCCGAAATCTCCGGTTATTGAACTCGTGCAACCCAAGGCGGACATCGTGATGCGGGATGGTTCTTGGATTGCAGTCACGGCGGAAGTCGGTAATTACAATCGAGCGAGCCAGTTCCTCGAGTTGTCAGGGACTGTGAATCTATTCCATGACAAAGGCTACGAGTTCCGCACCAGCAGCGCGGTTTTGGATTTGCACGCGGGCGACGCCATCGGCACAGAGCCAGTTCACGGGCAAGGTCCATTTGGCCACATTCAGGCGGAGAGCTTCATCGTCCGTAATCGCGGTGAACGGATCGAGTTCCACGGCAAAGCCCAGGTGATATTGTTGAACGACCCGACGGACCCACGAAACAAAGGCAAGAAACGGTGATCAAGGTATTTGGACGCGTCGCCAGCTGTTTGATCGTTGTTGCCTTGAGCGCCGTGGGTGCTGCCTATTCGCAAAATCTGATACAGGGCGGCGACGACCCTTTGAATCTGACGGCAGAGAGTTTGGTCTGGCACCGGGACGGCAACAGAATGGTCGCGACGGGCAATGCCCGCGTTATCCGATCCGGTGTCGAGCTTCGGGCCGATACGCTGACGGCCCATTCCCGCAAGAATAAGTCCGGGGAAGGCGATCAGTTCTACCGCGTGGATGCTGAGGGCAATGTTCAGATCATCTCGAAGAACGAGCGGGTCTTTGGTGATAGGGGCGAGTATAAAATCGACGATAAAAATTTCGTGCTCGTTGGCAAGAATCTTCGAATTGAGTCCAATCAAGGCCTGATTACGGCGCGGGATCAGCTGGAATACTGGGAAGCAAAACGACAATTTGTTGCGCGCGGTGAGGCCACCATCGTCAAGGAAGACAAACGCTTGCGGGCCGACATCCTGTTGGCCCTGTTGGGGGCTGACGCGAAGGGAAAACAGGAAATCCAACAGGTGAATGTGTGGGGCAACGTGCTGATCTCGACCGCGAGCGAAATCGTCCAAGCGGGAAAAGGAGTGTATAATGTGCAAACCGGGATAGTCAGGCTTCAAGAAAACGTTAAGATTACCCGTGGTAAAACGCAGTTGAATGGAAATGAGGGCGAGGTCGACTTGAATACGGGCATCAGCCGGATGATTGGTGGGAAACGCCGGGTCCGGGTCCTGATCCCTCCGCAACGCAAGAAACGTTAATAGCGTAGTTCCGACGTCGGAAACGCAAAAAACAAAAAGTTGTTGAGTAGATGGATCGCATAAACGAACCGAAACTTGGAAACGGCGCATCGGGTGACGCTACGGCGGCACCCCCGCGCCTCGTCGCCGATAATCCTGGTCTGGTCGCGCTCAATCTCGGTAAGCAATACAAACGGCGTCCCGTCTTGCGGAATGTGAGCCTCAACCTGCAGCGCGGCGAGGTAGTCGGTTTGCTCGGGCCCAATGGGGCCGGAAAGACGACTTGTTTCTATATCATTACAGGTTTGATCGCTGCCGATTACGGCGAGATTTACCTCGACGGTCAGGAAGTGACGAACTTACCGATGTATCGACGCTCCCGACTCGGTGTTGGGTATCTGCCGCAAGAACCGTCCATTTTTCGGGGTCTGAGTGTCGAACAGAACATTCGGGCCGTTTTGGAAGTGATCGAATCGGATCGACAGATGCGAGAGACAATCCTGGAGGGCCTCCTCGCTGAGTTCTCCATTTCCCACCTGCGGCGGACGTCGACGATCACCTTATCCGGTGGGGAGCGGCGTCGGGTTGAAATCGCGCGTGCTCTCGCGTCACAGCCTCATTTTATTTTACTGGATGAACCGTTCGCCGGTATCGATCCAATCGCGGTGCGTGATATCCGTGAATTGGTGACGCATTTGAAGGATCGCGGCATTGGTGTGTTGATCACTGACCATAATGTTCGTGAAACACTCGATATCGTCGACCGGGCCTATATCTTGCACGACGGTCAGGTCCTTATGGAAGGGGCACCTGACGAGATAGTGCGGAACTCGGACGTTCGGCGAGTTTATCTCGGCGACCGGTTTAGTCTCTAAGGCAATCGGTCGACCATACGATGGCGATTTCCCAACGGCTCGATCTTAGGCAATCCCAATCTCTGGTGATGACGCCGCAGTTGCAACAGGCAATCAAGCTGCTGCAATTGTCGAATATTGAGTTGTCGGAATTCGTTGAGGATGAGTTAAGCCAGAACCCCATGCTAGAGCGCGACGACGGTGACGGTCCAGCCCGGGGTGATGGCGAGACAGGTGCCGCGAGTGAACCAACCGAAGCGGCACCGACGAATGACGAGGTGGCCGGTCCAGATTCTCTCGATATGGCGGCCGGCGGGGATTTACCCGATGCTGCGGAAAAACCCCTCGATATGGAATATGAAAACGTCTGGGACGATCAACATCCCCGAGACGTTTCCGATGACGTAGCCGGTGGTTTCGAGAGTCATTCTCCTATTGGCGCCGGCGGCCGCAGCGATTTCAGCGAGGGGTTGGGCGACTTCGAATCAACTTTGAGCGAGGAGCCGAGCCTGCGCGAACATCTGACGGATCAGCTGGCGCTGGATATTCCCGCAGGCGCGGATCGCATTATAGGGCTGCATTTGATCGATATGCTCGATGAATCGGGGTGGTTGGCCGGCAGCGCCGACGAGGTCGCCGGTATGTTGGGGTGCGACGTCGCCCGCGTGGAATCCGTGTTGGAGCGATTGCAGCAATTCGATCCGCCGGGCGTGTTCGCGCGTGGTTTGAAGGAATGTTTAGCACTGCAGTTGCAGGATAAGGGTCGTCTCGATCCGGCGATGGAAGCGTTGATTGAGAATCTTGAATTGCTGGGGCGCCAGGACAAGGCGGCTCTGCTTAAGGCCTGCGCCGTCGATGAAGAGGATCTCACCGATATGGTCGCTGAGATACGGGCACTCGACCCAAAACCGGCGAGTAGTTTCCGGGAAGAGACGGTCCAAAGCGTCACGCCAGATATTCTGATGCAGTCGCATCCGGATGGCGGCTGGTTTCTGGAACTCAATCAGGAAACGCTACCGCGTGTTTTAGTGAACACCGAGTATTTCGCTCGTGTCAGCAAGGGTGTCCGGCGTAAGGATGAAAAGGAATACGTGAATGAGCGGTTTCAGACCGCGAATTGGTTGTTGAAATCCTTGCACCAACGGGCCACCACCATCCTTAAGGTGGCGGGAGAAATCGTGAAGCAGCAAGATGCTTTTTTCCGTCATGGCGTGGAGCATCTAAAACCTCTAATCCTGCGTGATATCGCGGAGGAGATCGAGATGCATGAGAGCACTGTAAGCCGTGTGACGACGAATAAGTTCATGGCGACGCCACGCGGTCTTTATGAGCTTAAGTATTTCTTTACTTCCTCCATTCAGAGTGCAACCGGGGGCGACGCGCATTCCGCCGAATCGGTTCGTTTTAAAATTAAAGCGTTAATCGAGAATGAATCGCCGAAGTCGATCCTGTCGGACGATAAGATCGTTGATATTCTGCGCGGCGACGGTATCGATATCGCTCGCCGAACGGTCGCTAAATACCGCGAGTCGATGCGAATCGGATCTTCAGTTGAACGGCGGCGCATGAAGGCCGGCACGCTTTAGTAGTACGGAGAAGTCTATGATTTTATGGGTGGATTTAGGTAGTATTGACTCGGTCCACCGTGCAGCCTATGTATCCGTCTCCGCGGCGAATGAATGCGGCGATCGCGGGCCTTTAGGAGGCCCTGCCAGTTTCAAAAAAAATCAGATGTCAGGCGTATGCAATTAACGATTAACGGGAAGCAGCTCGATGTGGGCGCTGCGCTTCAAGAATATATTGGAGAACAGCTTCCGACGATTGTGGGTAAGTATTTCGAAAACCCGACCGACGGCCATGTCACTATGTCCAAGGAAGCTAGCGATATTCGCGCTGATGTATCGGTCCATGTAGGCAAGGGCATCATGTTGCAAGGCCATGCGATCGTGGGCGATGCTTATGCTGCCTTCGACGAAGCGGCCGAGCATGTAGGCAAGCGTCTGCGCCGCTATAAGCGCCGTCTTCGCGACCACCATAAAGGCCGCTCCGACAATTCCGATACCTTGCTGGCGTTGCAATATGTCTTCGCGGCGGAAGAAGAGAACACGACGAACGAGCCGGATCAGCCGGTGATCGTCGCCGAGATGGAAACCGAGATTGAGGTCATGACGCCGGGCGATGCGGTCATGCGGATGGACCTGGCCAATCTACCTGCCTTGATGTTCCGCAATGTGGCGCATAGCGGATTGAATATGGTTTACCGACGTGCCGATGGTAATATCGGGTGGGTTGATCCGCGCGGATCGCGCGGCGGCGTTCCTGAGGGAAGCTAGGGCGGACACATGGAAATCGCCGATCTTATCACGCCGGATAGCATATTTTCAAAATTGCCCGCTACTTCAAAGAAGCAGGCATTGCAGGAATTGGCGAAGCGGGCGTCCGATATTTCGGAACTCAATGAGCGGGTGATATTCGACGCGTTGATTGAACGCGAGCGATTGGGGACCACCGGTGTCGGCAACGGAATTGCGATCCCGCACGGCAAACTCGCCGGGCTTGATCGATTGCACGGTTTATTTGCCCGTTTGGACAAGCCGATCGAGTTCGATTCGATCGACGAGCAGCCGGTGGATTTGATTTTCCTACTATTGGCGCCGGAATGTGCCGGGGCGGATCACCTGAAAGCCTTGGCCCGGGTGTCTAGGTTGTTGAGGGGCAGGTCGACCTGCGAAAAGCTTCGCGGTTCGGAAGATCCCGATGCACTTTACGCCCTCTTGATTGAAACCGCGACGGACGCGGCAGCTTAGTCCGCCGCCCACATTTTAGAGCATTTTAGTGCACGCTTACCGGCTCAAAATCATTCTCTAAGGCGGCCATGATTGCGGTCTTGTAGTTTGGTGCGATGCCGAGTTCACGCCCGTCGCCCGCCATCAGCATGAATTGCACCGTATTATCGATGTGGACTGGGCGGACATAGGCGACATCGTCGGCGCCCAGACGGGCAAACTCTATCTCCGTGATATGTCGGGCTGATTCTTCGGTCATGTCATTTGCCTCCTTGGGTGAGTTCGTCGATGTCCAGCGGTCGATTGCGGCTTTGGCCGGGGGGAGCACTTGCGATCTCAATCGTGCGGACTCGGCTTTCCGGTGCCGGGCGTGCGAGTTCGATATGCAGTAATCCGTTATCCAAATGCGCGCCGTTTACTTCGATTCCGTCCGCGAGCACGAAATTACGAAGGAACTGACGGGCGGCGATGCCCCGGTGCAGGAAGACGCGGTCCTGTTCGTCCGTTTGCTGCCCACGAATGACGAGTTGGTTGTTCTCAAGCTCTATCGACAGATTCTCTTCGGAGAAACCGGCGACGGCGAGAGTGATTCTGAGTTGATTGTCGCCAACCTTTTCGATGTTGTAGGGCGGGTAGCCCTCAGTTTGCATCTTTGAGATTCGGTCGAGCGTCCGCTCGAAACCCTCGAAGCCCAACATCAAAGGGCTATTGAATAATGAAACACGAGACATTTGCAGCGCCTCCTCCATGCGGTGAGCGAGTGGCTGTAGTAATCGAGGACCGTAAGGCTCCCCCTAAACGGCCCAGACCTTCGGTCCTACGCCGCAAAGGGTATCTGGGGATGATACAGGCCGGTTGCAAGCAGCCTATGGACGGGACTAGTTGATCACGCGAAGTGCGATACGATCCGCTGGTGCCGCGTAGAGCGTGTCGAGCGGGGTGTCGAAGGGAGCGCCGTCGAAGGGTGGGGCGACGCCGAAGAAGGCCAGCAGCATGAGTAGGCTGGCGACAGAAGCGACGAAGGTGAGTTGCGGCATGTGTCAAATTCCTGATCTGTTTCGTTCGTTCCAACCATGCTTTTACTTTGAGGCATGGTCCGGGCGGAAAACTGCCGTAACTATGATCATAAGTGCGAAATTTAGACGCGCTATGCGGGCTGTCACACGTTGACGGGTGTCTTGAAAAGGGGAATGAATCACACCGTGCGGCAGGGACGAGATGATGCAAAGGTGCTAGATATCGGGTGTGACCCCACCATTGATCGTGATGTGAATGGCCGCCACTGATACAAAATTAATTCCGCGCGGCCTCATCCTCTTGGCGATGTCGCTGTGCACCATGCTTTATGCGGTGACATTGACAATAGTGAATGTCGTGTTGCCCCAATTGCAGGGCGCATTGGCCGCGACGCCGGAAGAAGTGTCGTGGGTGGTGACATTGAACGTCATCGCAACCGCGGTCGTTACACCGGCCACGGGCTGGATGGTCTCCCGATGGGGCCATCGCAAGGTCATTCTGTGGTCCATTGTTGGTTTCTCGGTCAGCTCGTTGCTCTGCGCGACGGCCGACACGCTGATACCGTTGCTGATCTATCGGATTGGCCAAGGGGCGTTCGGGGCGCCGTTGGTGCCGCTCTCCCAGGCGATTATCGTGGCCGTCTATCCGCCAGAACGCCGCGCTTTCGCGCAAGGTATCTTCGGCATGTCGGTAGTGCTCGGCCCGGCGATCGCTCCGGTCCTGGGAGGCTATCTCGCCGAGGAATACAACTGGCGTTTCGTCTTTATCCTGATCCTACCGATGTGCGCCGCAACGCTGCTGTTCGTTTGGCTCTGGGTACATGACCCGGGCGAAAGGTCGAAAAGCAATCTCGATTGGACCGGGTTCCTGATGTTTTCGCTCGTAATCACCTGCGCGCAATTGATGATGGATCGTGGCGAGCGCCAGGATTGGTTCGAATCCTATGAAATTTGGGGATATCTCGCGGTTATCGTGGCGGCGCTTTGGGTCTTCCTGGTGCATTCGGCGACGACCGATAATCCGTTTATAAAACGGGAACTCTTTAGGGATCGTAATTTTTCGATCGGCCTCGCGCTTGTATTTATATACGGGATGCTGAATATCACGCCGACGGTGATGATTCCGACCATGTTGCAGAATCTCATGGGTTATCCGGATTCGATGATCGGGGTTTTGCTCGCGGCGCGGGGTGTCGGGATGGTGCTGGGATTTTTCGTGGTCGCGCAAATCGCCAAGTTCGACCCGAGGATCGGCATGATCTTAGGCGTTGCGGCGATTGGTGTTTCGGGCTGGAACATGGCGCTGTTCAATCTTGAGGTCGATCCATTGACCATTGCCTTGAGCGGCGTCCTCCAAGGCATCGGCTCGGCGGTGATGTGGGTACCACTTTCCATCGTTGCTTTCGCAACGTTGCCGGTACGGCTGTTTCCAGATGCGTCCTCGATTTTTCATCTGCTACGCAATTTCGGCAGCAGCATCTTTATCTCAGTGAGCGTGCTGACGGTCTCGCGGACCGGCAAGATCAGCTACTCGGAATTGTCGGAAAATATCAGCGCCTTCACCGACATCACGCGTTACCCGGAGGTCATGGGCCTCTGGTCCTTCGAATCGGTTCAGGATTTGGCCGCACTCGGCTCCGAAGTGAACCGCCAAGCACTGATGGTCGGCTACGCCAATTCCTTCGCGCTCTATGCCTTGGCGGCGTTCTCCGCGATCCCGTTGATGTTGCTGGTGAAGATCAAACGGTAACCGTGACAGGTTTCGCCCGTCAGGCTGGTTCGATACGCGTGCGTTCGAGTTTCGAAGTATCAGCGCCTTCAATGCGGATGAGGCGAGTTGGGCCGTCCCGCATCGGTGCATGGATCGCACCGGCCGGATAGAGGTGAGCGTCGCCAGGCTTCAGATGATAGCTCTTATCCAAGGCGACTTTCGTGGCCGCTTTGGGGCTATCGCCAGCCTCGACAACTTTCCAATCCGTCATCTCGGTCTCGCCGACCGCTTGTCCGTAGATTGCCCATGTCGATCCATGATCATGCGGATACCCTTTCTTGGCGCCCGGATTATTGTGCGCGCAGATCAGGAACCCAAGCTCCTCATCCTGGTAAATGACATTCCGATCCGTGGGCAGTGTTTCCGGCACGTTCGCGGCGACGAACTCTTCGTCGCGAAGTGCCTTGCGCACATAATCCATAACCTTTTCCTGGCCGCTCTGGCCGGGATCGGCGCGGAGCGCATTACGGCAATCGGTGGCAAAATCTTCTAATGTGTAGGACATGGGTGTATCTCCTTACTTGCAAACAGAATGCGGCGATTTCCGACGCGAATTCTTAAGATAGAACTATAGGTCACCAGCTACATTCGCCAAATTGATATGGCGCAAAATGAGTGGACGGGAGACGAGTCGCACTTACATCATGTGCGCCGCCCGCGTTTGCCCTTTTTCTTTCCGCGCTGTTGCGCGCCGTAAGTTTTTTTCGCTTTCGGCGCCAGAGCACCCGGCATACCTTTGATGGTAGCGGCGATTTCCGAATTGATTGGGACAGAATCGACCGGCATGTCCAAATCATAGGCTTCGAGGCGGCTGATTTCGTCGCGCAGCATTGCCGCGGTCTCAAACTCCAGATCGGCCGCCGCATGACGCATCTGAGTTTCGAGCTCGCCGATATAATGTTTCAGGCTTATACCGACGAGATGCTCGGCTCCCGGTCCCACGTCGACCATCATCCGGTCGCGCTCGTAGACGCTCTCCATGATGTCGCCGATCTGTTTCTTGACCGACTCGGGGGTAATGCCGTGCGCTCTATTAAACTCTTCCTGTCGCCCACGCCGACGTTCGGTCTCGCTCAATGCGTATTCCAACGACAAGGTGATACGGTCGGCATAGAGCAGTACCCGCCCGTCGATATTGCGCGCCGCCCGCCCAATGGTTTGTACCAAGGAGGTTTTGGACCGCAGGTATCCTTCCTTGTCCGCATCCAAGATGGCGACCAGCGCGCATTCTGGGATGTCGAGACCCTCGCGTAACAAGTTGATGCCGATCAGAATGTCGAAGACGCCGAGCCGTAGATCGCGGATGATCTCGATCCGCTCCAACGTGTCCACGTCCGAGTGGATATAGCGGACCTTCAATCCGGCCTCGACCATGTATTCGGCCAGATCTTCCGCCATGCGTTTGGTTAGGGTGGTGATCAGCACCCGTTCGTTGGCGGCGACGGCCTTGTGGCATTCCGCCATGACGTCATCGACCTGGGTTTCCGTCGGCCGGATGTGGCAAATCGGATCGGTCAGACCGGTTGGGCGTACCACCTGCTCGGTGAAGACACCGCCGGTCTGGTTTAGCTCCCACGGCCCCGGCGTCGCCGAGACGAAGATGGTTTGCGGGCGCATCGCTTCCCATTCCTCGAATTTTAACGGCCGATTATCAATGCAGGATGGCAGCCGGAAGCCGTATTCTGAAAGCGTTGATTTCCGCGCGTAATCGCCTTTGTACATGCCGCCGATCTGCGGGACGGTAACATGGCTCTCGTCGATGATCATCAGCGCATGGTCGGGCACATATTCGATCAGAGTCGGCGGCGGCTCGCCCGGGTTGCGCCCCGTCAGATAGCGAGAATAATTCTCGATTCCAGCACAGGAGCCGGTCGACTCGATCATCTCCAGATCGAACGTGGTGCGTTGCTCCAAGCGCTGGGCTTCGAGCAAACGGTTCGCGGCTTCCAAACCCGGCAGGCGGCCCTGCAATTCCTGGCGAATGCCGATGACGGCCTGCTGCAAGGTTGGCTTGGGTGTCACATAGTGACTGTTGGCGTAGATTCGAACCGCGTCGAGCTCGCCCATTTTCTCGCCGGTCAGCGGATCGAACTCGTGGATGGCCTCGACCTCATCGCCGAAGAGCGAGACGCGCCAGGCGCGATCCTCGTAGTGCGCCGGGAAAATCTCAATCGTATCGCCGCGCACCCGGAACGTGCCCCGTTGGAAATTGCCGTCGTTGCGGCGGTATTGCAGTTCGACCAATTGGCGCAGCAGGCCGGACGGATCAATTTGCGAGCCCGACGTCACGGTAACGACCATCTTCGAATAAGTTTCGACAGCGCCGATACCATAGATACAGGAAACACTCGCGACGATGATCACGTCGTCGCGCTCCAGCAATGATCGCGTCGCGGAGTGGCGCATACGGTCGATCTGCTCGTTCACCGACGCTTCCTTCTCCACGAAAGTATCGGTGCGCGGCACATAGGCTTCGGGTTGATAATAATCGTAATAGGAGACGAAATATTCGACCGCATTGTTCGGGAAGAATTCCTTCATCTCGCCGTAAAGCTGCGCCGCCAGGGTCTTGTTCGGCGCGAGCACGATGGTCGGGCGTTGTACCTTCTGGATGACATGCGCGATCGTAAAGGTTTTGCCGGACCCGGTGACACCCAACAACACCTGATCCCGGGCACCGCCGTCCAAACCTTCGATCAACTCGGCAATGGCTTGCGGTTGATCGCCCGCGGGCTCGAAGTCGGAAGTGAGTTCGAATTTCTGGCCGCTTTCCGTCAGCGGCCGGTCATGGCGCTTCGACGGCTCCCAATTGTGCAGGAACGCGATCGATGCTTCGTCGAAGCCGGGCGGTTTTGTTGATACTTCGGACATAGCAAATATATAACGGTTTCCGGTACCCGAATGCTAGCCGGGTTCGCCGGAATTTCTATTCCGTTTTCACCAAAGGGACGAAAGCCACCGGCAGGCCGCGCTCTTCCTCAAGCTCGCTGTCTTCCCGGCGCAGAATACGGGTAAGGAATTGCGTCTCGTGCTGGCGCCCAACCGGAACCAGTAAGCGCCCACCGGTCGCCAATTGTGCGGTCAAAGCGGATGGCAATGTCGCCGGTGCGGCGGTCACAATGATGGCGTCGAAGGGTGCTTTTTCCGGCCAACCTCGCCAGCCGTCTCCCAAACGGAAGCTGATATTGCCGTATCCGAGCGCTTCGAGCCGGTCCCGCGCTTCCATTTGCAGCTCCGGGATGAGCTCGACCGTGAAGACATGTGCCGCCAATTCGGTGAGGACGGCGGTTTGATAACCGCAACCGGTGCCGATCTCGAGTACCCTGTCGGTTGGCCTCAGATTGAGTAGGTCGGTCATCAGAGCGACGATATAGGGCTGGGAGATTGTTTGGCCGTGACCGATGGAAAGCGGCCGGTTGGCATAGGCGTTTCGCTGTGCGCCCTCGGGCACGAATTTCTCGCGCGGTACCGTACCAATGGCCTCCAGGACGCGTTGGGAGAACACCGCCCGGCCAGTATGGTCGGCTGTTCGTTGGGCATCGGTTTTGATTTCCGCGACCAGGCGTTGGCGGTTCCAACTTAGATCATCATCCATTTCGCCCCCTTAACACTTATGAGAGTCGGACAAGGACTTGCGATACGGGTCATTCCGCCACATATACCGCTCGAGGATTTTATTCAGGTTTGGGGATTTTATCATGGCCAAAGCAAAATCAAAAAAAGCGTCGGACAAATCCGCGAGCGGTGGCGAACGGCATCAATTTCAGGCCGAAGTCAGCCGCCTTCTCAATATCGTCGCCAATTCACTCTACAGCGAAAAGGAAATTTTTCTGCGTGAGTTGATTTCGAACGCGTCCGACGCCTGCGACCGCCTGCGCTATGCCGCGGTGACCGACGCTAGTTTGGCGGCGGGAGACAGTGATTACCGGATCGATATCAGTTTCGATAAAGCGGCGCGGACACTGACCCTTACCGATAATGGGATCGGCCTCAGCCATCAGGACTTGATCGATAATCTGGGCACCATCGCGCGCTCGGGCACCGCCGCGTTCATCGATTCGGTCGCGGAGGCAAAGAAAGAGAAAGATGACGCCTCCGGCGACGTCAATGTAATCGGCCAGTTCGGCGTCGGCTTCTATTCGGCATTTATGGTCGCGGACGAAGTGACGGTGACGACGCGCAAGGCGGGCGAGGACGAAGGTTGGCAGTGGAAATCCGACGGCATGGGCGAGTTCACTATAGAGCCCGACGATGATGCCGAACGGGGCGCGCGGGTTATCTTGCATCTGAAAAAAGAGGCGGATGAATACCTGGAAGCGGCGCGGCTCCGGCAAATCGTTAAGACGTATTCCGACCATATCTCGTTTCCGATCTCGCTGAGCGAAACCGGCGGCGGCGAGGATGCGCCAGTCGGCGAGCGCCTCAATCAGGCGTCGGCGATTTGGGCGCGCCCGAAGTCGGAGGTCGACGAGGCCGCACATAAGGAATTTTACCACCACGTCTCCCACGCTATCGACGACCCGTGGCTTACGCTGCATTTCCGGGCCGAGGGGATGATCGAGTATTCCGGCCTGCTCTATGTGCCGACAGCCCGCCCATTCGATCTTTTCCATCCGGAGCGCAAGGGCAGCGTGAAGCTCTATGTAAAGCGCGTCTTCATCACCGACGATTGCGAGCATCTGGTACCGTCCTGGTTGCGGTTTCTACGGGGCGTTATTGATTCGGAGGATCTACCGCTCAACGTCAGCCGCGAGTTGTTGCAGAACAACACGGTGCTGGCGCGGATCAAGGCCGGCGTCACCAGCCGCGTCATCAATGCGTTGACGGAAAAGGCGGAGAAAGACACAGAGGCCTATGCGGTTTTCTGGGAGGCGTTCGGGCCGGTACTCAAGGAAGGCTTGTACGAAGATTTCGAACACCGCGAGAAACTGACGAAGCTGGTACGATTCCGGTCCACGGCAGGCGATGACCTCGTGAGCCTGGACGAATATATCGGCCGTATGAAGGACAGTCAGGAAGCGATCTATTATATCGCCGGTGACGATATGGACGCGATCCAGCGCAGCCCGCAGCTCGAAGGTTTCCGCGCCAAGGGAATCGAGGTTCTGTTGATGAACGATCCCATCGACGAATTTTGGGTCCCGACTGTCGGCGTCTACGAAACGAAGCCGTTCAAATCGGTGACACGGGGCGGCGACGATCTCGACAAGATCAAGGATGCGGACGCGCCGGAAGAGACAAAACAGACGGAAGAAGAAGCCAAGGGCATGGATGCGCTGGTCGCGCTCATTAAGTTGGAGCTGGGTGAGGCGGTGCAAGATGTCCGCAGTTCAAGTCGGCTTACCGATAGCGCGGTGTGTCTGGTGGCGGGCGAGAACGATCTCGATATGAACCTGCAGCGCTTGTTGAAGCAGCAGGGTCAGCTGACGGCGATCACGCCAAGGGTGCTCGAGCTCAATCCGAAACATGCATTGATCACGGGGCTTGCGGCGAAAGCGGCGGAAAGCGGAGCTGCTGATACTTTAAAGGACGCGGCACATTTACTGCTCGACCAGGCCCGGATCATCGAGGGCGAGCCGGTGACCGACCCGGCGGCCTATGCCAAACGGATGTCGCATATCATGACGGCGGCGTTCGGCGGTTAGTTAGCGGCTGTTTCCACTTTATGTCATTCCGGAAGCGCGTTTGCGTTATCCGGAATTAGGTCCTGAGAGAAACACTTCGATCGGTGAGCCATTGGCGGTTCTCAAGCTATAGTTCCGGGTTCCCTTTGGGCCCCGGAATGACCGATTATTGCTTAATCCCTAACTGTCGAAGTGCAGGCTGACGGCAGCGACGGTTTCACCGTATTCGCGCTTCTGCACGAGGATGGCGCAGCCGCCGTTACCCGGGCGGCCGGCAATCGGAATGCGAAGGTTTACTGGTTCGCCGCTCCAACTGCCGAGCATGTCCTATTCCCGGACCACGCGCGCATTGACCAAGGTCTTGCCTTTGTTCTCGCCTCGTTTCACTTCCGTCGAGTAATTCTTGTCGAAAGTAACGAAAACGATGTCGTAGACGCCGTTCGCCTCGCCCGCTCCGATCCTGGCGACGATTTCACCATTTTCTTTGCGGACGTCTATCTTTGGACCGGCGCCCATTGATTGCTTGCGCCGCTTGATCTCCGCTTCGATCACGCCGCGTTTGGAGCCGACCGCGTGAGAGACGCCGCCAACGACCATTTGCGGGGTGTATTTGTAGCGTCCCTTCAGGCTGTAGACGTAACCTTGCTGGCGGTTCGTGAACGCGCGTTTCGCGAACTTGTCTTTCCAGCCGATGTAATCCCAATAGTCGACATGAAATTCCAACGCGAGGATATCTTTCCGGTCCGCGAGCTCGCGCATATACGCTTCCGCCGGCGGGCATGATGAACACCCCTGGCTGGTGAATAATTCCACCACCACCGGTCGGTCCTCCGCGAATGCACCGCTCAACGGTACAAGCGTATGAAGATCGCGGAATATCTGTCTTGCAATGTTACGGGACGGCGGATGTCGGCAATATTGCCTATGAGACGGAAGCCAAGGAAGGCTTGCTTCTCGATGAAGGTGTGATCGTCGAAATCGTTCGTCCGGGAACCGGTGACCCGGTCGGCGAAGGCGAAGTTGGCGAGGTCGTGGTTACGATCTTGAACGAAGATTATCCCCTTCTGCGTTTCGGTACGGGTGATCTCTCGGCGATCCTGACGGGGCAAAGCCCCTGTGGGCGCACCGCGACGCGGATCAAGGGTTGGATGGGACGCGCCGACCAACGCACCAAGGTGCGCGGCATGTTCGTCGACCCGGTACAGGTTGACCGAGTACTGAAAAGCCATGGAGAAGTCGCGAAAATGCGGCTGGTTATCGGCGAAGAAGGCGGCCTCGATACGTCGACCCTGCGCTGCGAGACGACACAAGCGACGGATGCACTAGCCGAGAAAGTTGCCGCGGCATTCCAAGCGGAATGCAAGGTGCGGGCGACGGTTGAATTTGTCGCTCCCGGCGAATTACCCAATGATGGCAAGATCATAGACGACGTTAGACAATACGATTGAGCCGACGCGCCCCGGCATTTTGCCTTAATATTGCCTTATTGCTTTCAAACCTCGGCCATAGTCTGAGGCTTTACTGCTATCACTGAGACCTCCCCTCTCAGAGGAGGCCAAGCCTGACGGCCTCCCAAACGACTCGACATATGGGTCGTCCCGATAGACGGCCGCCGGTCCACCCCCGGCGGCCGTCGTCTTTTCGCGGCCGGGAAGCCGTTTCCGTCATTTCCCTATCCTCCGGCTGTGCTATATCTTCGCTCCAATCGAAACATCACCTCGCGGCCCGAATGTCCTTCCCGCTTTCCGGAGAAAACCTGACCTGTATCCGCGGCGACCGCGTGGTCTTCGCCGGATTGGATTTCGCGGTCGCGCGGGGCGGCGCCTTGCTGCTGACCGGGCGCAACGGTAGTGGCAAGACCAGTCTGCTGCGCCTGATGGCGGGACTGGCCGCTCCCGCGGATGGCATGATCCGTCACAATGGTGAGGATTACCGCGACGATCCCGCCAGTCATCGCGCGGACATTCACTATGTCGCTCATTACGATGCGGCCAAGCCAGCGCTCACCGTGCGCGAAAATCTTGCCTTTTGGACGGAGCTCCACGGTGGCGGAGATGTCATGGCGGGCTTGGCGGCCTTCGACTTGGAGAACTTGGCGAGTCTACCCGCCCGGTTTCTCTCTGCCGGGCAGCTCCGTCGTCTCGCCTTGGCGCGTCTCATCGCGATTAAGGCCGGCATCTGGTTACTGGACGAGCCGAGTGTCGCACTCGATGCCGCTTCGCTCGACTCGTTACGGCAATTGATTGCGGCACATCGCCGTGACGGCGGCGCGGTCGTCGCATCCACGCATGCGGAACTTGGGCTCGACGATGCCGAAAACTTGGATGTCTCGGCGTTCGCGCGGCAACGAGCGGCGGCGTCATGATCCAGGCCTGCGGTCAGATCATCCTCCGCGATTTGCGGTTGGCGCTGCGCCAAGGTTTGGACGCGGTCATGGTGCTGATGTTTTTCGTCATCACCGTCACCTTGTTTCCACTTGGTGTAGGGCCGGAACCGAACTTGCTGGCCCGTATGGGCCCCGGTGTCATTTGGGTGGCGGCGCTGTTGTCGACCATGCTCTCCCTCGACCGGCTGTTTCAGCACGATTACGAAGACGGCTCGCTTGAGCTCCTGGTGCTCTCCCCCGTGCCGCTCGAAGCTTTGGTCTTGGCCAAGGTAGCGGCTCATTGGCTTTTGACGGGATTGCCATTGATTGTGGCCTCGCCGCTGCTTGCCACCTTCATGAATATGCCGTCCGAGGGGCTTTTGGTGCTCATGGTGTCGATGTTGCTAGGCACACCGGTCTCCAGCTTTATAGGTGCCGTCGGCGGTGCACTGACGTTGGGCGCGCGCCGGGGCGGCGTGTTGGTCTCGCTATTGGTGCTGCCGTTGTACATTCCGTTGTTGATCTTCGGTGTCGCGGCGGTCGACGCGGCGATTGGGGGGCTTTCGGTGAAGCCTCATTTGCTGTTTCTCGGCGCGATGTTGGCGGCTGCGATTCCTTTGGCGACCTGGGCGGCGGCGGCCGCGTTGCGGCAGGCTTGTGAATGACAGGCTACGGTCATTCTGCCGCATTAAAACAACGCAGATTTTACGAGCGTAAGCCGCTGTTAACCCTTATATAAAAGCCATGCACCGTTTCGCGAATCCAAATAGATTTCTTCGCATGGGCCGCGCGATCCTGCCATGGAGCGCGGGCCTGACGATTCTCTGTATCACCACAGGTCTGTATCTGGCGCTGTTCGCCTCGCCGCCGGACTACCAGCAGCTGGAATCCGTGCGGATCATGTACGTCCATGTACCGTCGGCCTGGATGGCGATGTTCGTGTATTCCTCCATCGCCATCAGCAGCGCCATGGCGCTGATCTGGAAACACCCGCTGGCTGATTTGATCGCCAAGGCAAGCGCCCCGGTCGGTGCTGGATTTACCCTTATTTGTCTGGTGACGGGCTCGCTCTGGGGCAAGCCGATGTGGGGCACTTGGTGGGTCTGGGACGCGCGTCTGACATCGGTGCTGATCCTGTTTTTTCTCTATCTCGGTTATATCGCGCTAAACAACGCCTTCGACGATCCGGCGCGCGGCGCAAAGGCGTCGGCGGTGCTGGCTCTGGTGGGCGCGGTTAACCTGCCGATCATCAAATTCTCCGTCGATTGGTGGAATACCTTACATCAACCCGCCAGCGTGACGCGATTGGATGCGCCGGCTGTCCATAGCTCCATGCTCTGGCCGTTGATGCTGATGGCGGTCGGTTTCACCTTATTTTATGTCACGATTCTGATCTTAAGGGTGCGGAGCGAGATTGCTGCTGCAAAAATTCACAATATCCAATTGGTCGAAGCGCGTGGATGACGAGAACGTGAAACCGATGGAGCGCATGGTTTGAGCGATTTCTTCCATATGGGCGGGCACGGCGTCTATATTTGGCCAGCCTATCTGATCGCAACCGTGATCGTCGTCGGTATTCTCGTACAGACGATCACGACGATGCGGCAGCGGGAACGGCAGTTAGCAGAGTTGCGGCGCGAACGGCGCGGTACTGACGACGAGGATGAGACATGACGGCATCGAGTTCCGACCCACGGCGCACACCCGCCTCGATGCGCAAACGGCGGCGGCTTTATATTGTAATCACCGGCCTTACCATGCTTGGGATCGCGGCGGCTTTGGTGTTGACCGCGCTTGAAGATAACATCGTCTTCTTCCACAGCCCGACAGACGTGCAAACAAAGGGCGTGTCGCCCGGCCAGCATTTCCGGATGGGCGGTCTGGTGAAAGAAGGAACCGTCTCGAAAGCCGAAAACGGCCTCGTGACTAATTTTGAAGTGACGGACCTCGATCAAACCGTGAAAGTCAGTTACCGCGGCATATTGCCGGATCTGTTCCGCGAAGGGCAGGGCGTCGTGACCGAAGGCGCGTTGCGGCCCGACGGTGTGTTCGTGGCGCGCGAAGTGCTCGCCAAGCACGACGAGAATTACATGCCGCCGGAAGTGGCGGAGGCTTTGAAGAAATCGGGCAAGTGGAAACATGCAGGCGAACAGGATGAAAAGAAATGATCGTTGAGATTGGCCACTTTGCCTTAATCCTGGCGCTTTGCGTCGCCCTTGCACAAGCATCCGTGCCGTTGATCGGCGCCGCGCGGGACAATCGCGCTTGGATGGGCGTTGCCACTCCGACGGCGGTGGCGCAGCTGGGCCTGTTGTTCATCGCCTTCCTGGCCTTGATGTACGCTTACGTCACCAGCGATTTCAGCGTTAAGAACGTCGCCGACAATTCAAATTCCTTAAAACCGTTGATCTATAAGATCAGCGGTGTCTGGGGAAATCATGAAGGCTCGATGTTGCTCTGGGTGTTAATCCTGGCGCTGTTCGGGGCCATCGTCGCGGGCTTCGGGCGCAACCTGCCGCCGGGACTGAAGGCGCGGACTCTGGCCGTACAGGCGATGATCTCCATCGGATTCTTGGCGTTCATTATATTGACCTCGAACCCATTCGAGCGTCTGGATCCGGCTCCGCTCGATGGGCAAGGGTTGAACCCGTTGCTGCAGGATCCGGGCTTGGCGCTGCATCCGCCGATCCTCTACGTCGGCTATGTCGGTTTCTCGATTGCGTTCTCCTTCGCCGTCGCCGCTCTCATCGAAGGTAAGGTCGACGCTGCTTGGGCGCGCTGGGTACGGCCCTGGACGCTATTGGCCTGGTTGTTCCTCACCGCTGGGATCGCGCTCGGCAGTTGGTGGGCTTATTACGAACTCGGTTGGGGCGGCTGGTGGTATTGGGACCCGGTCGAGAACGCGTCCTTCATGCCGTGGTTGGTCGGGACCGCATTGCTGCATTCCGCCATCGTGGTGGAAAAGCGAGACGCGTTGAAAAGTTGGACCATTTTGCTGGCCATCATCACGTTTTCGCTCAGCTTGATCGGCACCTTCCTGGTCCGCTCCGGCGTGTTAACCTCCGTTCATTCCTTCGCCAGCGATCCTGATCGCGGTGTTTTCATTCTGGGAATTTTGGTCATCGCCACCGGCGGCAGCCTCGCGCTTTATGCGTGGCGCGCACCGCAGCTGCAAAGTCGAGGCTTGTTTCAGCCGATCAGCCGCGAAGGCGGCCTGGTGTTGAACAACCTGTTGCTGACGACAGCGGCGGCGACAGTGTTCCTTGGCACGCTCTACCCGCTCTTCCTCGACGCTTTCGGTGGCGAGAAGGTCTCCGTCGGGCCGCCTTTCTTCAACGCGACCTTTGTGCCGTTGATGATCCCGCTGGTAATTGCCGTCGGCATTGGGCCGCTCTTGCCGTGGAAACGTGCCGACCTTGGCGGCGTTATGGCGCGGCTCAAGATGGCGTTTGTGGTTGCCGGATTGGTGACGTTGGGCACGGCATATCTGACTTGGGGCAAGACGGTATTCGGCCCGCTCGGCATTGGGATCGCGGGATGGCTCTGTGCCTCCGTGCTCCTGGAAATGGGTGAGCGTATTGGCCTCGGGCGGATTGCGTTCGGCGATAGCCTAAAGCGGGCTGCAGGACTGCCGCGCGCGGCTTGGGGCATGACCGTCGCGCATTTCGGTCTCGCCATCACGGTGGCTGGCGTTACCGGCGCCGCGCTGTGGCAGGTCGAAAGCATTCAGATCATGAAGCCGGGCGAAACAGTCGATGTTTCCGGATATGAGTTCACCTTAGACGATGCCCGCCAAATTCGTGGGCCGAACTACGCCGCCGAACGCGGATTTTTCACGGTGAAGACCGGCGGCAAGGAATTGATCAAGCTGGAGCCCGAACGGCGGCGTTATCTCGTCTCTGGTCAAGAAACCACGGAAGCGGCGATCTTCACCACTGCGATGTACGATCTTTACGTCGTGCTCGGCGAGGCGAACGGCAAGGGCGGTTGGACGATCCGGCTCTACTATAAACCCTTGGTGCCGTGGCTGTGGATGGGCTCGTTAATCATGGTCCTCGGTGGCGTCGTGTCGTTGACCGACCGGCGGTTGCGGGTCGGCGCGCCCTCGCGCCGTCGCAAAGACGCGGCCGCTTCTCCGGCCCCAGCGGAATAAGGTAACCGATGAAACGGCTTTTCTTCCTGCTTCCGCTCGCGATCTTTCTGGGCATGGCATTTTATTTCGCCATTGGCCTGACCAAGGATCCGCGCATATTGCCCTCAGCCCTAATCGATCAGCCTGTGCCTGCGTTCGATCTGCCGGCGTTGAAACCGGAAAAGCCCGGATTGGCAACCAGCGACCTTAAGGGCGAAGTCACGATAGTGAACGTCTTTGCGTCCTGGTGCGTGCCCTGCCGCGCTGAACATCCACTATGGATGAAACTGGCGGAGACTGGCGAAGTGCCGATCCATGCGATCAACTGGAAAGATCAGCGTGCGGCGGCGGTCACGTGGTTGCGGGAACTTGGCGATCCGTATAGCCGGATCGGCCATGATCTAGATAACAAGGCCGGCATTGAGTGGGGTGTCTACGGCGTGCCGGAAACCTATGTCATCGACCGCGAAGGCCGCATTCGCTACAAGCATGTCGGGCCGCTGTTTCCGGAAACCTATACGGAGGTCATCGAGCCTCTGCTGAAGGAGCTTCGCGGATGAGTGTCCGAATTCTGGCCAGCCTGTGCGCCGTGTTCATGTTTGCGTCCACAGTGCACGCTGTGCAACCGAACGAAGTGTTGAAAGATCCAGCCTTGGAAGCGCGAGCGCGCGAACTCTCCAAGGATATCCGTTGTCTCGTCTGTCAGAACCAATCCATCGACGATTCCAACGCTGATCTCGCCCGCGACCTACGCGTGTTGGTACGCCAGCGCCTAACCCAAGGCGATAGCAACGACCAGGTGATGGATTATCTGGTGAAGCGGTATGGTGATTTCGTTCTCTTGAGTCCGCCGATGAAGGCGTCGACCTACCTGCTTTGGTATGGGCCGATCGGCATATTTATCTTGGGCGCGTTTGGCCTGATCATGTTTTTCCGCGGCCGTCGCGCCGCACCGGTGACAACGGCGGCGGTGCTCAGCGAGGACGAGCAACGGCGGATCGAAGCGTTGCTCGGTTCCAAGAACGACGACGACAGGTAGTTTAGATGATTTTTTGGATTGTAGCCGTCGTTCTTCTAGTTGTGGTTGCCGTGGGCGTCGTTTGGCCCTTGGTTCGCGGACGCAGCGACGCGCGTGACGAAGCCGATTTCGATATCGAGGTATTTCGCGATCAACTCACCGAGTTAGATCGAGAGCATCGCGAAGGCCGTTTGCAATACGCGGAAGCGGAAGCCGCGAAGGCGGAGATTAGCCGCCGCATCCTTGCCGCCGATACGGCCCGGAAGGGCGACGGCGGCGGGGAGGGAGATCGGCACCCAGTCGCCGCTGTTCTGTTGGCGGTAATCTTGGCGGGAAGCACGGTCTCGGCGTACCTCTACACCGGTTCTCCCAATCAGCCGTCTCTTCCCTATGCGGAGCGCGAGGACGAGCGCAAACAAAGAACCGCCGGCACGCGCGGACAACAGATGAATCTGTCAGCCCTGGCAGACCGTTTGAAGAAACGTTTGAGTGAAGATGCCGATAGCGTCCAAGGCTGGCAGCTTCTGGCGCGTACTTATATGACGATGGGTAATTTCGCTGAAGCGGTTCCCGCCTTCGAGCAGTTGATCGCTTTGAATGGTGCCGATTCCGGAACCTTTGCCGCTTATGGCGAGGCGATTGCCTTGGCTGCACAGGGATCGATCACACCGAAGAGCCAAGCGGCGTTCCGCGAAGCACTGGCGAAGAACTTCAAGGAGCCGACCGCGCGTTTCTATTTAGCCCTGGCTGATTGGCAGCGCGGTGAGCACCGCAAGGCCTATGACGGTTGGGTGGCGCTGATGGCGGAAACGCCGTCGAATGCGACCTGGGCTGGGGTCTTGCAACAGCGTCTGATGGAAGCGTCGGAGAAGCTGGGTCTTGATGTTGCGGCACTGCCGAAACTCCTGCCGCCATCCGCTCCACCGGAAGGCGCTACTGCGGAAAATTCCCCTCAGCGTCCGGGCGGGCCGACCGGAGAAGACGTCGCGGCTGCACAACAAATGCTGCCGAAGGAACGCCAGGAAATGATTCGCGGCATGGTCGCGGGTCTCGCTGCCAAGCTTGAAGAAGACCCAGCCAATTTCGAGGGCTGGAAACGGTTGATCCGCTCTTACGGCGTGCTTGGAGAGAAAGCCCTGGCGAAAGAGGCGCTGGATAAAGCTTTGGCGCAATTCGCGCGCGCGCCCTTCGTCAAACGACAGTTATTGGCGCTCGGCCAAGAATTTGGTTTGAACGCTGCTCCTGCGACGGAGACGTCTTCGGCGCCGCGCGGTCCGAGTGCCGAAGACATGCGCGCGGCTCAGGAGATGAGCCCGGAAGAACAGCGCGAAATGATCGAAGGGATGGTCTCGCGATTGGCGTCGCGGTTGGCGGAAAACCCGAACGATTTGCAGGGCTGGATCCGCCTCGCGCGGTCCTACAACGTGCTGGGCAAACCGAATGACGCGCGCGCCGCCATGGCGAAGGCCGCAGAAGTGGCGCCGGAGAATATCGATATCCTGACCTTGTACGCCCGCACCATTCGTGCCGCCGCCGGAAACAAGCCGACAGCCGCTTCCATCGAAATCATGCAGAAGGTGCTGACCCTGCAGCCGGCAAATGTGGAAGCTTTGTTCTTCGCCGGACTTGCCGCCGCAGGGGCGGGTGACAAGGCCGAGGCACGGCGTCTTTGGGAGAAAGCGCAATCTGGGCTTGCCCAGGACTCAAAGGAACGGGCGGCGCTGCAGCGTCAGATCGACGGTCTGAATAAGTAAACGCCAGGTCGCCCGGCGCGCGGCCTCCCCTATATTGTCCACTAACGCAATATAAACCCGGGAGGCCTGCCATGGGACCGCAACTCGTCGACTATCTGCTCTATGAAAAAGAAGAGAACGGCATCCTCTGGATTAAGTTCAACCGTCCGGAAAAGATGAACGCGCTTTACGGCACGGCAGAGAATAACGGCACTGTCGCTAAGGTCGGCGAGTATATGCGGGCCGCCGATGACGACCCGGACGTCCGGGTGATCGTGGTGACCGGTGTCGGGCGCGGGTTTTGTTCCGGTGCCGACCTCAAGGAACGGCCGAGCGAGGACGAGATCGGCCCTAATGTGGAAGGCGCCCGTGGGCCGCATGAAGGGCCGGACGCTATGCGCCAGCACTTCTACCACGGCTTCACCAAGCTGCACCGCGACATCTCGGTCATCCGCAAGCCGACCATCGCTATGATCAATGGCGCGGCTGTCGGTTCCGGCATGGATATGTCGCTCCATTGCGATATTCGCATCGGCTGCGAGAAGACACGCTTTATCGGCTACCAGCAGGCAGGCCAAATTCTGGAGAACGGCGGCTCATACTATTTGCCGAAAATGGTGGGTTTGGGCCGCGCCCTCGAGTTCGCCTATACGGGATCGTTAAACGCCCAACGCGCCTATGAATGGGGATTGTTGAACCACCTGGTCGCGTCGGAGGATTTGGAGAAAACCACCCGCGAGCTTTGCGACCGTATAATCGCCTTGCCGCCGCTGGTGCAATGGACCAGCAAGCGCATCATGCGCGCCGCCATGGACAGTACGCTGGAGACCACGATGGTGCTGACCTCGAACGCGGGCGGCATCCTGCAAAGCTCCGCCGACGCCAAGGAAGCGCGCCAGGCCTTCGTCGAGAAACGGAAGCCAGAATTTAAAGGAGTCTAGTCGCTACGCGCCGAGGTTCTTACCGAGGAACGCGAGCACCTTCTCCCAAGCATCCTCGCTGACGTCGTGGCGATAGCGTTCTTCGCTGTTGAAGGATTGGAACGCGTGCCCCGCACTGTCGTAGCGATGGAACTCGCACGGCACGCCCGCGGCTTCCAGCGCGGCCTCGTAGTCGTCGACATCTTCCGGTGGCGGGTTCTCATCTTCGTTACCGAAAAACCCGGTGACGGGGCAGTTGATTTGGCCTGCGAGTTCGATGGCGGGCGGCGTGCCGGGCCCCATTTGCAGCTTCACACGGCCCCCGTAGAAAATCGCGCAAGCCTTAAGCTCCGGCACCTGACAGGCGCCGAGCCACGAGACCCGTCCGCCCCAGCAATGCCCAACGATGCCGATGCGCGATCCGTCGACATCGTCTTGGCCCGCCAGATGGTCGAAGGTCGCGCGCAGGTCGAGCGCCGTCCAATCATCGCGGAATGCGTCTCGTTTGACCTGGATGTCGTCGGATTTAGGCCACCAATGGAAGATGAACGGCACCGCGACCGCATAGCCGTTCTCGGCATACCGTTCCGCCGTCTTCAGCGTGAAAGTATCGTTCTCGACGCCGGTGTGGCCGACCGGAATATGCTGCGCCAAGACGATCCCCGGATGCGGCCCGTCGCCCGTCGGCGTGTACATAAAGATTTCCATAGGACTGTCTTTCACAGTCACGGTATCGATGCGGTGGGTCACGGTGGCTAGCTCCTTCGAATGCAAATAATCGAGCGCTACTAAAGGTTAGCGCTTACGCAACTGGTTTTACATATTGATTTGGAGAAAAATTGGTGGAGCCGAGGAGGATCGAACTCCTGACCTTCGCATT
>JBMYRC010000025.1:0-40975 GCA_049601975.1 Alphaproteobacteria bacterium | reverse complement strand
GACGATGGGGTCGAGCGCATGGTGCGGATCAATTGCACCCGGACGCCGGAAGGTATGGCCGACCTGCAAGCGATTGTTGCCGGCCCGAATCGCCCACCAGCAATCATGCTGCCGAAAGTGAAGTCACCAAACGAGATTCGCGCTCTTGATGAAATGTTCGATGAATACGAGATTGAAATTCGCCTCCACGCCATTATCGAGACCAATCATGGCTTGGAAGCCGCATATGAGATTGCCCAGTCGAGCGACCGACTGGACGCGATGTTCTTCGGCGGTGTCGATATGGCCGCGGAATTACGTTCCAGCACGGATTGGCTGAACCTGCTTTATGCTCGATCCCGCGTTGTTCATGCAGCAGCTGGGGCGGAAGTCGACGTCATCGACGTGCCGTATCTCGATCTCAACGATCTCGATGGTATGCGCCGCGAAGCGGAAGCGGCACGTGATCTTGGTTTTTCGGGCAAGGGATCGATCCACCCAAAACAGATACCGATTCTGAACGACGTCTTTTCGCCGAGCGAGGAAGATATCGCGCATGCTCAGAAGATCGTCGATGCTTTCGCGGTTGCGGAAACCGGATTGGTGGTCGTCGACGGTAAGTTGATCGAAAAACCCGTCCTTCGCGCGATGACGCGTACCCTCGCGGTTGCGGAGCAGACGCGGGGGTAAGATAAGGTTTCATTGTCTTGAGGGGCTCACCCTTCGACAAGCTCAAGATATGGGCAATACGAAATGAAGGTCAGACTTCTATTATGGGAGAGGCGAAATGCCATCCACGGCCAAATATCTGTTCATTGTCAGCATGGATGTGGAACCCGAGTACGAAGACCTCTTTAATGAGGTCTACGATACGGAGCACGTGCCGAATATTTGCAAGGTACCGGGCGTCATCACGGCTTATCGATTGAAGCTGGAAGAAGCGCCATTGAGTGCCGGGAGCCGGGCATCGGGGAAGAGTGCCGCGCCGTTGCAAAAGTACATGGCGATTTATGAGTTGGAGCGTGGCGATATTCCGGGAAGCGATGCCTGGGCCGCGCAGGCCGAAATCGGCCGGTGGCCGACGGAAGTTCGACCGCACACGCTCAACCGGCGGCACGAGATACGGAAAATAATGTAAGGGCGGTCAGTCGAGCTGCCCCCAACTACTGGTGCGTGCAATACGGATCGCGATCATGGGTAGCCCGGAGAAATCCATCCCCTCATATTGCTTGTAGCGTTGCCGAAGCAACGTGTGGGCGGCTTCACGTTCATCGCCGCTCTCCAAGATTTCCGCCGACCCCCGTAGCATGACCCAAGCGAGCTGCCGCCAGTCATCTTCATAATGATCGACAATTAATGCGACGCTGGGGTTTGACGAAATATTCTGAATTCGCTTGAGCGCGCGAGGGTCTCCACTCTTAGGTTTCTGATCGATGGCGATGTAGATCGTGCTTTCCAAGATCGTGAAACAAACCGGGACCACATGCGGGACGCCGTCACTATCGGCGGTCGCTAGGCGCGCCACTAATTGTTTGGCGAGAAATTGACGTTCAATATCATTCATCTGGGTATTCTCGAATTGGCTGCTGGTCCGCCCCAGGTTTCAAGATATCTGCATCATCGACCAGATGAAATCGAATAGGCAGCATTCATGATCCTTCGCAGTACATTGACCAGTCCCTATGGTCGCCTCGCCCGCATCGTGCGCCAGGAAAAAGGCCTCGAGGATCGCGTCGAGTTCGAGGTGGTCACGACACGTGGCGAGGATAATCCGTACTATGTGATCAATCCCTCCGGGCGTGTACCGTCGCTGATTTTGGATGATGGAACGTGTCTCGAGGATTCCACGCTGGTCTGTTGGTATCTTGATAATTTGGATGGCGCACCGACCCTGCACGGGCCGACTGGTCTTGATGGATTAGAACATCATCGTCTCGTTGCGTCGGCTCGCAGTATGTTGGATGGCGTCAGTTTATGGACACGGGAGTTCCTTTATCGCGAGGAGGCGATCCGTTCACAGACGACGATCGATCATGAACGGGGACGGGCGCTTCGCATGGTAGATATGTTCGAGAATGAAATGGAAAACCCTGTTCTCACTGGGGCATTGAACATGGCACAAATCACTCTTGCATGTCTTTTTGCGTCGCGGGCGAACAATTCGCCCGATGGTTTCACCTGGCAGGATGGCCGCCCGAAGCTGTCTGCTTGGGTCGAAAGAATCAGTGCGTTGCCGTCTGTCGTTGATACGACACCGCCGTCGCGCAAATAGGATTGGCTCGAAACGATGATATTCTATAGCTCCCCAATGAGTCCTTATGGCCGGATCGTTCGGATCGTCCGGCAGGAAAAGCGATTGGAAGAGAGGGTTCCACTCACGGTGTTAAAGACGCGCGGTGAGGAAAACCCCTATTATGAGCTCATTCCGTCGGGACGTGTGCCAGCACTCGTTCTTGACGATGGTCGCATCCTTGAGGAGTCAGGGTTGATTTGTTGGTATCTCGATCATCTCGATGACGCGCCGACACTTCATCCACCGGAAGGGTTGGAGGGTTTGTCGCATCGCAGGATTGAGGCCGTTGCCCGCAGCATGCTGGATGGGCTGAGCCTGTGGGGACGGGAGTATATTTATCGTGATAAGGCTATTCGGTCGCCGATGATATTGGCACATGAGAAGGCGCGGGCGGAACGATTGGCGGATTTCTTTGAATCTGAAGTCACTGGAGATGTGATGTCCGGGCCGCTGAATATGGCACAGATTACGTTGGCCTGTGCTCTACACGGGCGCCCGAAGGATCGGCCCGCGGGCTATGATTGGCGGGCGAACCGGCCAAATCTAACCGATTGGGTAGAACGTATCGGTCAGATTCAATCTGTCGCGGACAGCAATATACCGGCGGAGCTGACGTAAATTTAGCGCCGGTGACGTTGCTCCATACCGTCGTGGCGACGGCGAATATCTTCGGGCCAAGTGCTTTTGATGTAGGAGAGTACGGCGATGATTTCATTGTCGGACAGGAGATCCTTAAACCCCGGCATGTCGGTTTTGTAGTCGCCGCCGATCAACTGCGCCGGTCCGAACTTCGTGATGTTGAAGAGTACGGACCCCGGGTGATGCCAGGTATGGCCGCTCTTGTCGTGTGGCGGGGCCGGTAGCTTTCCGTTGGCGCGACGTTTTTGCCACCTGGCTTGGCCGCGCAAGGAACGTCCATGGCACACGGCGCATTGGCTCCGATAGATAGATTTTCCCTGAGTGACGACCGCTTTGTCATCCGGTTTTAACTCTACGGCCATGGCGGCGGGTACCACGAGAATGCTCCAAAGTGTGGCGATCGTAAATCTTAGATTAGAGTTCATGCGGCATTCTCATTTTGGTGAGCGGGAAGGCCCGCAAGGTCATCGAGGATCGGGCAATCCGGTCTATCGTCCCCGTCGCAACAATGGATTAAATGCCCGAGCGTCTTACGCATGGATTGAAGTTCCTCGATCTTTAATTCGATCCGTTCGAGATGCGTTCTGGCGATTGATTTTACGTCGGCACTGGCGCGATTGCGGTCTTCATAAAGGGTGAGGAGTGCTCGACATTCCTCGACACTAAAGCCAAGGCCCCGTGCGCGATGCAAGAAACATAGTTTGTGCACGTCGGCATCGCTGTAATCTCGGTAGCCGTTACCGCGACGCTCCGGCACCACCAGCTCGATTTCTTCGTAGTAATGCATGGTTCGGACCGGGAGGCCCGAAAGTTCAGCAGCCTTTCCTACATTCATGGCGCTCTCCTATATTTTTGCGCTACGCAAACGGAGCGCATTGGTAATGACGGAAACCGAACTCAAGCTCATCGCGGCGGCGGCAATCATCGGGCTCAATAGCAGACCGAAGAAGGGGTAGAGAACGCCAGCGGCGATCGGGACGCCAACTGCGTTATAGACGAATGCGAGAAATAGGTTCTGCCGTATATTCCGCATTGTCATTACGCTAAGACGGCGGGCGCGCAGAAGGGCTTCTAAGTTGCCGCCAACCAGGGTGACGTCAGCGCTCTCCATGGCGATATCTGTGCCGGTTCCCATTGCGATGCCGATATCCGCTTCCGCGAGAGCCGGTGCGTCGTTAATACCGTCACCGACCATGGCGACAACTCGCCCTTCCTGTCGCAGACGTTTGATGGTGGCGAGCTTATCTTCGGGCGACGCGTCAGCCTCAATCATGTCGATGGCAAGGCTCGAGGCGACCGCTTCTGCCGTTGCCCGCGCGTCTCCGGTAAGGAGCACGGTGTGCATTCCGAAGGCCTTTAACGCCTGTAGCGTTGTATCAGCGTTCTCTTTAACCGGGTCGGTAATCGAAAGGATACCGATCAACGAGTCGTTGATCGCGCAGTAGACAACCGTGGCACCAGCGCTGCGAAGTTTCGCGCTCTGTTCTTCGACGTCGGTCGTCTCGATCCCTTCACGTCGCATGAATTCTGCGTTGCCCAGTATATAGGTTTCCGAATCTTTACGACCCTGGACACCGAGTCCAGTGACGGATTTAAATTCTTCGAGAGCGATGGGTGTGATCCCGCGTTTGGCTGCATCGTCGAGAATAGCGTTGGCGAGAGGATGTTCGCTGGTCGCTTCGAGTGAGACAGCCAATTCCAATAACTCCTTTTCCGAAATACCGTTTTGCGGGAGAATATCAGTGACGCTAGGTTTGCCCTCAGTCACGGTGCCGGTTTTATCGAGGACAATCGTATCCGCCTCTCCTAGACGTTCGAGGACCTCCGCATCGCGAATTAATACACCGGCTTTAGCACCGCGACCCATGCCGACCATGATCGACATCGGCGTCGCCAATCCCAATGCGCAGGGGCAGGCAATGATCAGGACTGAGACCGCTGCGATCAAGCCGTGCGCGAGGGCAGGGGATGGGCCCCAGATGCTCCAAGCTAGAAAAGCCGCTAATGCCGACAATGCGACGGCCGGAACGAAGAAACCCGCGACCTTATCGGCGACCCGCTGGATTGGGGCGCGGCTTCTCTGTGCTTCGGAGACCATTGTCGCGATACGAGCGAGTACCGTGTCACCGCCGACAGCATCCGCGCGCATGGTGAATGTACCGAGGCCATTGAGAGTGCCACCGACGACAAGGTCTCCCGGTGTCTTTTCAACCGGGATGGGCTCTCCTGTGACCATGGATTCGTCGACGGCGCTGGCACCTGTGGATATCACACCGTCCGTCGGAATGCTCTCACCGGGAAGCACGCGCAATATGTCACCCGTATAGATGTTTTCGAGAGGGATATCTTCGTCTGGTTTTCCCTCGACAATGCGCCGTGCTGTTTTTGGTGCGAGATCAAGCAGGAGACGCAACGCTTCGCCTGTGCGGCCGCGCGCTCCCAGTTCCAGGATCTGACCCAGTAGAACCAGAGTGATGATGACAGCTGCTGCCTCGAAGTAGAGATCGAGGGCGCCGTCTTCACCCTGAAATCCAGTGGGAAACATGCCTGGGGCGAGGAGAGCAAGGAGACTGAAGAGATAGGCGGCACCGGTGCCAAGTGCGATCAGTGTGAACATGTTCGGGTGCCAGGGCGAGATCGATCGCCAGCCGCGTTCGAAAAAGGGGAGTCCGGCCCAGAGGACGACTGGTGTCGATAAGACGAATTGCAGCCAACCGCTCCATTCTGCGCTCATGATGGCGCCGAGACCGGGGACATGTTCGGACATCGCAATGGCAAAGACCGGTGCGGTGAAGATAGCGGCGACCCAGAAGCGTTGTCGCATGTCGTCGAACTCCGGGTTTTCGTCGCTGACTTCCAACGGGTTTGCGGGCTCCAACGCCATGCCGCAGATCGGACAGGCATCGGGGCCTTCGCTCCAGACTTCCGGATCCATCGGACAGATATAACCGGTGGTGTGTTGTACGCTCCGGGTAGTGGGCGCCATCGGCCCTTCATTCAGAAATTTGCTTGGATCGGCGATGAACTTTTCGGCGCATCCGGTGCAGCAGAAATAATAACGTTCACCTTCGTGATTTCGGCTCTCCGGCGGAGGCGTTTGTGCCGGATCGACGGTCATCCCGCAGACGGGGTCTGTCGCTGGTTCGCTATTTGTGTGGAGCGTCATTTTGTTGGTGCCGACCTTAAAAAACGCAATTGCCGACATTTTTAAGCCCTACGGCAACTGTAGGGTCAAGCGATAGTCGCTATTTCCAGGCTGGTGCGACTTCCTGCATCGCGGATTCAATACTCCCGCTGAGAAACAACCGACGAGCGGGAATGCCGGCCGCTTCCGCCGCCTGCATGTCTGTATCCTTATCGCCGATCATAAAACTGCGGGACAGATCGACTGGCCATTCGTTCATGGCCCTTAGCATCATTCCAGGGTTCGGTTTTCGGCAGGCGCAGTTTTGCCGGTATTCGCCATCGCCGAAATCCGGATGATGTGGGCAGTAGTAAAAGGCATCGATATGGGCACCCCGCGCCATCAATGTCTTATTGATATAGGCGTGTAGGCGTTCGATATCCTCTGTCTTGTAAAGACCTCTGGCGACACCCGCCTGATTTGTGACAATGAAGACATAGTAGCCGAGATCATTTAAGCGTTTGATAGCTCGATCGGACCCTTCCAACCATTTGTAATTGTCGGGATGCCATACGTATCCGGTGTCATGGTTGACGATTCCATCGCGGTCGAGAAAGGCGGCCGGTCGTCGTTGCCATTGAGGCAGCAGTGATTGCGCGCGCTGCAAATCCTCAGGGATACCGATATCGATAAAGGCTCCGTCATAGACGGCGCCGCCCACTCGTCCTTCCGCGGCAGCTTTTGGGAAAATATCATTCTCGATTGAGATCGACCCACTGGCATCTTGATCGAGTAGAGATTTACGGAGCCAATAAACGCCGCCGTTGATAAGGCCGTCACCGCTTCCCGATTTCTCGCCGAATTGTGTCACTCTCCCGTCCTCAAGAGCGACGCTTCCGTAACGAGCCGAATCACTGACTCGGCGTAAAGCGATGCGGGCGGCGATGTCATCCGTCCAATCAGGCGATGCAAGGTCGAGCAAATTAAAGTCGAAATACGAATCGCCATTCAGCAACAAAAACTGATCGGCAAGAAGAGAAGACGCAAAGCGGAGTGCACCACCAGTTCCGGCTGCGGGCACATCGGACACGATATCAAAGCGGATGTGTTTTGGGTCGAATTCCGCTTCGAAATTGCGGAAATGATGCGCGTGAGGTCCGACCAGCAGAATAATATGTTGGGTGCCATGACGGGCCAGATGGTCGATTAGATAGTTGAGAAAAGGGCGACCGCCGACTTCTAACAAGGGTTTCGGCGTTGACGCAGTGAGTTCGCCCAATCGGGTACCGAGACCGCCGGCCAGTATAACCGATTGCTTCATTAAGCTGTGTCTTTCGATTGTTGGCGTCGCATGGGTGAAAGGTATTCCGAAAGGTCGCCAAAATGCGACCGAATGGCCGTGCGTGCCTGATGTGAATCTTTTGGAAGCTGATCTCGAAGGATATCCAAGAAGGCGTAAACCGCATTTAGCGCGGCCATTGAACGCCTTTCGGTTTCTGTCCAGCCGGATGAGATTGGATCGACGGATTTATCATTGATAATTCGGTAAGGCTTATTGATGAATTGTCGGTGCGCTTGATTGGTTTCAGCCAGAATGAAGTGAGCCAGGGAATTGAGCTCGAAGCGGTTGGGCTCCGGCTCAATCTTCAAAGAAGACTCTGTCGTGATCTTGGCGACGAATGCTTCGCCTGAATGTTGAGGAATGACGATTCGGTCCGGTGATGTTGCTAAATTGAGCGCATAGTCATAATCGATGGTGCTATCGAAGCGGTGATAATTTTCACGGGGCCGCAAGGCAAGCGTATAGGGAAAGAAAGCTCGCGCGATCCAGCCGGAATTTCCACTCGGCCAAATGATAGTGGAGGGGTAATTGATAAATTCTGAAGAATCGGCGAACGAACGCCGAGAAACAGGATGGAGGATTGATGGTAAATGCCGACAAAGATCTTCGGCTTTAAGATTGCCTACCGTAATCAGTCGTAATACTTCATTCGATGCCTCGAAGGAAAGCCTCAGCAAAGGGATAAGAACCGCTTCCGCACCTTCATCAAGTTTGTATTGCGCGTAGGATAAACTACCGTTCGTGATCATGAGATCTTGATTTATAATGAACAAAGTTTCGTCATCGCCTGACTCCAACGTTCGATCAATGGCGTGGAATTGCGTATTTCGGTCGATTTCATGTTTGTACGCGGAGCCGGCAAATGCCGATGCATAATCCGCTATGGTCCGGCCATCGACACTTGTGTCTTCAAAGAGATACACGCAACGCTCACCAAATTCTTCAAGGGGTTGGGTGCGCTCCAGGAAATAAGTGTAAGACGCTCTGTCCGTATAAAGAAGAAACCGCAATGGTCGGGTCTCGGCCAGAAACTGCAAATTGTTCGAGCTGATTAAGCCCGGGATCGTATAGTCGGCGAATTTATCGATGAACGGTTTGTCCCAAGCGACGGCGAATATATTGGTTCTGTTCACGTGATCTTCCTAGATCAGATCGCTCGCTCGATACCATTCCAGCGTCGTCTTAACGCCGTCATTGAAATCGGTTGTAGGACGCCATTCCAACGCAGCTTGTGCGCGGCTGCAATCTAGGAAGAGCGACGTCTTCAATGTCGGCTTGCTGCGATCGAATTCCATTTCTAATTCTTTGCCCGAAGCGGCGATGATCCGACTCACAACTTCTTTAACTGGAAAAGCTTCACCGTAGCCGATGTTGTACAAGCCGAAGGGCTCGTCTTGTCGTTCCATTGCTCTTTCAACGCAGTCGATGAGATCGTCGACATACAACAAATCCCGTGCCTCTTCACCCTCACCCCACACGACGATGGGGCCGTCTTGTGCGGTCATGACCTTCGTCACTGTCGCGCCGAACATATGCGAGCGTTCTAGGTCAAACTTGTCGTGCGGGCCGTAAATATTGGAATGACGCAGCACCGTGTATTTTGTCCGCCCAAGGTCGGCATAGAATTCGGCCATCTTCTCTAGATAGACCTTGGTCCAGCCGACCCCAAAATAGTGCGGGGCGATTTCGCCGTTGAAGTCTTCTTCCCGTAACGCGATCTCACTGCTCGGATACATCACGGTGCAACTGAAAAACACCACCTGGCCGACGTTCTGATCATAGGCTGATCGGAAGATATGCGAGTTCATCACAGCGTTATCGGCGGTGTGGATATAGGGACGATTGACGATATCCCCGGCACCGGACGTGGTCGCGGCCGCTTGAATGACGATATCGATGTTGTGTAGCGCACGCGCCACGTCTTCCTGTCTGGTCAGGTCGGCTGTGATCCATTCGACGTTTGGGCAGTCGAATCGCGGTTTCTCGTGTTCAACGGCGATGAGGTTAATATCCGTACGCTGCGAAAGATGTTCGACGGTATTCCGCCCGATAAATCCTGTAGCGCCGCAGACGAGAACTCTTTGTCGATGCGTCATGCGAACTCCTTCATGAAGGCGGTGACGACCTGTGCGCTATTCATTGCGAAACTCGGATGGAGAGCTTTTGCTTTCGCATTATCGATCTCGCCCACACAATACATAAAACCGCCATAGCCGGGGATGGCTCCGACGATCTCCGCAACTTCATCGAGCCGCAGATTTCCGCTTGCAGCCAGATTATAAACACCCGAGAGCCCATCGCGAAGGGCGGTTTGGATGAAGTCACCAACTTGCCTATGGAGGACATAATTGAATGTAGATGCCGGGTTGAGGGTAAGTTGGCATCCGGGATCGCGGATCATTCGGATGAGACTGTTCGGGCGAGCCGTCGGGCCGAGCAAAGCGGTCGGGCGCAAGATTAGATGTGGTCTATCGCTGGCGGTCAATGCGGCTTCGCAGGCCAACTTTACCGCTCGATAAGAATTGTCTTTGGGAATTGTGCCTAAGGCGGTGTCTTCTCGTTTAGGGCTATCGCTTTCGGGGTATACGTCGACCGACGAGATATGGATGAACATCCGATGCGGAATGCGTAACACGTTTTGCAATAACGCAACGTTCCGAGAGGCAGGGTCGAAGGGCGATGGGTTTGATCGATCATCAGTAAGATCGATCGCGCAATGGATGATCGCATCGTACGGCGCATCATCCCAACGCTCACTTGGATCGATCCCTCTTGTCAGAGATTCGGAGCCCAAGGTTTCGAGAAGGGTGGAACCGAGGCCGCTGTCCGTACCGGTGACGAGTACTCGCTTAGTCATCGGGTCTCAAGTTATCTTCGGTGAAGGCGTTATAGCGTTTATCGGCGAGATCTTCGTTTTCCGCATACCATGCCATGGTTTCCGCGATACCTTTCGCGAGGGAGACCTCCGGTGCAAAACCGTGGTTGGATGCGCGTGCTGTGTCCATGAGGCGAATTCTATCACCGGCCGGCTTTGTCGTATCCCAAACGATCTCAGTAGGGGTCGTTAGGTTCGCGACCACGGCCTCCGCGATCTGGCGAATTGAGAAGCCTTGGCCGCTGCCCAGATTGACGGGCTCGTTAACACCATTCTCTACCATCAACATCATGCCGCGGGCGACATCCTTGGCATGAATGAAATCCCGCACCGGCGATCCGTCGCCCCAAACCGTCAATGGGGATTCACCGCCCATTGCCCTGTGGATCAATGAGGGAATGACCATCGCATTGGCCGGATCGAAATTATCGAAAGGGCCATAGACATTGGCGGGGCGCACGATGGAGATTTTATCCCATCCGTATTCGATGCGATAAGCTTCCGCTTGCAACTCGCCCATGCGTTTTGCCCATCCGGCAAATCGGTCGTTTGGAGAGGGAAAAGTTTTCCAAACATCGTCTTCGCGGAAATGCTCCGCCGGCGCATAGACGCCAACTGAGCTTGTATAGAGATAGCGTTCGACGCCCTCGCGGCGGGCGGCTTCCATCATGTTGTAAGAAAAGGTCACAGTGGGGACGAGGAAACTCGCCGGACGCTCGCTGGCCATTGCCGGTGAGCCTTTCACACCGGCCAAATTGAAGACGACATCCATTCCTTTTGCTGCTTCAACGCAATTCGAAAACTCGCGAAGATCCGCGCGCACGAACTCGACGCCGTCCGGGGCCCGGCTGGGGTCGTCGAGGGAGACTACCCGAAGGTGTGCACCCGCCTCGCGAAGGCGGGTCACCAGTGGACGGCCAATGAGGCCCGTGCCACCAGTCACCAAGATATTCTTTCCGCTGAAGTAACTCATTCTGCCTCGGTTTGCGCAATCTAGCGTGTCAAAAATCTATTGCCCTCAGTCGCAACCCGCGCGCGCCAATAATCCAAGAGGTCACGCATGGTTTTCTCGAACGGGATTTCCGCAGCCCACCCGGTATGGTCTGTAAATTTTCTGGTGTCTGGGACCTGCAGATCGGCATCGACCGGGCGTATCCGATCCGGGTCTGTCTCAATGCTGATCGCATCCTTCACCGCTGAATAAGAAAGCAAGGTGTTCAGGATATCGCCGACAGTGCAGCTATGGTCGCCGCCGATATTGTAATAAGCGCCCGCCATTGGATTCACCGTGACAAGCATGTAATAGGCGCGCACTGCGTCCCGGACATCCGCGATGGTGCGCAGTGAGTCCAAATTTCCGACTTTAAGAACCGGCGGGATCATTTCCGCCTCTATCAGAGCGATCTGTTTGGCGAAAGTTGATTCCGCGAAGACGTCACCGCGTCGCGGTCCGGTATGCGTGAACATGCGGGTTGTCATCACCGTCATGTCGAAAGCCTCGGCATAGTAGCGGCCGATCAGGTCCGAACCGACCTTGCTGATAGCGTAGGGGGAAGCGGGATGAAATCCACATTCCTCATCGATGGGAATTTTATCCTTTGGCACGCGTCCGAAGACTTCCGAAGACGCGCAAACATGGATCACTGCATTTGGTGTCGTGACGCGAAGCGCATCGAGCAGTCGGGTGGTGCCTTGAATGTTGGTGTCTAAGGTATCGAGTGGGCTCTCGAAACTGGTGCGTGGATAGCTTTGGGCCGCGAGATGAAAAACGTAATCAGGCGTGGATTTCCGCACGACGTCTTGCACCGCGAGCGTGTCCCGGATATCGCCATAGAGCAGCCGAACTCGGTCACCGGCATTGATGCGCGGCACCAGGGTCTCAAGGTTATCGAGCGGGCTGCGCCAGCGGCACATGCCGTCGACTTCCCAATCGGTATGTTCGATCAAATACTCCGCAAGATGCGAGCCGACCATGCCGGTGATGCCAGTGATTAGTGCGCGCTGTTTGCCCATCAGTTCGCCTTCACGAAACTGTCGATACTGTCGGCGATATGCGCGCGCGCTGCGTCATCGATATGTTGGTGGTTACCGAAGGAGAAACCCCGATCCATGACCGCGCTGGCGTGCCGCAAGTCGCCGTGGACGCGGTGCGGATACATTTTCAAACCAGGTTGCCGAGCGATATTGCCGCAGATGATGGGCCGGGTCTCAATTCCGTTGGCGCCGAGGGATGTCATGATGTCTTCGACGCCGAAGGGGGCGCTCTCCGCAATCGTGATTGGAAATCCGAACCAGGAATGTGCACCGTCTGGTGTTTCCGTCTGACAGTGTAATTGGTCGGCATGATTCGAAAGGCGTCGACCGAGCCATTCCGCATTTTCGCGCCGTGTCTTCACGTAATCGCTGAGCTTCGGCAATTGCACCAATCCCATGGCTCCTTGAAGTTCTGTCGCGCGCAAATTGTAGCCGAGATTGACGAACAGAAAACGGGGGTGGATGTCAGGATAACGATCGATCCAAGGTTGGCGGTCTTCCACTTCCCGGATCCAGCCATGCGCTCGCAGGATGCGCATTAACTCCGCGTCGCGCTTGTCGCGGGCGATGGTCATTCCCCCTTCGAGAGTCGTCATGTGATGGGAGAAATAAAAGCTGAACGTTCCCGCCCGTCCGAATGAGCCGACCGGAGCGCCTCGGTACGTCGCACCCAATGCTTCGCAACAATCCTCGATCAACATTAGCGAATGACGCTCGCAAATTGATACGATGCTCTCCATGTCGCAGGGGTTGCCGTACACATGCACGATCATGACGCCTCGTGTCTTGGGGCCGATGGCGGCTTCGAGTTCGTTCGGATCGATATTCAATGTTTGAGGGTCGATATCGACGACGACAGGGACCAGTCCCATCTGGATCAACGGCCATACGGTGGTGGACCAGGAGAGGGCAGGGACAATCACTTCGTCGCCAGGGCTAAGCGCGTCTTCCGCATCTGGGTTGGCAAGCGCGGCGATGGCAAGAAGGTTCGCGGACGAGCCGGAATTCACCATGACGGCATTGCCGTGACCATAGGGTGCGCAGAACGCCTTTTCGAATGCTTTTACCTTCTCACCCATAGTGACCCGCGTCGTCAGCATACAGTCGAGCGCGGCGTTGATTTCGTCGGCCGAGAACGTGGGCTCGTGCAAGCGGACTGTTGGGTCGCTTTCCTCGAAACTGAAATCGTGGGCGGCGTCGCAATAAGCTTCGATAGCCTCGGTGACGCGTTGGCGTAATGTGTCGCGGTCGGTCATCCCAGTATTTCCTTTAGAACGGGCCGCGGAACTCGGCGATTTCCCGTGCCTCGATCTCCGGCGCGATCCAATCGTCACAGCCATGGATGAGCCCATAGGCTGCTTCCGCAATGGTCCGCCCGCTTGGGTAATAAATATCCTCGAGCGGGCGCGTGGTGGGACAGGGGGTCGGCGCATATCCCAACCGCTTCATCTTGGGGATACCTTCGCTACCGAACAATTCTACCAATTGCGCTACGATCTCGCTGCCGGCACCGCAGGTTGTCCAGCTAGTGTCGACGATCAAGAGATGTCCGGTCTTTCGCACCGATGCCGCGATGGTATCGATGTCCAGTGGGGCAAGGCTAACGGGATCGATCACTTCGGCCGAGATACCGTTGTCTTTCAGCGCACGGGCTGCGCGCAGGCACTCGACGACCATGTGGCTGATGCCGACGATGGTGACGTCGTCCCCTTCGGTAAGGAGGCGGGCTTCGCCAAACGGAACTTCATACTGGGCTTCTGGAACGACGCCGCGATTGCCGTACAGCATGCGGTGTTCCATGAAGACGACCGGGTTGTCGTCTCGGATGGCCGCGATCATGCAACCTTTCGCGTCGTGCGGCGTCGTCGGTGCCACGACTTTGATTCCCGGCACATGCATGAAATAGGAATGAATGGCTTGGCTGTGCTGTGCCCCTTGCCCCCAACTGCGGCCGATGATGCCACGTACGACGATGGGGACATTGCAAGCGCCCGCGAACATGTACGATGTCTTGGCAGCAATATTCACCAACTGGTTCATACAAAGCAGCAGGAAATCCATCCGTTGATGCACATGAATGGGGCGCATACCGGCAAGCGCCGCGCCGATGGCAACGCCGGTCATCGCATCCTCGGCCAATGGCGTGTCGAAATTGCGGTTGGCTCCGAAGTCGTCGTGCAGACCCGCCGTCGTGCCGTACATGCCACGCGCATCGTCGACACCAAGCCCGAAGACAAAGACGTCTGGATCGCGGGACATCTCTTGATGCACGGCTTCGTGCAAGGCTTCGCTGTAGCTGAGTTCCCGATTGGGCGTTTCAGCGGAAGACATGATCGAAGATCTCCTCTTCCGCAGGGTAGGGGCTCGCCTCGGCGAAAGCGATTGCTTCGGCGATCTCCGATTCCACATCCGCATGGATTTCATTCCGGCGCTCGGTCGGCAATTCACCGGCAATCCGGGCCATGTCGTCACGGGCAATCCAGTCGTCCAACTCATCATCGGGACGGTATTTCCAAACACGATCTTCGTCGGGGCCGACATGGTCGCGCCAGCGCGCGGTTAGGCATTCCAGAAATTGCGGACCGTTACCGTTTCGGATTTTCTCCAAGGCCTCTGCCGTCGCATCGCGAATCTCCACTGTTGATCCGCTCTCGACACGATTTGCCGGGATGCGATAACTCTCTGCCCTCTCGCAGAAATTCACGTCCGGCATTCGGTCCCGTGTTGGGGAATAAATGGCGTAACCGTTATTCTCACAAACGAAGAGGACGGGCAGTTGTTTGAGTGCCGCGAAATTCAGACTTTCGTGAAAAACGCCCTCGTCTGTCGCCCCATCTCCAAAAAACACAATGACGGCGGTCTTCTGCTTGCGCATTTTGATGGCTAGTGCGTAACCCACTGCTTGCGGAATGGTTGTCGCGACTATCGCCGAAGTGCCCATCATACCGACGGACAGGTCAATCAGGTGCATGGAGCCCGCCTTACCGCGCGCGCTGCCGTCTGACTTTCCGTACAATTCAGCCATCATCGCGTTAAGGTCGCCGCCTTTGGCGAGATACAGCGCGTGTCCTCGATACGTGCCGAACACGATATCCGCCGGATCCAGCGCGGCACAGATACCCACTGAGACCGCTTCCTGGCCAATGGATAGATGAACCGGACTTTTGATGCGATCAGAAGGGTATAGGCGAATAATTTCTTCTTCGACGCGACGGATGCGATAGAGACTGCGATAGAGCGTTTCTTGCTGATTTTCGGTCAACTGATTGGCTATTCGGTACTTATTCTGTGTATACGATGCTAAATTCGAGTCACCATTAAGTTAATACTAAATATCGAGGGTTTCGGCTACAATATTACGCCATGTGGTAGATGACTTGGAATCTGGATGGAAAACATCATTTATTGATGAGGCAGCGCTGGAATAGGGGAAAACCATGACTGTACAGCAAACGATCGAAACCAAGATCAACGAGGCTTTGGCGCCCAGCCATCTAATGGTGGTCAATGAAAGCTATATGCACAGTGTTCCACCAGGTTCGGAATCGCATTTTAAGCTGGTGATCGTCACCGATACTTTCTCAGGTGTGCCTAGGGTTCGTCGCCATCAAACCGTCAATGGCATTTTAAAGGATGAGTTGGCCGGACCACTCCACGCATTGTCGATGGAGACACTGACGCAAGAGGAGTGGGAGCGGAAAGGCGGTGTCGTGCGCCAATCTCCCGATTGCCTTGGTGGCGGGAAAGCGGACCTTTAATCGGTCGTTAACAACCCCAAGGTATTTTGGGTCCTGTCGCGCAATTACTTTTAAATTCGGCGGCTTTCGTGCGAGACTTAGTTACACGGGCGGTCCAAGCGCGGCACTTTATCGCGGCCTTGGTTGCGGATTTATGACTGACGATATGTCGGAAGATAATGCAGATGGAGAGGTGAGTTCCGCCGAAACCGAAGAATTCGATAGGGATCGGATGTATCGGTTGGCTGAACAGAAGACCCGCACTGGTCGACGCGACTTAGCGGAGACGATCGCCGATCTATTCTATGCCGGGCAGAGTGCGCTGTCGGAACGCGAACGCTCGCTGATATTCGATATTCTACGTCGGGTCATTAGCGATGCCGAATTGGCGGTTCGTCGCAAATTAAGTGCTCAACTTGCTGAGTTCGACGACGCACCAAGCGACCTTGTCGTTGCTTTGGCAAATGATGAAATCGAAGTCGCGTATCCGATCCTAACACGCAGTCGTGCGCTGGAAGACGAGCAATTAATCGAGGTGGTGCAAACGCGGGCGCAAGAGCAACAGCTCGCGGTAGCGCTCCGGGAGAATATCCCGGGCACAGTCTCCGATGCGTTGGTCGCGCACAGCAACTATAAGTTGTGACTCGCTGCCTCAGAACGCCACGGCCTAAATATCGTGAGTGATCTTGGAGTGTCGATTGAATAATGGCGGCGGATTGATGCATATCAAAAGCCGATCCTTCGTCATGAAGGTCTTCCCTTCGATTTGGCGAAATGGTTATATCTCTGGGTTTTCGACGCGTTGCGGCAGCCTATAGTTGAGAATTTCGAGATTGTTGAAAATGAGTTGTCTCGATTATGGGATGACCCCATCGAGGAAGAGACTAGCCGTACCGAGGCGCGACAACGATCCAATGCCGCATCACGGTCGGTTGCAATATTAAGCGAAGGCGGACAAGCAACGCCCAGTTTACTCCGTGATGCCTTGGAAGAGGGCGTGGTGCGCCTGTTTAGCGTTATCCTGCGGCAGCGAACCGGTCGTCGGATTATCGCTCGGCGTTGCGAATGCTTGGCCTGTAGTAGGTGCCCGCTATATCGTAAACTTCGTGTCCATTACCGGAGATTATCCCCATGAGAAATCACCCTTTGAACGAGCTGGCTGCACATGAAGCAGCCGCGGAGATAGCGGCGGGCAATATAACGTCCGAAGCGCTGACGAAGGCGTGTCTGGACCGGATCGAGGCGCGGGAGGCGACGGTACAGGCCTGGGCATATCTCGATTCTGAACATGCATTGGCGCAAGCGCGTGAATGTGATCGGCAACGCGCGGCTGGAGGTGCAATTGGCCCCTTACATGGAGTTCCCGTCGCCCTAAAGGATATCTTCGACACATCCGACATGCCGACGGAGAATGGGAGCCGCCTGTTTGAAGGGCGACGCCCTGCGGTGGACTCGTTCGTAGCGCAATTACTGCGTCAGGCAGGCGCAGTGATTATCGGTAAGGCGGTCTCAACCGAAATAGCCATGATGACGCCGAGCAAGACCCGCAATCCCCATGACCCGGAACGCACGCCCGGTGGCTCGTCCAGTGGTTCTTGTGCCTCGGTTGGCGATCACATGGTGCTCATGGCACTCGGCTCGCAGACATCGGGGTCTACTCTCCGGCCAGCTTCTTTCTGCGGGATCTATGGCTACAAGCCGACATTCGGATCGATATCCTGTGTGGGGGTGAGCGCGATCTCCCGCAAGCTCGATCATGTCGGACCCCTGGCTCGCAGCCTCGAGGATTTGGCGCTGCTGAGCGACGTATTGATGGTCTACGACCCGCGCGACGAAGAGATGCGGGGAAATCCGAATTTTAATTTGCAGGATGCCGTGGCGCGGCCATTAGACGGCGCGCCGCGTATTGGCTTCGCGCGCACTCCAGCGTGGCATGAAGGTGACCCGGAGACATTCAAAACCTTCGAGGCATTTGTCCGCAAGCTCGGAGGAACTGTCGAAGAAGTGGGGCTTCCGGATAGCTTTGGTGATTTGCTTGGTCATCACGACAAGATCATGGGTGCGGGCGTCGCGTATTATTTTGGCGACGAGGTGGATCGAAAACCGCCACGCATGGAGCAGATGACCCTCGATAGGATTGCCCTTGGCAAGGAAGTCACGGCCTTCGAATACATGCGGGCGTTGGACGCTGTGGACGGCATTCGAGACGATGTTTACGAAGCCATGCGCGATTATGACGCACTCATCGTTCCACCCGCGACGGGTGAGGCGCCGATCGGCTTTAAGACGACAGGGAGCCCGGTCTTCCAAGCACCATGGACGCTTCTTGGGATGCCGGGACTGTGTCTGCCAATGCTCAAAGGTCCGGCGGGCATGCCTTTTGGCATCCAGTTGATGGCCCGCAAGGGTGATGACGCGCATCTGTTCCGTGTCGCCAAATGGGTCGAAACGAAAGCGGGAGCAGCCGCATGAGCGACTTGCGGACGGACCAGCAGCGCCTTTGGGACGCGCATATGGAAATGGCGGTATTTGGGGCGACACCGAAGGGTGGCATGGGGCGTCTCGCGTTAACCGACGACGACAAGAAGGCGCGTGACTTGTTCGTTCAGTGGTCGAAGGAAGCAGGGTGTGAAGTGCGCGTCGATGCCGTCGGCAATATCTTTGCGCGGCGGGCGGGAACCAATGAAACCGCGGCTCCGGTAATGACGGGCAGCCATTTGGACACGCAACCGCTTGGCGGTCGGTTCGACGGTATCTTGGGCGTGTTGTCGGGATTGGAGATCGTGCGGACCCTCAACGATGCGGGCGTCCAACATGAGCGACCCATCGACGTCGTATGTTGGACTGATGAAGAAGGTTCCCGCTTTGGTGCGGGCTGTGTCGGCTCGAATGCGTTTATCGGTAAACGTAGCGTCGCTGACACGCTGTCGATGGCGGATGCAGACGGAAACTCCATCGGTGACGAATTACAGCGGATTGGCTACGCGGGACCGGAGACGGTCGGTGGATTCGAGATCGACAGCTTTTTCGAAATTCACATTGAACAAGGCCCGATCCTGGAGAAGGAGGGCCTGCAGATCGGTGCCGTCGAGGGTGCGCAGGCGTCGACGGGTTACATGGTGACGGTGACCGGAGAGGAGGGGCACGCAGGTACCTTGCCGATGGTACTGCGTAAGGACGCGATGCATGGTGCGGCGCGGATGATCGATGCGGTCGACAATGCTGCCTTCGCGTTCGATCCGCATCCAGTGATTACCGTTGGGCACCTGCGTGTGCGACCGAATTCGCGGAACACCATTCCAGGTCAAGTAATTTTCTCCATCGATAGCCGTCATCCCGATAACGATACCCTGGCAGCGGCAGGGCAGGCGATGAAATCGGCATGCGAGGTGATTGCCAAGGAACGCGGTCTCGGACTCGACATCCAACAGACCAGCCATCGCGATGCCGTAACCTTCGATCCCGCCTGCGTCCAAGCGGTGCGGGATGCGTCCGGCGCGCTTGGTTTTCCTTGCATGGATATCTTTTCGGGTGCCGGCCACGATGCCATCAATCTTTCGCATGTCTGCCCATCCGGCATGATCTTCATCCCGTGTGAAGATGGTATTAGCCACAACGAGTTGGAAAACGCGCGGCCGGAAGATCTGGCTGCCGGAACCGATGTGTTGTTGCATACACTCCTGCACCGTGCGGGCCGCGTCTAAGGAGTAGGCATATGGCTGATATTCAAACGGATTTCGTGCCGGGAGACCCCCGTATCGCATACGATCATTCGGGGACGGGGGACGTTGTATTGTTTCTGCACGGGATCGGTGGCAATCGGACGAATTGGCATGATCAATTGCCGGCTTTTGCGGAAAAGTTTCACGCCGTCGCTTGGGATGCCCGTGGATATGGCCTGTCAGACGACTATAGCGGCCCGCTCGATTTTGGCGATTTCGCCAAAGATATTTTACGTCTCCTCGATCATTTGAGCGTTCGGACCGCACATATTGTAGGTCTTTCAATGGGGGGGAGGATTGCGTTAGATTTCATGGCTCGGTCTCCGGATCGCGTCAAAACGCTCACTCTGTCTGGTACCCGCGCCAGCTTTACCCAAAGGACACCGGAAGATCGTGAGGAATTCGTGCGGCTCCGCAAAAAGCCGCTGGTGGAAGAGGGCAAAGAGCCGAGAGATATAGCGCCTATTGTTGCGCGAACTCTGATGGGTGCTCGCTCGACCGAAGCCCATTTCCAGCAATTGGTCGACAGCATCTCAATACTCCATAAAGAGAGTTATATTAAAACAATTGAAGCCTCGACCTATTACGACAGGTCGGCGGCATTGGATGATATTCGTGTCCCAACCCTGTTACTATATGGTGGTGACGACCGACTGAACCGACCGGAACTGGGGCGCGAAATCGCGACAAAAATAGCGGGTGCGCATTTCGTGGAAATACCTGACGCAGGGCATCTTTGTAATATCGAGGCACCGGCAGAGTTCAACGACGCTGTTCTGAGTTTCCTGACGGGGAGCGCCGCCTAAGAGGTGGCCGGTTTCGGCGTATAGGTCGGTTTCCCGATGTCCTCGTCTGCTCCTCCCGCGCGGGCGTGGATGCCCAACCCTCTGATGGAGCTCTGCTGTGCTTGCGCGGGCCAGAGCGTTCCCGCCAAGTTGACGATCACCGCAATTAATTTGAGCATGACATTTTCTCATCTTGGCGAACGACAGTATAACGAAAATTCCTTTTGTATCGAAGTGCAATTTGATGTGTACCTGAGCTTTCCATCGATTATAGTTCTCGGCAAATTGTCTTAATATCCTCGCTTGGGAGAATGAAAATGGCGGACACAGTCGAAGCGTCGCACATCTTGGTTATGTACAAGGGCGCGCAAAGTGCTGGTGCGGATCGCACGAAAGATGAGGCTTTGGAGCGAATACAGATGGTCGCAGCGGAATTGGTCAATGGCCTCGAATTCGCCGATTTAGCGGCTGAATATTCTGAATGCCCGTCGGCTAAAGACGGAGGCAGCCTCGGTGCATTCGGTCGCGGCGACATGGTGCCGGAATTCGACGAAGCAGTCTTTGACCTTGAGGTCGGTGACTCTAGCGGTGTCATCGAAACCGCGTTTGGATATCATCTGATTCAGCGAACCGCATAATCCCGGCCGCCGGTCGGATCGTCAACACCATCGCAAGCCGGTTGGCCGCGAATTATCGCTATATCGTCCTGTGGGCGTCGATGTTGGCGTTGCTGATCGGCAGCGGTAGCATCTTCGTGCTCGTGGTGGTTCTCAAACCCATTGCGGCCGAGTTCGATTGGCCGCGCTCAATCCCGTCCATCGCATATGCCGTTCAATTTTTGTGTGCCGGAGTTGGCGCGATTGTCATGGGCTTATGGTTCGATCGCTCCGGAATTGGTCCGCTAATCCTGTTGGGTGCGGTGATGATGGGTCTCGGTGCCTTCGTGGTCAGCGGTATGTCGACGCAGTGGGAATTCCTGGTGGCATACGGGCTGCTCTTCGGGTTTCTCGGGCAGGCGACATTGTTCTCTCCCTTGATGGCCAATATCGTCAATTTATTCGAACGGCGACGCGGATTTGCTGCCGGTGTGGTCGCTTCCGGGCAGGCATTTGCAGGCACCTTTTGGCCACCTGTCGTGCGTTATTTTAACGACGACGTGGGATGGCGAGAGACGTATTTTTATTTTGGCGTGTTTACGCTTTGTACGATGTTGCCGATTAGCCTGGTTTTTCTTTGGCAAAAGAAATTCATTGGGGAGCGTCGATTAGTCCCAGCCGCAGCCAACGCCCCCCAAGTTGACGATCAGATGGACGATTTTACCCGAAACGGTGGTGTTGCAGCCTCCATATGGATGGTGACCTTATCCATCGGTATCGTCGGTTGCTGTGTCGCGATGGCGCTTCCTTTGGCGCATATCGTCTCGCATATGACCGATATCGGTCATCCGGCGGCGCGTGCGGCAGAAGTCTTGGCACTGGCGTTGTTGGTGGCGGGGGTAACGCGGCTCACGATTATGGGTTATGTCTCGGACCGGCTCGGGAGCCTGCCGACTCTCTTTCTTTTCTCCTGTATTCAGACGTCGATGGTGGGCGTGTTTGTGATCGTCGACAATTTAATTGGACTCTATTTGATTGGGATTATTTTCGGTATCGGGTATGGGGGAATATTGCCCCTTTACCCCGTTGTCATTCGAGATCATCTGTCCAGTGTCGGGATCGGGCGACGTACAGCCGTAGTGATTTTCTTTGGTGGGATCGGCATGGCGCTTGGCGGTTGGTTCGGCGGATTCTTGTTTGATTTGAGTGGTAGTTATGTTCTTGCTTTTATGCTCGGTGCGGGTGCGAATGGGATCAATCTCGTCATTGTCGGCATGTTGCTCCTGCGGTTGCGGAGTGTCCGCGCCGCGCTAATCTAGGCATAAGCAAATAACTTTCGGAGGGTGTGCGATGTTTAAGCTTTGGGGCCGCAAAGACGGCTCGAACGTGATCAAGGTGACGTGGTGTCTTGGTGAAATTGGTGTTGACTATGAACGCGTCGATTGGGGCGGAGAATTCGGGGGTAACGACGACCCGGAATACCGAGCGAAGAATCCCAACGGTCGCCTGCCGACACTAGAAGAAGAAAACGGCTTCACGCTCTGGGAATCTGGCGCGGTGACGCGCTATCTCTGCGCGAAATACAGCATGGGAGACCTCTATCCGGAGAATCTGCAAGCCCGTGCGGCGGCGGATAAGTGGATGGATTGGAGCTCGATCAATTTTGCCGGGTTCAATTCCATTTATCTGGATCAATACTTCCGCGTCTCTGATGAAGAGCGTAGCGCGGAGAAAATTAACGCGGCCGCGACGCAAGCGTTGCCAATGCTCGAGATCTTGGACAAGCACCTTGCCGATAACGACTATCTTGGCGGTGACAAACTCACCATGGCCGATTTCGCGGCAGGCTCGTTAATAGACCGCTGGATCCATTGGACACCGAACCGGCCTTCACATGCCAACGTGGAAGCGTACTACGAACGCCTAGTGTCGCGACCAGCCTATAAAGAGCATGTCATTGGCGCTAATGCTGGACGCACGGCTAAGATCAAAAATGAGCTGATGCCTAACCTATAGGTCGCCCTCATCGCGGAGCATGCGCACGGATTGGCGCATTGCTTCCGCGGTGCGTTCGATATCTTCGTTCGTATGTGCGGCCATCACCGTGCCGCCTGGTTTGCTGGTGATATCGACGCCGTTGACCAACATGGCAATTCGGAGTTTTCCGGTTGCCGGATGGTTGCCGGAATCGCGCATATGCTCGAAGCTTTGCGCATATCCATCGAAGCTCTTTGGGTCGATATCGCGGCCTTCCGGGTTGGTGTAGACGAACCATGCCGAATGATCGCCGAAGGCCGCCCAGGGAATATTCTCTTCCACGAAGACATCGTTTATGCGCGCGCGAATTTTGGCACCATTCGCACTGGCCCGCTCACAAGCGTCGCTATCGCGAATTTCCGTTAGGGCGGCGATTCCGGCAACCGCCGACATCGGATTTGCATTGTATGTCCCTTGATGGCCGATTTTTTCGAAGCCTTTTTCTTTGGCGATTTCGAAATCGAGTAATTCAAGGATATCTGCGCGCCCACAGACGGCACCACCGGGAAGTCCACCAGAGAGAATCTTAGCGAGAGATGTAAGGTCGGGCGTGATACCGTAATATGCCTGCGCACCACCTGGCGATACGCGAAAACCCGTGACGACTTCGTCGAACATCAGCAATACGCCATTCTCGGTCGTGGCGTCCCTAACCGCCGCGACGAAATCTCGAGTGACCGGAACACCGCCGAAACTTGCACCGGTCGGTTCCATGGTAACGCCAGCGATATCGTCGCGCGACGACAGGGTCTCGCGGATCAATTGCTCGTTGCCGGGCTCGATCAAGATCACGTTCTCAATGATGCCGTCCAATACACCGGGAACTGGGCCGCCCGTGACGCCTCCTTTGGCGCCGAAAGCAACGTGATCCTGCCAGCCATGGAAATGGCAGATAAAGCGCACCAGTTTCGGTTTTTTGGTAAAGGCGCGCGCTAGCCGGAAGGCCATGAGATTGGCTTCGGTACCAGAAGAAGTGAACCGCACGCGCTCTGCGGAGGGCACCATCTGGCGAACCAGTCCTCCCCATTCGACTTCCGCTGGATGGCCGGCGCCGAAATGGGTCCCTTTATCTAGCTGGGTATGGGTTGCCTCGATAATGCCTGGATAGTTATGCCCCAGGATCAACGCACCATGACCGCCGAAATAGTCGACGTATTCGTTGCCGTCCACATCCCATTTTCGCGAGCCTTTCGCGTGGTCCACGTAAATGCCATAGGGGTCGGTATGGCGGGAGTCATGAGTGATGCCGCTCGGAAAGTTCTCGCGCGCGGTCGCGGCAAGTTCGGCAGATTTCTGCGTGCGCTCGCGATATGCGGCGACGACTTTCGAATTGGTCAGAAGGCTATCAGGCATCGGTATCTCCGGGACAGGCGGGAAGTTTCATTTATTAACTTAAGCTATCACATCTTCACAGCGAACGAGAAAGACGAAATATCAGATTCTGTTTTTCATCTGAATTTGAATCTTCGTTAACCAAATTTAAACAAAAGGTACTTAGTGTTAATGATAGGTGGCGCACTTGATGGAGACGATGACCGTTATCTCCAATTCGCGGCCACGGACAAGCGCATTGGGGGGATACAATGAGCATATTTCAGAAGAGCGTGTTTTGGCCGCTGGTACTGCCGGTACCGACGGTATTGTTGGTGATATTGATTGGCGCGGTTTTTTTAATCCCACGCTGGGTTGAGACAAATGCTCGTGACAACGCGGTGCGAGCGAGAAAGCAAACTGGTTAACAATTCAAAACGTTGCGTGGTTATTATATGAGAAGCGTTATAAAAAAAGACGGTAGTGAATGGTAAACCGCTGAAGCCTTTGTATAACCACAAAACAATGTCAGGCGGCATTCCAGTGCCGGCAACTTTCATTCACGACATAAGCGAATTGCTGAAAGAAGAAGCGACCTCGATCTTGCTCTATAGCCGATATCCGTTTCCGAACCGTGCGAAACGTCAACACGACGAGTTCCAAGCCGCAGCATGGAACTATTTAATTAAAAATCTAGAAAAGACCTTTAGTCGACAAGAATCCCGCGACGGTAAGCCGGTCGTCCGTGTCGCGGTTGCGGATCGGATGGTGGCTGACGCCTGTGTAAATTGCCACGAAACCATTACGGGTTCTCCAAAGGTTGATTGGAAACTGGGCGACGTGCGAGGCGTGTTGGAGGTCTCGAGCGATATTGGGGCGACGAATACCGCCGGTAATAAGCTCAGTATGACGATCATTTTCGCGATTATCGTCTCGAGCACTGTGCTGATAACTCTCGTCGTCATCGGAGCTCATCGCGTCACACAGCCATTAATTCGTATGAGCGACACCATGGATGACTTGGCTGATGGTGATACGAGCGTCGAAGTTCCAAGTGAGAACTGGGTCGACGAAATAATACGCATGGCCAATTCCGTGCAGATATTCAAGACCAACGCAATTGAAGCTGCAAAAATGAGAGACGAAAAACAGCAACGCGAACGGCAATCCATGGACGAAAGGCGACCGTCAAGAAATTGCTTGGCCGATGATTTTGAAGGTTCCGTAATGCGCGGCGCTTCAGAATTTATGGTCAATGCCGCTGGACAGATCAGCGATCAGACGACGCTAGCGTCGAGCAATACCGAAGACGCGGTCGGCAATATCGAGACCGTGGCCTCCGCGGCGACCGAACTTTCGGCGTCTGTCGACGAGATTGCCCGGCAAGTAAAGCATTCCACCGGTGTGGCCGATCAACCCGTGCAGGAGGCCAGTCGAACAAATAATACCGTTCAGGGCTTGTCTGAGGCTGTTCAACGGATTGGTGAGGTGGTCAATTTGATCACGGATATCGCAGAGCAAACCAACTTGTTGGCCTTGAACGCGACGATCGAAACTGCTCGTGCGGGAGATGCTGGCAAGGGTTTCGCCGTTGTCGCGGCGGAAGTGAAGAGCCTGTCGACCCAAACGGCGTCGGCGACGGAGGAGATTCGGACTCATATCGAATCCGTTCCAGAGGCCACCGGAGACGCGGTTGGTGCGATTGACGGTATCGGCGGTACAATCGGCGAGATCAACGAGATTTCGGAAAACGTCGCCAGCGCTTTAGAGGAACAGCGCGCGACAATCCAAGAAATTGCCCGTAGTATTGAGCAAGCGGTGGCGGGTGCGTAGGGTGTGCTTGGAAACATATCGGAAATCTCCGCGACGGCTGCGGAGACTGGTCGAGCCGCACGTGAAGTTTTGACCGCGTCCTCCGAATTGTCAGAGCATTCTGGGACGTTGCGCGAGGAAGTTACGAGCTTTATCGCGCAAATTCGGCATTCTGGCGGGGCGTCTGGATCTAAATAGGGTGACTAGATAATATTTGGCGGCGAAAAGACCGTAATTTCGGGAACTTCGCCATCGAATTTTTCTATCTCGACCAATGTGCTGTGGGCCGTTGGGCCCTGTGCCAGTTTCGATGTGCCTTTATCTAGCGTCAGGACGTTCGGGTTACCGTGGCGATCCAAACTGCCGATCTGGCCGGGCTCCACGGGGTCGTACCAGGCACCTGTGGCAATTTCGACGACTCCGGACCGGACACCGTCTGTCAAAACCGCGCCGGCTAGAATGGCGCCGCGCCCATTGAAGATGCGTACCACGTCGCCGTCGCTAATACCGCGGGCGTTGGCATCTGCCTTATTAATGCGGACGGGCTCACGGCCGGAAATCTTACTGTCTTGACTGACGCGTGCTTGATCCAGTTGAGCGTGAAGCCGGGTGTTCGGTTGGTTCGAAATCAGGTGAAGTGGAAATTCGGATACTGTATCCGATCCAAGCCATTCCGACGGTTCCATCCAGGTCGCATGGCCCGGGCAGTCGTCATAGTCAAAACCATCGATAGTCTTGGAGAATATCTCAATCTTGCCGGACGGTGTGTCGCGGCGATACTTTTCGGGATCGGTCCGGTATTCGGCCAGGAATACAAAAGGTTCGCTCGGCTCAGGGCTCTCGGCATAGCCCTGTTCCCAAAAGTCATCGAAATCGGACATTTCGATCTTCCGGCGGGCCGCCTGTTGGCGCGCGACCTCGTAAAGGTGGCGCAGCCATTCATCTTCGTCGCGACCTTCCGTAAAGGCATCTGAGACACCCATTTTCTCGGCAAAACCGGAGAAAATGTCATAGTCGTTGCGCGATTGTCCGACAGGATCGACTACTTTTTGCATCGCCAACCAATACCGATCCCGGGAACTGGCGCCGATATCGTTGCGCTCCATCGTGGTCGTTGCCGGCAGGACGATATCGGCAAAGCGCGCGGTCGACGTCCACCAGGGCTCATTTACAATGATCGTCTCTGGTTTGTGCCAAGCTTCGATTAAGTGGTTTAGGTCCTGGTGATGATGAAAAGGGTTACCGCCACACCAATAGACTAAGCGGATATCCGGATATACGCGGTCCTCACCGTTGTATTGGTAGGAGGCTCCGGGATTAAGCAGCAAGTCCGCGATGCGAGCGACCGGTATGAAATCACGCACCGGGTTTTCACCGGTTTGCATTACAGGGGAGGGAACGTGCATCGACGGGTTGCCGTAGCCGTTCATACTGCCGTAGCCAAACCCGCAGCCACCACCCGGCAAGCCGATCTCTCCCAGCATTGCCGCTAGGGTGACGGTCATCCAGTAGGGTTGTTCCCCATGATCGCCTCGCTGCAGTGAATAGGCGGTGCCGATCATTGTGCGTTTTGCCGCCATCTTTCGCGCCAAAGAGCGAATGGAGCCCGCATCAATTTCCGACAAATTCGCGGCCCAATCGGCCGACTTCGGTTGGCCGTCTGACTCGCCAGTCAAATAATCGCGGAATTTGTCGAAGCCGATGCAATAACGCTCGAGGAAGGCTTCGTCGTGCAGGCTCTCGGTATAGAGCGTGTGCGCCAAACCGAGCATGATTGCGACATCACTGTTCGGTCGTGCAGCCCACCACTCGGCATCCAGATAATCGGCGGTATCGTCGCGGCAGGGTGTGACGCTGACGAACTCAATGCCCGCCGCCTTGAGACGCGGGAGCCATTTGTGGGTCGCATGCTCTCCCATGCCACCAGGCTCAACCTGTGTATTCTTCAATCCAATGCCGCCAAAAGTGACGAACAACTCGGTATTGGCCTCAATACTGTCCCAGGACGTATAGGGGCCATAGCCTGCTGCGGCACCGCCACCCAATACATGTGGGAGGATGACCTGTCCGGCGGCGTTGCTGTAGCTGTTGACGCTGGTTGTGAAGCCGCCGATGCATCCGAGGAACCGTTTCAGTAGCGTTTGCGCATGATGGAAGCGTCCGGCGCTGGACCATCCGTATGACCCGCCGAATATGGCTTGGTTACCGAAGGTATTGCGAACTCGGTCCAACTCATTTGTTACGAGGTCGATGGCCTGATTCCATTCAATCGGAACAAACGGCTCGCCGCCACGGGCTTCGCGCCGACCACCGGGCCCGTCTTCTAGCCAGCCCTTGCGAACCATCGGCTGCTCGACCCGGCAATCGGAATAAAGCGCGTCGGACATCGATTCAATCAGCGGTGATGGTTTCGGATCTTCTTCGAAGGAGGTAACGCCGGTCATCCGGCCATCATCCACGAGAGCTGAAAAAGCGCCCCAATGCGAGCTTTGGCGGCGGCGAAGTGTGTCAGTCATTTGCTTTTTCCTGTCTGCATGGACTGCAATTCCGTTCCGTGTGTCATATATCTTCCAAAAGCACACAGGAAAATAGAGCGGAGTAGAGTTCGATCTCGTTAGTTCAATGCTTGTATTGAATCAATATCGATTAATCGCGAATTATTAAAGCATTAATTAATAATTCTAAACTTTAACATTAAGTGAGATGCAGATGCCACGTCTTCCGGAATTCGATGAGACCAAGCTGACCGAAGTACAGAAAGCGGTTTATGAAAGAATTAGCAGCGGCCCGCGCGGCGGGGTGAGGGGGCCGTTTAAGGCCTTGCTACAGGCTCCGGAATTGGGCGATTTGGTTCAGGCCGTTGGCGGACATTTGCGATACAGCGGCGGACTTCCGGGCGATTTGCGGGAATTGGCGATTCTGGTGACCGGTCGTCACACGTCGGCGCAGTACGAATTCTTTGCCCATGCGCCGATCGGGATTGACGAGGGTCTCGACCCTGCCATTGTGGAAGCGGTCCGCACTAAGCAGGAACCGTCTTTCAACGATGAGAAGACCGAAGTTGTCTACCGCTTCGCCAAGCAGATGAACGAGAAGCACAATGTCGACGATGCGACATTCGAGGCGGCGGTTGCACACTTCGGGCACCCGGGCGTCGTCGAGTTGGTCGTCCTTTGCGGCTATTACACGTTGATCGCTATGACCTTAAATTCGTTCGGAATTACGCCGCCGGAGGGAGAAGAACCCTTTAGCGACTAAAGTGTCAGGCGGTCGCTATATAGGCTCGCAAGTTCGAGGCTTCGTACTCAAGCTCGTCAAGGCGGTGTTTGACCAGGTCGCCGATGCTGACAATACCAACAAGCTTGCCGCCGTCCACCACGGGCATGTGACGGAAGCGTTTCGTCGTCATCGTCGACATTGCGTCGGTTAGCAGCTCTGTGGGTGTGCAGCTTATGACAGGCGAAGTCATGCTAGTGCCGACACTTTCCGTCAGCACGCTCGGGCCTCGCTCGGCCATGGCACGTACTATATCGCGCTCGGAAAGGATGCCGCTGACTGGATTGGTCTCCGTCGCAACCACCAATGCGCCAATGCCGCGATCACGTAGCATAGCGAGCGCGAAACTAATATTGGCGTCCGGGGAAGTGGTCGCCACATTTGTCCCCTTAATACGCAAAATGTCTTCAACTCGCATTGGAATGTCCTCCTATTACCGCTTTAGGGTCGTGAGGAGTTACAATTCTACCACAAAAGTGAGAATCCCAGAACGTTAAAATTCGCCGCTCCTAGATGTTCGGCCCCGGAGCGTCTGACGGCAGCGGTTAAATTGCTACTTCGACAAGGGAGATTCTATGGATCGTAATTCGTCCCATTCCTCTTGAAGAATCGCTTTAGCCGTTGGAAAACTCGGCTGAGCCCCAAGCGAAGAACAACTGAGGCCCGCCCCAATACTGGCGAAACGAAGCGCGTCCTCGACGCCCTGTCCGCGTGACATTGCGGCCGCGAAACATCCTGCGAAGGCGTCGCCGGCGCCGGTGGTATCGACTACCTCCTTCACCGGTAACGCCGGTATTCGCCATTCGGTCTCTCCGTTGGCGGCGATAGCTCCGTCGCGGCCCAAGGTCATGACGCAGAGGAAACCATGGCGTCGAGACAGCGCGCCGGGAAGCTGCATGCGATCTATTACATTATTGTCCGATGCTACGGCCATAGCGCGTCCTTCGATCTCGTTAACCAGGACATAGTTGACGATGTCGAGAATTTCCGGTGGCACTGGAGCGATCGGGGCGACACTGAGCATCGTCTTCGCACCGCCGGCATGCGCCTGACGGACGGCAATCCAATTCTCTTCGTGGGGAACTTCCATTTGTAGAACGAGGAGATCGCCTGGTCCCAATGCGTCCTCTGGGATTTGCGAGGCGTTGGCGTCTAGGTTTGCCCCGCTGGCAACGACAATAGAGTTTTCACCTTTCGCATCGACCATGACGGCTGCGCAAGCTGTCGGCGATGTGGTTTGTTGAATATTTGAGAGTTCCACATTCGCGGCGGTCAGATCATGGAGTGCAATATCAGCAAACCCATCCTGACCGACGCAGCCCACCATACGGACATCGGCACCGGCCCGTACCGCCGCAAGCGCTTGATTAGCGCCTTTACCCCCGGCGACCGCCTCATAGGTAGGGCAAAGGACGGTCTCACCGGGAAGCGGTAAATGACCGACCTTGAGGACGAGGTCCACGTTGATGGATCCGAAAACGGTAATCATGGGATCAGTTAGCTGATCATGCACGGATTCCGCAATGGTGAGAACGAATTAACGCGACAGCAATGTCGGCACCGTCATATGGCGAAGGATATGGCGGGTGGCCCCGCCAAGGACCGTCTCTCTGAACCGAGAATGGCCGTATCCCCCCATCACCAAGATGTCGGTGTTGCGATCAGCGGTCCTGTTCAGTAACTCGTCGCCAATTGAAATGCCGTCGGTGAGGGTATGTGAAACTTCGACGGTGACGCCATGACGAGCCAGGAAGTGCCCGATATCGGCGCCCGGATCGTCGCCGATATCGTCGGGGTTGGCGGATACGACATCGACCGAAGCGGCTCGTTTCAAGAGTGGCATAGCGTCGGCCACGGCACGCGCGGCTTCGCGACTGCCATTCCATGCGACCATGATCCGCTTCCCAATATCGGCCTCTTTCTGGGTATCGGGAATGACGAGAATGGGCCGTCCGGCCTGTAGGAGGACATCGTCGGCGAGCTCGGTCGCCAAACCGAATTGGACGTCGGGATCGGGCTGCCCGATGATAATCAAGTCGCTATATCGACCGTGAACTGCGATTCGCTGTGAGGGGTCACCGGTTGCGTCGCGCCATTCGCTGTTCGCGCTGAGCCCGCAGGCGGCCATGGCGGCTTCGAAGGACCCGTGCAACGCGACGATGGCCTCCTCGGTTTGCGCGCTGATGGAATTGATGACGTCTTGCGGGATAATCTCGACGAAGCCCATTGGATAGATCTGGGTTTGGCGCACGGCGAGGCCGACAATATAAGCATTGTGATTTTCGGCGAGCTTTCCCGCTAACGCGAGCCGTATCTTTGCCGAAGTCCCGCGATCCGTATAAACCAAGATGGATTTGAAAGTCATGGATATCCCCTTCGGCAAATGCCTGTTATTGTTCTATTATTGTTGACGAAATGATGCGTTCGCATTGATATCAATCAACGAACGGGAATGATTATGAAACCGGCAAACGGTGAGGGTAATGGCGAGTAGAGGCAGCGTTTATCCGGTGATTCTGTCGGGTGGGGCAGGGACACGGCTGTGGCCTTTATCGCGGTCCCTTTATCCAAAACAGCTTCTGCCGTTGACTGGAGAACGCAGCCTGCTACAGGAAACGACGCTGCGCGTGGAATCTGAAGACTTGTTTCATCTCCCGATGATCGTCACCAACGACGAACACCGTTTTATTGTTGCCGAACAGTTGCGCGAGATCGGTACTGCGCCGAAATCCATTATCTTGGAGCCGGTAGGTCGAAATACCGCGCCGGCGGCGGCGGTGGCGTCGCTCATTCTGCAAGCAGAGGATCCCGACGCCATTATCGTACTCATGCCGTCCGATCATTTGGTCATGGAGCCAACGGTATTCGAAGCAGCGGTGGAACTCGCTGTCGATGCTGTCAATCTAGGTCGGTTGGTGACTTTCGGAATCGCGCCCACTCAGCCGGAGACCGGTTATGGTTATATCCGTCGCGGCGTACCGTTGTCCGGTGCCGTCGGTTGCTTTGAAGTGGCTCAATTTGTTGAGAAACCGGATAGGGTGACGGCTGAATCCTATATCGCGGCGGGGACTTACAGTTGGAATAGCGGCATGTTCGTTTTTCGGGCGGACGACTTTCTCGGCGAGCTGGGCCGATTGCATCCCAAGACCTTGGACGCTTGTATCGCTGCGGTCGACGGCTCTCTGTCGGATTTGGATTTTGTGCGGTTGGATCGAAACGCATTCGGCGAGGCAGAGGCGAATTCCATCGACTATGCGGTGATGGAGCAAACCGATAAGGCGGCGGTCATTCCGGCGGAAATGGGATGGAGCGATGTCGGCGCCTGGGGTGCCCTGTGGGAGAATGCCACTCCCGACGAAGATGGGAACGTGACGCTTGGTGACGTGTTGCTCGACGATGTGAAGAACAGCTACGTTCGCAGCGACGGTGGGCGTTTGGTGGCCGTCGCGGGTATTGAGGATACGGTCGTTGTCGCGACCGACGACGCGACGCTCGTGGTGCCGCGCGGCGAGGGCTGGCGGGTCAAAGATTTGGTCGCGACATTGTCCGAGCGGGGACGCCAAGAAGTCGACCAACATCGACGCCTCTACCGGCCCTGGGGCTATTCCCAGGAAATAGATATCGGTGAGCGGTTTAAAGTGAAGCGATTGGTCGTCTATCCTGGCGGTAGCCTATCCTTGCAGCGGCATGCAAAACGCGCCGAGCATTGGGTCGTTGTCAAAGGTGTGGCAACGGTTGTGCGGGGCGATGAGACCCTCGTTCTGACGGCTGATCAGTCGACTTATATCCCGCTCGGCGAAACCCATCGATTGGAGAACGCGGAGGACAAACCGCTTCACGTGATCGAAGTGCAGACCGGCGATTATCTCGGTGAGGACGATATCGAGCGGTTCGAGGACATCTACGGGCGAACGGACCAGACATGAGTTCAAATTTAAAGGCCTCTCTGGCATTTCCGCCGGGCGTTGCTTATATCGATGGTGATTATCGGCCAATGTCTGAGGCGAAAATCTCCGTCCTCGATTGGGGCTTCCTACGCTCAGATGCCACCTATGACGTGGTTCATGTCTGGCAGCGTCGGTTTTTCCGTCTTGATAAGCATTTGGACCGCTTTCAGAACTCGGTGGAACGGTTACACATGGAGCTACCCTTCGGGCGTGAAGGTCTTATCGATGTGCTGAAGGAATGCGTGCGCCGATCGGGTTTGGACGACGCCTATGTGGAAATGATTTGTACCCGTGGTGTTTCTCCGACCTTCAGCCGCGATCCCCGCGACGCAGTAAACACCTTTATCGCCTTCGCCATCCCGTTCGGTTGGGTCGCGAACGAGGAACAGCGGGCGAGGGGACTGAATATAGCAATTAGTGATATTCCGCGCATCCCGCCAAAATCGGTCGACCCAAGGGTAAAAAACTATCACTGGTTGGATTTCGTCGCCGGCCTTTATGGCGCCTACGAACAAGAGGCGGAGAACGTGGTATTGGTCGATTTAGATGGCAATATCTCAGAAGGGCCGGGCTTCAATCTCTTTGCGGTGAAGGACGGCAAGGCAGTGACACCGAAGAGCGGGGTTCTAGAAGGCATCACGCGGGCGACGACGTTGGAGCTTTGCCGTGAACTCAATGTCGATGCGATGTTGCGCACGCTGACGGTCGATGCGATGCGTGGCGCGGAAGAAGTTTTTATCACATCTACGGCGGGCGGCATCATGCCGGTGACGCGGCTGGATGGAGAACCGGTTGGCGACGGATTGCCGGGCCCGGTGACGCAGCGTCTGACGGCGCTCTATTGGGAAAAACACAGTGATCCCGAATGGAGCGAGGCGGTGGACGCGTAACAATGCTTTTGAAATGTCTTGATGCCGGGTAATTGAGAGCGCTGGAATCGCGGTAAGAAAAGAATACCTGGATCGAAGATGCAAAAAGCTTTGGAAGATAGCGCTGTCACCGCGCAGGAATTGGATTACGACGTAATTGTCATCGGTGCCGGAATTTCCGGCATGTATCAACTTCATACATTGCGCGAACGTGGTTTTCGGGTACGGGTATTCGAAGCCGGAACCGGCGTCGGTGGGACTTGGTATTGGAACCGCTATCCGGGTGCCCGCTTCGACTCCGAGAGTTACTCCTATGCCTATTCTTTCTCCCAAGAACTCTTGGACGAATGGGATTGGACCGAACATTTCTCACCCCAGCCGGAGACCGAGCGATACCTCAACCATGTCGCTGACAAGTTCGATTTGCGCCGTGACATTCAGTTCTCCGCGCGTGTTACTTCGGCACAATTCGATGAGGCCAGCGATAGTTGGGAAGTCACTCTCGAGGATGGCAGCTGTTATCGTTCGCGTTTTATGGTGGCGGCGGTCGGACCGCTCTCCGCACCGACGATGCCGCGTTTCGACGGCATGGACGCGTTTAAGGGCCAATCCTTCCACACCGGCTTGTGGCCGAAGGAGCCAGTGAGCTTTGAGGGCAAGCGTATCGCGGTGATCGGTACCGGCGCGACCGGCGTTCAGACCATCCAGGAAGTGGCGAAGACGGCGGGGCATTTGACCGTCTTCCAACGCCGCCCCAATTGGTGCACGCCGTTACACAACCGCAAAATCGATCACGCGGAGATGCAAGAACTCAAGAAAGGCTACCCCGAGATGTTCCAGCGGTGCCAGGAAACCGCGACGTGTTTTCTGCACACACCCGATCAACGTAAAACCTTTGATGTCTCGCCGGAAGAACGGGAAGCGTTTTGGGAGCAGCTCTATGCGACACCGGGTTTCGCGATCTGGGTCGGTAATTTCCGCGATATGCTTTTTAACCGAGCCGCGAATAAGGAAGTATCGGATTTCGTTGCGGGGAAAATCCGCGAACGGGTGAACGACCCTGAGGTCGCTGAACTCCTGATCCCGAAAGACCACGGTTTCGGGACCCGCCGCGTGCCGCAGGAGACGTATTATTACGAAGTCTACAATCAGCCCAATGTCGAGCTGGTGAGTATCGTCGATAACCCGATCGAGCGGATTACATCGACTGGGATTGAGATGCGTGAGCGCTCATTCGAGTTCGATATTATCATCTATGCGACGGGTTTTGACGCCATTACCGGCAGTTTCGACCGGATAGATATCCGGGGTACAGACGGTCAGGGTCTGAAAGCGAAGTGGCGGGAAGCACTGGAAACTTATCTTGGCGTGCAGGTCGCTGGATTCCCGAACATGTTTATGGTCATGGGACCGCATACGGCCCTTGGTAATATCCCGCGCAGTATCGAATATAATGTGGAATGGGTAACGGACCTGATTACGCACATGCGGGAGAACGATCAAACTCGTGCAGAACCGCGCCCGGAAGCGGTCGATGAATGGACGGCACAAGTCGTGAAAACCAATGAAGGTCTACTGACGAACGAAGTCGATTCCTGGATGACCGGCATCAATCAGAATGTCGAGGGTAAGCAATCCCGTATCATCGCCCGGTACACCGGCAGTGCCGTCGCCTATCGCGAGCATTGCGATGAGATCGCTTCAAAGGGATATCACGGTATCCAATTCACTTAGCATCACGCCTTCACCATTTTCCCAATATGACTGCAATAGCGATCGCGCTCGCGATCAAGGCAAAGAGGGCGGCTATAATACTGAAATCACGCGGCGATCTATTGCCGCCTTCATCGAGCTCTTCGGGATAACCGATTGACTGGTGCGGCCAATCTTTTCTCCCGGGTGCCCTGACCCAAAACTTTAGCGCGTCACGGATGCTACCGAACAAGTTATTCCAGAAGGTGGAAATCATACTTTCGAACATCGTTCTTCTGCTTATTGCCCGCACTGACTGTCGTCAAAGGTAAATTCATCAAAGGTGGCGGAGAGATGGATTGCGTTGATCTAGAGCGAATAAAATTTGAGCTCGTAAATGTCAGATGAATGAGCGGCGCTTCAAGGATCGCTTGTTGCGCTAGTTTCCCAGCGCGCTAATTCCTTATCTTATAGAGAGAAGCTAGTTGGAAGGAAGTCATTGCGGTGAGTGCAACACGGACGGAAAAAGAAAATGAGACTGTGCTTCCCGGCGCGCTCTCGGGTGTGCGTGTCATCGAAATGGCCGATGAACAGGCGGAATATTGCGGACTAACTCTGGCTGGTTTAGGCGCTGATGTGATTAAGGTGGAACCGCCTGGTGGCAACCCAACGCGGCAGATTGGACCTTTCTACAATGATCAGGAGAATCCTGAAGGGTCATTGTTCTTTTGGCAGTACAACCGTGGCAAACGTTCGATTGAGCTGGACCTCACCCATGAGAGTGATCGCGCGCGATTTGAAACGCTGCTGTCATCCGCGGATATATTTCTTGAATCCACGCCCAAGGGTCAACTCGATGCGTTTGGATTGGGATCCAAGTTGTTGGCTGAACGGTTTCCCGTGCTGATCCATGCTCGGATGACACCCTTCGGCGACGAAGGGCCCTGGAGTGATTATAAGGCCTCAGACCTTGTCCATTTGGCACTCGGTGGCGTGATGATGAATTGCGGCTACGACCCGACTCCGGACGGGAAGTACGACCTGCCGCCGATCGCACCACAGATGTGGCATGCCTATCACGTTGCGGGAGAGCAGCTGAGCATGGCGATTGTCGCTGCCCTCGTTTATCGGTTCCGCACGGGGCAGGGGCAGCAGGTTTCTTGCGCGGTCCACGAGGCGGTCGCGAAATGCACCGAGGTTGATCTGATGTCTTGGATCATGCGGCGTTCACCGATTTTTCGCCAAACTTGCCGTCATGCGCGAGAGACGATTGCGCCGCATCCGACCATCGCGCATACCAAAGACGGTCGCTGGGTCATGGCGAGCCTTGGGACGCGTCCCGGAGATGGGGACCGGCTGATGAAGCTGCTCGAGCGCTATGGGATCGAGTCCGGCATGGATAAGGAGACGAGCGACCTGTCGAAAGGCGGGCGCTTTGTGCCCGGCACCGGACCGGTGAAGGAGAAGCGCGATAAGGGTATGGAAGCGATGCAGCGCTTCGTGCGGAATTTCACCTATGAGAATGTGCCGTGGCGGGAAGCGCAGGAAATAGGAATGCTCTGGGCACCACTCCGCAAACCGCACGAGAATGCGTTGGACCCACATTGGCTGGAGCGTGGTAGCTGCACGGATATCGAACACCCGGAACTAGGTAAATCTTTTCGTTATGCGACGAGCAAGTGGATCGGCACCGCAACCAGCTGGTCCGCAGGCCGGCGCGCACCGCTGCTAAACGAAGACGCGGATACGGTGGATACGCGTCATCCGTCTGCCGTACCTGTGATTGCGGCGGAAGCCAATTCCAATAAGAGCGGGCAAACCTCAAAGCGCGGAAAACCTTTTGCTCTTGAGGGGATCAAGATTCTTGATTTTACATGGTTTCTTGCCTCTGCAGGCGGAACGCGTTTCATGAGCGCCTTCGGTGCGGAGAGCCTCAAGGTTGAATTGAAGAGCCATCCGGATACGCGGATGGCTTCGATGGCACCGGTCGGCGGTCGAGAGGCACGTGCGAATGCGACGGCACCGCTGCAGGGCGTTACCGATCCAGATATGGGTGGCCAATTCAACAACAAGAATCCCGGCAAACGCGGAATCTCATTGAACGTCCGGCATCCAAAAGGATTAGAGATTGCCCGCAAATTGGTCTCGATGTCGGATATCGTCGCCGAAGGATTCTCACCGGGTGTGCTGGATAGCTGGGGTCTTGGCTACGACGCGCTGAGGAAAATTAAACCCGATATCATCTACGTCCAACAATCCGGCATGGGGGCGCAAGGGAAGTATGGACGGTTCCGCACTGTCGGACCTATCGCGAATTCCTTCGCGGGACTGTCCGAGATGTCGGGACTACCGGAGCCCGCGATGCCGGCGGGATGGGGATATTCCTATCTGGATTGGATGGGGGCTTATAGTTTCGCGCTGGCGATGTTGAGCGCCGTCTATCACCGAGAGCGCACGGGCGAGGGCCAGTGGATCGATGCGTCTCAAACCGAGGTCGGATTGTTCATCAACGGCACGACGATGCTGGATTGGTCGGCGAATGGTCGCGTGTGGACCCGAACTGGAAATCGTTCCCCGAATAAACCGGCGGCACCACATGGCGTCTATCCATGTGCGGGCGAGGATAATTGGCTCGCTATCGCGTGCTTTACCGAGGGTGAATGGCAAGCGTTATGTAGCGTTGCGGAGCGCCCTGATTGGACAGCAGATAAACGTTTTGTTGACCTGACTACGCGGATGGCAAATCAGGACGCGCTCGATGAAGCGGTCGGTGAATGGACGAAACAGGGTGATGGCCGCCGCATGATGGAGGCGTTGCAGAAAGCCAGTGTTCCAGCGGGAGTTTGTCAGACGGCAGAGGATCGCTGCGACAATGATCCGCAATTGGTCGCGCTTGAATGGTTAACCGAAGTCACCGGTACAAAGATCGGTCGCTGGCCGGTGGCAGAAGTGCCCGTGAAACTAAGCGAGAGTCCGGCCTATGTAGGCGGACCAATTGATCGCGGCGCGCCCTGTTACGGCGAAGACAACGAATATGTCTATGGCGAACTCCTTGGCATGTCATCGAAAGAAATTGCCGAGTTGGAAGCTGACGGGGTTTTCTAGTAAGCCCCAGCCACTATTGCCGCGAGATACCGGCTTTGCCGCCGCGTAAGACAAACTTCTGTACTTTGCCTGTCGCGGTCTTCGGTAGCTCATCGACGAAGCTGACCCATTGTGGTGTCTTGAAGTGGGCCAAGTTATCGCGCACGTGGAGCTTTATCTCGTCTTCCGTTGCCTTCGCGCCTTCCTGCAGGATGACGAAAGCGTGCGGGGATTCGCCCCATTTCTCATGTGGCATGCCGACGACGGCAACTTCTAATACCGATGGGTGGTGCAACAGGCAGCCCTCGACCTCGACCGAAGAGATGTTTTCACCACCGCTTATTATGACGTCTTTAAAGCGGTCCCGGATTTCAGCGTAGCCGTCCGGGTGGACCACCGCGGCGTCACCGGAATGGAACCAGCCATCCTTGATCGCGGCGTTCGTTGCCTCCGGATCGTTGTAGTAGCCCTTCATGACGACATTGCCGCGCACCGTGATCTCGCCGAGCGTCTCGCCGTCGTGGGGTACTTCGTTGCCGTCTTCGTCGACGATTCGCAGCTCACCGGAGCTGATCAACTCAACACCTTGGCGCGCCTTGATTTGGGATAGCTCTTCCACCGGCAAATTTCTGTGCTCCGGGCGTGCCTCGCAGACGGTGATCAACGGTGCTGTCTCAGTCAGGCCGTAGACATGGGTCAACTCCCAACCAAGGTCGCGTTCCACGACCTCGATGGTGGCGGCTGCGGGCGGGGCCCCCGCGGTGAACAGACGGACACCGCGGGGTGCATCGGCACGGATTTCCTCTGGTGCATTGGCGATGCCGATGAGCACTGTCGGCGCAGCGCAGAACATCGTGATGTTCTCGTCCTTGATGAGCTGGAAGATGAGGGGTGGCTCGACCCGGCGCAAGCAGACATGAGCCATGCCGCGTGCCGTATTGATCCAAGTGAAGGTCCAGCCGTTGGCGTGGAACATCGGCAACGTCCAGAGGTACCGGTCCGCCGGTGTCAGGTGATGATGGGCGAGGGAGCCCATGACATTCATGTAGGCGTTCCGATGTGTTATCATTACCCCTTTGGGGCGCGCCGTCGTGCCGCTGGTGTAATTGATTGTCAGGAGGTCGGTCTCGTTGATTTCGACTTCCTTGAAATTGGGTGAGGCACCGGCCAAGGTCGATTCATAGTCGAGCCAACCAGCCTTCGTACCTTCTAAGGCCACGAAATTTTCAACCGATGTCAGTCGATCGCGGATACCGTCGATGGCGTCGAAATAATCCAGATGAACGCAGACGACCTTCGCACCGCAATGATTAATGATGTAGTCGAAATCGTCCGGCAATAGGCGGTAATTGATCGGCACCAGGACAGCGCCGATTTGCGGCACGGCGTAATAGGCCTCGAGATGGGAATGGGTGTTGGGCGCAATATACGCCACTCGATCGCCTTGCTGGACGCCCATACCTTGAAGCGCGGTCGACCAACGGTCGCAGCGGTCCAAGAATTCGGCATAGGTAAATCGCAGATCACCGTCGACAACAGCCTCGCGGTCCGCATAAAGCCGACGGGCACGTCGGGCAAATTCAATTGGGGTCAACGCAACTTCCATAACGCAATCCTATCTCAACAGGCTGATAACGAATTAGGGTTAGGCATATCCATGATTTAATACGGATCGCCGACAAAGATGAAGGTGGTTCCGGTTACGATTGGGGCACTGGCGCCGACAAATGAGACATTGGCGTCTTTCACCTGACGACTACCGGCGCGCCCCGATGCTTGCAGCGCACCTTCAATGATATGCCAGAGACCGTGTATTCGCCC
>JBMYRC010000024.1:0-41043 GCA_049601975.1 Alphaproteobacteria bacterium | reverse complement strand
CCGGAATTATGGCCTGAGAGTCGCGAACTTTTCTTCGCAGTGAAATTGGCGCTCCCTCGCGACTTGGCCCCGGCTGGTTGCGGCGGTATTCTGGCCGCGCCTTTCCACCAGCGACGGTTGACAATGTACAAGCACTCCGAATTCGCCAACCTTTTCATCGTCGATCATCCTTTGGTACAGCATAAGCTCACTCTGATGCGGCGCGCCGAGACACCGACCAGCCTGTTCCGGCAGCTGTTGAAGGAGGTTAGCCTGTTGATGGCCTATGAGCTGACCCAGCCATTGCCAATGACGACCGACAAAATCGAAACCCCCGTGGCGCCGATGGAGGCGCCGGTTTTGGCGGGTAGGAAACCTGCCATCGTCTCGATTCTGCGGGCCGGGTTGGGGATGGCCGAAGGCTTGCGCGAGCTGCTGCCCTCGGCGCGGGAAGGGCATATCGGTCTTTACCGCGATCGGGAAACGAAACGCCCGGTGGATTACTACGCTAAATTACCGGAGCCGGCGGGCCGATTGTTCATCCTCACCGATCCGATGCTGGCAACCGGGTATTCAGCGGCCCATGCCATTGACGTCTTGCGCAAGCACGGGGTCTCCAACCAGAACATTCGTTTTATGGCGCTTGTGGTGGCCCCCGAGGGCATTCGCGTGGTTGAGGAAGCGCATCCAGGCGTGCATGTCTATGCTGCGGCGCTCGATGAGAAGCTCGACGAAAACGCCTATATCGTGCCGGGAATGGGTGATGCCGGAGATCGTCTCTTCGGCACGAAATAATAACCAGGAGAGTGCACATGTGGCCCGACAGTCGATTGACCGATCTGCTCGGCATGGAATTGCCGATCATCCAAGCACCGATGGCGGGCGCCAACGGTTCGGCAATGGCTGCCGCTGTTAGCGAGGCGGGCGGTGTCGGTTCTCTGCCGTGCGCGATGATTGGCGGCGACAAGATACGCGCTGAGATCGGTGTCATTTGTCAGCGGTCTTCCGGGCCGTTGAACGTGAATTTCTTCTGCCATACCCCGCCGAAGCCCGATCCGGAAAAAGCCGCGTCTTGGAAGGCACGCTTGCGCGAGTACTATATCGAATTCGGGCTCGACCCCGATGCGGAAGCGCCGGCGGTCAGCCGCGCGCCTTTCGACGAGGAAACGTGCGGAATTGTCGAGGATTTGAAGCCCGAAGTTGTTAGTTTCCACTTTGGTTTGCCGGAGAAATCCTTGTTGGAGCGGGTGAAATCCGCCGGTTGTAAAGTGATCAGTTCAGCGACCACGGCGGCGGAAGCCGAATGGCTTGCGGCGCGCGGTTGCGACGCCATTATCGCGCAAGGCTACGAAGCAGGTGGCCACAGAGGTATCTTCTTGAATGAAGATATTTTTGCGCAACCGGGGACGATGGCGCTCGTGCCCCAAGTGGTCGATGCGGTGGATGTGCCGGTCATTGCCGCTGGCGGAATTGCCGACGGTCGGGGGATTGCGGCGGCTTATGCGTTGGGTGCATCCGGAGTGCAGATTGGTACCGCGTATCTTTTCACGCCGGAATCCTTGGTCAGTGATATTCACCGCAAAGCCTTGGGCGAGGCCAGAGACGACCAAACCGCCTTGACGAACTTGTTCTCCGGTCGTCCGGCACGAGGCATTCTGAACCGGGTTATGCGTGATGTGGGCCCGCTCTCCACGGAGCCGACAGCATTCCCGACTGCGGGCGGCGCTTTGGCTCCCTTAAAGGCGGCTGCCGAAGCCAGCGGCTCCGGTGATTTCACCTCGCTCTGGTCCGGCCAGGCCGCTCCGCTAGGGCGTGAGATGGGAGCTGGTGAGTTAACCCGGACCCTTGCGGACGAGGCCGAAGCGTATTTCGAGAAAATGTCACAACGCAGTTGAAGGAAACGCCGTGCCGAACGCCGTAGAGATCGAAGTTACAGACAATATTGCCATCCTGCGTTTCAACCGCGAGGACGCGCTCAACGCGCTGACGGTCGAGTTGGCCCGCGGTATCGCTGACGGTTTGATTGAGCTCGATCGCCGCGACGATGTCCGGGGCATCGTGCTGACCGGTGCTGGCGAGCGGTCGTTTTGCGCCGGAGTCGACCTGCGTGAGGCGCGAGGCGTGCAAGTGGCGGAGATCGAAGAATGGTTCGGGACTGTCTGCAATATCTACAAGCAAATTTTGTTAACCGAAAAGCCGGTGATCGCCGCCCTCAACGGTGTCGCGGCGGGTGGCGGTTTTCAGATGGCCTTGGTCTCTGACCAACGAGTTGCGCATCCCGGCATCAAGATGGGCCAACCCGAAATCAACGCCGGTATTCCCAGCATTATGGGGTCGTATTGGATGAGCCTACATCTTGGTTGGTCGAAGAATCAGGAGCTTTCCATGACCGGCCGCCTTTTGGAGGCAGAAGAGGCTACGTCCCTGGGTCTGATCAACCATTTGGTGGCGCGCGATCAAGTCGTAACCAAGGCTTGCGAGGTTGCTCAATCCTTCTCTGAGAAGCCGTCCGTCGCCTGGAAGCGCACCAAGGCACGATTCTGTGAAATCGCGCTGGCCGGTTTCGAAGAGGCGTTTCGCGCCGGTGTACTCGGTCAGCAAGAGGCCTATGCGAAGGGCGAGCCGCAAGCAGTGATCGACGCTTTTCTGGGGAAGAAAAACCAATAATGCGAACGTTTTCTGGGCGGGAGCGATCCGGAATCTCGTGGGCAGGATATATCGTGCGCGCTGGGCCCCGGTGCTGTGGCCGAGGTACAGGCGAGCGTTATTGGGGCTCTAATTCAGGCCTGATTTGCCCATCGCGAGGAATTTCTCGCGCCGCCGCAGTCGTAGTGTATCACCGTCAAGCGCCAGCAGGACATCGAGGGTCCGGTCGATTCGGTCGCCGAGGGTGCCGATGGTCGTACCCGGATTCCGATGCGCGCCGCCGACGGGTTCCGGGACGACTTCGTCGATCAGGTCGAGTTTTTGCAAGTCTTGTGCGGTCAGTCGCAAGGCTTCGGCGGCGGCTTGGGCTTTGTCCGAGCTGCGCCACAAGATCGACGCGCAGCCTTCCGGCGAGATGACGGAATAAATGCTGTGCTCCAACATGATGGCGTGGTTGGCAGTCGCTAATGCAATCGCGCCGCCAGACCCGCCCTCACCGATCACGATGCTAACGATGGGCACTCGCACCGACAGGCAGGCGTCGATGCAGCTGGCGATGGCTTCCGCTTGGCCACGTTCCTCGGCGCCGATGCCGGGATAGGCGCCGGGCGTGTCGACGAAGGTCAGAATGGGCAATTTGAAGCGATCGGCGAGCGCCATCAGCCGTTGGGCTTTACGGTATCCCTCGGGCCGGGCCATGCCGAAATTATGGTACACTCGGTCGTTGGTATCGATGCCCTTCTCGTGCCCGATGATGACGCAACTGCGGCCACGGAAGCGCGCAATTCCGCCTTCGATGGCTTTGTCATCGGCGAAGTTGCGGTCGCCTGCGAACGGGGTGTATTCCTCGAGCAGTGCTGCCGTGTAGTCACGAAAATGTGGACGTTCTGGATGCCGCGCGACGAGCACCTTTTGCCACGGCGTCAACGACTGGTAAGTCGAGCGGAGCAGGCGATCGGCTTTCGACTGAAGTTTCGAGACTTCGTCGGCGATATTAAACCCGCCGGTATCGGACAGATGCCGCAATTCCTCGATCTTATTTTCGAGTTCGGCGATCTGTTGCTCGAAATCCAGGAAGACTTTCATGAGCGGTATTGGAATATTGTTTTCGACCTCCTTGAATTAGCACAAGCTTGAGCACTTGGCGAACGGCCTTTAGTGTTGACAGATCGCATGGTTATTTCCTCGCCAAAGGGTGCATGTCGCCGACCAGGGATTTGAGCCGTGCATCCAAGATATGCGTGTAAATTTGCGTCGTGGAAATATCTGCGTGTCCCAACATTTGTTGCACGAGGCGCAAGTCTGCACCATTCGCCAACAGATGACTGGCGAAAGCATGGCGCAACACATGTGGGCTGACACGGCGGGGGTCGAGGCCGGCCACCAATGCCAGGTCGGCCAGCATTTGCGCGAAACGTCGTCGGGTCACGTGACCTTCCTTGCCGCGCGACGGGAACAGCCATCTCGATTCAGTACTTTCCGGTAAGAAGGTAATGCGGACCGCGAGATAAGCTTCGAGGGCGGCACGTGCTTCCCCGTTCATGGGGACTATGCGTTCCTTGTTACCCTTACCTTTCACCAGCAGCACTTGGCGGTCTCCGGTGACCGCGTTCAAGGGCAGGCCGACCAATTCGGAGACCCGCAACCCGGTAGCGTAAAGCAGCTCCATCATTGCCAGAATACGGTCACCTGCAGCTCCTTTCACGTTCCGCGCCGCGACCAGCAAGGCGTCAACCTCGGCTTCGCTCAGGACTTTCGGAAGACTGCGGCCTTGGCGCGGACTATCGATGACCGCTGTCGGATCGTCGTCGCGGTAACCGTCGCCATGTAGGAATTTGAAAAATTGCCGGAGCGAGGATAGTTTGCGCGCGCTGCTGGACGGGGCCAGGCCGCGCCGCGCAAGTGCGGTAAGGAAATCGCGAATATCGGCGCTATCTGCTTCGGTAACGTCGTGGGGGCGCTTGGCGAGCCATTCGGTAAAATCCTGCAGATCCCGTTGATAGGCCAGACAAGTGTTTTCCGAAGTGCCGCGTTCCGCCGCCATCATTTCGAGGAAAATTTTGGTCAGCTCCGAGATCGCCTAAAGCCCTCCCGTGGCCGCTATTTCCAGCACCAGTTTTTTCGCTTCGGTTTCCAGGCCGAGTTGGCGCAGGACCCGGACGGCGGTGCTCGCAGTGTCAATATCGTCGATCGCCGGCCCGGCTTCGCCGAATGAGAGGAGCAGCAACAAAATGGTCTCACCGATGCGTCCTGCATCCGTCGCGCGGGACATGGCGATCCGAAAATCGGTCGCACTGCCGGACGCGACTGGCGTGCGCGGCGCTTCCAGAACCTGCCACCAAGCATCATCGGGTATTTCATGGCCAAGCGCCTCAAGTAACAATAGCCCGGCTGCTATGCGCGATTGCGCCCGCTCACCGGATTTCGATTTGTGATACGTGAGCCAACCGGTAAGGCCAGTGTTAAAATCGTCCTCGGCAATCGTCGAATCTGTCATATAGCGCAGAAACCAAAGCCCGTCGGAGATGGTTTTGTATTCTTCGTTCTGTGCCGCCGCGAGCCGCAATATTTCCATCCACGAGCGCGCCGGCAAGGGTCGGTCGACCGCATAGAGTGCGCGAGCCGCTTCCCCGGCGAACCAATTAATTTCAGGGGCGGATGTTAATCTGGCTAAGAGCGGGAGATAAAGTTCGATGGTGCGGAGATATCCGTTCTCTTCGGTGGCGATTTCGAATGCTTTCGAGAAGACGGCGGCCTTAGCCATATTGACCGTTTCGATTTGGGCCGCTTGAAACAAAAGTGCGCGTCCGCGCGGAGACCGGTCAGCGGCAGCCAAGCTGGTTGCATTGTTCAGTTCGACCGGGTCGAACTTCTCCGCCATGTATATTTCCGCGAGGCGTTCGGTCGAGAGCGCGCCAAATTCAACCGCCATTTCCGCCGCCGCCAGACGGGTCTCGAGCCGGGCGTTGGGGCTAATACCGATGGTTCGCAGCACCGCCGGATTGTGGGCCGAAATGGCATCGTCAGGAATGGTCACTTGCGCCGTGCGCATGGCGGCCAGATGCAAGGCGTTCGGTTTGGGGAGACTCAAAAGCGGGTCCGTCGCATTCTGGGTAAGGCGGTCGATCAGCAGGAAAAATGCCGAATCGGTGGCCCCCAACGACTCGGCCAACAAGCCCGCGCCGAGTGCCGCACCTTCCGTATCCCCTTGCAGCGTCTGGCAAAACACCAGCAACCGTTGCCAATAAGGTTTGGCCAGGTGCTCTCCGGCATTGTCGACGATCTGACAGGCGTTGCCGTAATCGTTTGCGTAGAGTCGGTCTTCCGCTTGTAGCTGCAGTAGCCTTGAATCCTGCGAGTGTCGCGAAATGAGATTGGTTAATTCGCGGGCGTCCTTGAAGGCGCCCATCGATTGCAGCAGCGAGATCCGCGCCGCGATCAAACTCCGCTCCGGTTTCACCTCGCTTTGCGGATTCCTGACGGGCATCTCCGCGGCGGACAACACCAGCCGCCGTGTAAGATCTCGCAAAACCGGGGAGCGCATCGCGGCAGGCAATTGCGGCAAGAACCGCTCGATCACAGCGCGCGGCGTGCCGCGCCACATGTGGGTACCGAATCCACCATTCTCCAGCGATAGGTTGCCAACGGAGTTTGGATCGATCTCCGACAATCCCTCGACCTGAATGACGCTGCGCGACGTGGATTGCGATGGTCTGGAAGGCCGTTCCGTCGCCAACGGTCGCAATTTCCTCGGCGTCAGGCGGAGTGGTGAGGCGGACGGTACGCCACGCGGCGCCACGTCTTGCGTGGCTGCCGGTATCTCCGGCTTCGGCTTTGGCGTCAGCAGCGTCGGTCCTTGGGCCCAGGCGCTCCAGGAAATAACGGTCAGCGCGATAACGGCGCTAGCGCGGGAAACGTGAATCATCGAGCGTCTTTTCGACTTGATGTGAGGGCGGAGGAATGTCCCAAGTCATGAGAAAAATGAGACCGCCGCTGACGATCAGAGCCAGTGTAAGCAATACGATAGTGACCAATCGTCGCATATCAGACTTTCTTAAATGTCGCCGAAGCTTAGGTGCCACGCCAAGGGTATTCGCATAAACAGACTTTACGCTAGTCCCTGACTATGGCAATTGTGCGTTAGTTTAAAGGCGCAAACAGCGCGGTTCAACGGCTTGCCTGCCGTAGCGGGCGCAATTGAAATGTCATCTCGGTCATATCCGGTACCAGTTAAACCAATTGTCTTCGTCGGAATGATGGGCGCGGGCAAGAGCGCCATCGGTCGTCGCGTGGCCGAACGGCTGAATTTGGATTTCTTGGATGCGGATAATGAGATTGAATCCGCGGCCGGGTGTAGCATCCCGGATATATTCGAAAGGCACGGCGAGGAGGCCTTTCGCGATGGCGAGCGCCGGGTGATCCTGCGGCTTCTAGAAGAACCGGTAAAGGTCATCGCGACAGGCGGCGGGGCTTTCATGAACGAGCAGACACGCGCGGCGATTAAGGAATTAACCGTCTCGGTGTGGCTCAGGGCAGATTTCGAAACCCTCTGGCGGCGTGTTAGCCGACGCGACAACAGACCAATGCTGAAAACTTCCGATCCGCAGGGTGCACTACAAAAATTAATCGATGAGCGGTATCCGACATATAGCGAGGCAGATTTGACGGTGGAGAGTACGGACGGCCCGCGCGACGCGACCGTCGACCGGGTTATTGATGCGCTCGAAGCTTATTGGCGGGACCGGGAGGCCCCACAGGATGACTGAATCAGAAATCGTCCATGTAGACTTGGCGGACAGGTCCTATGACATCGTGATCGGTGACGGGGTCCTCGCGCGCGCCGGGGCGCTGATGCGTGATGTCGTTGGCGGTGACCGGGTCATCGTCGTCACGGACGAGACGGTGGCGAAATTCCATCACGATACTTTGGCGCATTCCTTGGGCGATGCGGAAATCGCGTTCAATACGATCATTCTGCCGCCGGGCGAACAAACCAAAGATTTCAAACATCTGGAATCCCTACTCGACCAGCTATTGACGCTCGGGATCGATCGGTCGACGACATTGGTCGCCTTGGGCGGCGGAGTGATCGGTGACATTACCGGCTTCGCGGCGGCTATCGCGCTGAGGGGTATCGATTTCATTCAGGTTCCGACGACCCTGCTGGCGCAGGTGGATAGTTCCGTCGGCGGAAAGACGGCGATCGATACGCCGCAGGGCAAGAATTTGGTGGGGGCGTTCCACCAGCCAAAGTTGGTTTTGGCGGATGTCGGCGTACTGGATACCTTGCCGCGCCGGGAGTTACTGGCGGGATATGCGGAAATCGTCAAATACGGCCTGATCGACGACGCCGCATTTTTTGGTTGGCTCGAACGTCATGGGGCTCACGTGATTGAAGGCGACATGACCGCGCGGCGAACCGCGGTCGTCCAAAGCTGCGAAGCCAAGGCTAAAATCGTCGCGGAGGACGAACGCGAGGCGGATCGTCGGGCGTTGTTGAATTTCGGGCATACGTTTGGCCATGCGTTGGAAGCTGAAGTGTCTTACGGCGATATTCTGCTGCACGGTGAGGCCGTGGCCATTGGCATGACCTTGGCGTTCGAGATGTCGACGGCGCTTGGGTATTGTCCGGCTGGCGACTCGGATCGCGTGCACCGTCATTTTGCCTCTGTCGGGTTGGAGTGCGACATGAACGCGATCGGACAAGGCATCGTTTGGTCGCCTAAACGGCTGTTGTCGCACATGGCGAAGGACAAGAAAACGCGGGGCGGGCGTAAGACGTTCATTTTGGTGCGAAAGATCGGAGAGGCCTTTGTGAGCAAGGATGTCGAGGATGAGCAGGTCCTCGGGGTCCTGGGCGAGGTGGTTGCCGCATGAGTATCGAATATTTGGGTTTGATAGCGGCGATCTTCGTCTTGCTGATCCTCTCCGCATTCTTTTCCGGCTCCGAGACGGCCCTGACCGGGGCGTCCCAGCCGCGAATGCACGAGTTGGCGCGACAAGGTGATCGCCGTGCCGCTATCGTATTAGCGCTATATGAGCAAAGGGAACGGCTGATTGGCGCCATCCTGCTCGGTAATAACCTGGTCAATATCCTGTCGACATCGCTGGCGACGACGGCGTTCCTATTCATCTTCGGTGAGGCGGGCGTTCTTTATGCGACCGTGGTGATGACCTTGCTGGTGCTAATCTTCGCGGAGGTGGCGCCAAAAACATACGCTTTGGCGCGTGCCGACAGAATGGCGCTGGCGGTGGCGCCGCTCATTCGCGTGATCGTCTACCTCTTCGGGCCGGTGACCAACGCCATTCATGCGGTTACCAGCGGCACCTTGAAACTGTTCGGTGTGGCGCCGGTAGAAAGCGCCGATCGCGCCGAGAGCGAGCAAGAATTGCGTGGTGCCATTGCCCTGCATACCGGACCGGAGCCGGAAATTCGCCACGAACGCCAGATGTTGCACAGCATTTTGGAACTGGACGATGTCGAAGTCGGCGAGGTCATGACCCATCGCCGCAATGTGACAATGATCGATGCAGACCTTCCGACGCCGGAAATCCTGCAAATCGTTTTCGACAGTCCCTACACCAGGTTGCCGCTTTATCGCAGCAACGCGGACGATATCGTCGGCGTCTTGCACGTAAAAGGCCTGTTGCGTGAATTCGGGATTCGTCGGGGCAAGGTCGAGGAGATCGACGTGGCCTCACTGTCGGGTCAGCCCTGGTTTATTCCCGAGACGACGACCCTATTAGACCAGCTTCTGGCGTTTCGCGAGCGGCGCGAGCATTTCGCGATCGTTGTCGACGAGTACGGCGCCTTCATGGGCATCGTAACATTGGAAGATATCCTGGAGGAGATCGTTGGCGAGATCGATGACGAGCATGACAAGATCGTGCGCGGTGTTCGACCGCAACCGGACGGCTCGTATCTGGTCGATGGTACCGTCACCATCCGCGATCTCAATCGCGAGTTCGAATGGACCTTACCGGATGCCGAGGCGTCGACTGTCGCAGGGTTGGTGCTCTACGAATCACGAATGATTCCTGAACCGGGGCAGGTCTTCAATTTTCACGGCTTCCGGTTTGAAATACTACGTCGCCAGCGCAATCAGATTTCCTCGCTTCGGTTGACTCCGTCATCTTCGACGGGCTCCGCTGATACTCGACCCACGGGGCGAGGTTTTCTATTGCCGGAAGACGTTTGATATCCCGCCTACTGATAATGCAATGAAGAGGTTTACATGCCCTTGCCCCCGGCCGCTTCCCGCGAACATCTGCATACCCGTCGGATCGAGACTCGTGGATATCGCCGCGAAGACGGTCTTTGGGATATCGAGGGGACGTTGGTCGACACGAAGACCTACGCCTTTTGGAGCCATGCTCATGGCGATATGCCAGCAGGACAACCGGTACATGATATGACGATCCGCCTGACGGTAGACGACGAGTTGGTGATTCACGAAGCTGTCGGCTGCATGGATCACACGCCTTATCCGATTTGCGGGAATGCGGCCTTCAACGTGGAAGATCTGAAAGGCCTGAAGATCGGTCCAGGTTGGACCCGGCGGGCCCATAAACTTATGGGCGGGCGGCGCGGGTGTACACATCTGTTCGAGTTGCTGCGCCCGATCGCGACCACATGTTTCCAGACCATGTCGGGCTCGCGGTTCCGCGAAGATAAGGAACACAATACGAAACCAGCGAATGTCGGGAAGCGTCCGTTTTTCATCGATTCGTGTCACGCCTTGGCGGCCGATGGCGATATCGTAAAGGACTTTTGGCCGCAATTCTATGAGGACCGCTCAAAAGCGTCCTAAGCGCAAAGACTGACGTGTCACCCGCTTGCTTCGGAACGAGGTGCGGGTCATATTTCTGGGTATGAGACGCAGCACAGACAAATTTAAACCGGCGTTGACGTTTAGCGGCACGCGGCTTCGGGAATGTGATCACCCGGATTGCCATATGTCGGCTGAACATCGCGCGCCGAAATCGCGGGAGCTTCTCGGGGACTATTTTTGGTTCTGTCTCGAGCATGTACGCGCCTATAACAAGTCGTGGAATTTCTGTGCCGGCATGGGCGCGGACGAAATTGAGACCGAAATTCGCGAAGATACGGTTTGGCGCCGCCCAACTTGGCCGATGGGCAGCGCCGAAGGTGATCGTCGCTGGCGGTTTGTGCGCGACGCAAATTTTAGCGACGGATTTGGCGCAATGCGGGGAAAATCCCAGGCGCGTGAAGAGCCCGCAGGGGCGCATCGTCCGCCGCCTGAATCACCCGAAGGAAAAGCATTCAGCATTCTGGGACTTGACCCTTCGGCATCCTTGAGCGAATTAAAGACTAGGTACAAAGAACTCGTCAAAACCCATCACCCTGATCGGAATGGCGGCGACAAGCTTGCCGAGGAAAGGCTGAAAGACATCAACGACGCATATTCAACCCTGCGAAAATGCGTCACCGCGTAAGTTTACGCGGCTATAATCGCAAATCGGAACGGATTTATGAGCACTGATAACGAAGAGCGCGTTAGGGCGCATACACTCGACGCGCCAGACACCGAGGTATCGGTTCGTGAGGCTTTTGGCCTTGATTCGAATTTGAAGGTCCCGGCTTTCTCTGAGGGGTCCGATTATGTCCCCGATATCGACAACACCTATATCTTTGACCACGACACCACGATGGCGATCCTTGCTGGATTTTCCCATAATCGTCGTGTCCTGATCCAAGGCTACCACGGAACGGGTAAGTCGACCCATGTGGAGCAGGTCGCCGCGCGGTTGAACTGGCCTTGCGTGCGCGTCAATCTCGATAGCCACATCTCCCGTATTGATCTGATCGGGAAGGATGCAATTGTCTTGAAAGACGGCAAGCAGATCACCGAATTCCGTGAAGGCATTCTGCCTTGGGCGCTGCAGCAACCCTGCGCGCTGTGCTTCGACGAATATGATGCGGGTCGCCCGGACGTGATGTTCGTGATCCAGCGGATTCTCGAGGTCGAAGGCAAGATGACACTGCTCGATCAAAGCAAGGTCATCCGGTCGCACAAATTCTTCCGCTTGTTCGCCACAGCCAACACAATCGGGCTTGGCGATACGACAGGCCTTTATCACGGCACACAGCAGATCAACCAAGGCCAGATGGACCGTTGGAACATTGTCACGAGCCTGAATTATCTTCCACATGAGGCCGAGACCGAAATCGTTGCCGCGAAAATTCCGACCTGGAACAACGGAGAAGACCGCAAAACCATCGAAGCGATGGTGGCTTGCGCCGATCTCTCGCGGTCTGGCTTCATTAACGGCGATATCTCGACCGTCATGTCGCCACGGACAGTACTGACTTGGGCTGAAAACGCCCAGATTTTCGACGACGTTGGGTTTGCTTTCCGTTGCACGTTCTTGAACAAGTGCGATGAGACGGAACGGCCGATCGTGGCGGAATATTATCAGCGTTGTTTCGGTTCCGAATTGCCGGAAACCGGAGTACAGGTGCAACTGACCTGAGGAGCTTGCCGTGAGCGACGACCTGTCGCCCGTCGAACAATTTAAGCAAGCGACGTCCGCCACGTTGCGGTCGATCGCTGAGCGGGATGATATCGACGTTACGTTTTCGAATGAACCGTCGGGAATCACCGGTACCCGTGCGCGTGTGCCGTTCCCGAGTCGCGATTTGCCGCCGAACGAAGTGGCGCAAGTGCGCGGCGAAGCGGACGGTATTGCTTTGCGTCTGCGGCATCACGATGCTGCAACGCATTCTAAGAACATGCCTAGCGGCGATGTGGCACCGTTGATGTTCGAAGCGCTCGAGGAAGCCCGTGTCGAAGCCATCGGCGCCCGTCGCATGATCGGGCTCTCCGAAAACTTGGCCACGGCCATGGAGACCCGCTTTCGCCAGCAGGGCCTTCACCGGGTCAAGGAGCGCACCGAAGCGACCTTGCCAGAAGCTGTGCGTCTGCTAGCGCGGGAGAAACTGACCGGCGCGCCGCCGCCGCCGTCAGGCCAGGCGGTTTATGATCAATGGAAGCCGATTTTGGACAAGAAGATCGGCCACGCTTTGGATAAGCTGGAAGCGCGGATTACCGATCAGCAATCCTATGGTGAGGCGGTTCGCGATCTATTGTCCGACCTAGATATCGATCTTGGTGCCGATTCAAACGCCGACGAGATGGATGGCAGTGACGACGACGGCGAAAACGCCGATTCGCAGCCCGATCAGGACGAGGAGGGCGGCGAGCTCTCCGGCGAAGGCGAGGCCATGTCTGAAGCCATGATGGGTGAGGCCGGCGACGACGAAATGGGCGATTCGGCCTCGGACGATGAAATGGGCGAAACCATGCCGATGACCGGCAGCGAAGAACCCGGTGATCCCGGTACGCCCTGGCGGCCGGAGAACGATTTGTCGAACCTTCCGAAAGAGCCGTTCTACAAAGCCTATACGGAGAAGTTCGACGAGGTTGTACCGGCGGAAACCCTGTGCGACGCCGAGGAATTGGGACGGCTGCGTCAGCTGCTCGACCAGCAGTTAGTCAGCCTGCAAGGTTTGATAGGCAAACTCGCGAATCGCCTGCAACGGCGGCTTATGGCGCAGCAAACCCGGTCCTGGGAATTTAACTTGGAAGAGGGGCTGCTCGATACCAGTCGTCTGGACCGGGTGGTGATCAATCCACTGCATGCCTTGTCCTTTAAGGAAGAGAAGGACATGGAGTTCCGCGACACCGTGGTCAGTTTGCTGATTGATAACTCGGGTTCGATGCGCGGCCGGCCGATCAGCATTGCCGCGATGAGCGCCGATATCCTGGCACGGACGTTGGAGCGGTGCGCGGTTAAGGTGGAAATTCTAGGGTTCACGACCCGCGCCTGGAAGGGCGGACAATCGCGTGAGCGCTGGATCGCCGAGGGGAAAGCGGCCAATCCGGGACGTCTCAACGACTTGCGCCATATCGTATATAAATCTGCCGATGCGCCGTGGCGCAGGGCGCGCAAGAATCTTGGACTTATGCTGCGCGAAGGGCTCTTGAAGGAAAACATCGACGGTGAGGCGCTCTTGTGGGCGCATAACCGGATCGTTCACCGGCCCGAGGAACGGCGCATTCTGATGGTGATCTCGGACGGCGCCCCGGTTGATGATTCGACGCTATCGGTCAATCCGGGCAATTATCTTGAGCGGCATTTGCGGGATGTCATCGATTATATCGAGAACCGATCGCCGGTTGAGCTGGTTGCCATCGGCATCGGGCACGACGTGACCCGATATTATCGTCGGGCGGTTACAATTGTAGACGTCGATCAGTTGGGCGGCACGATGATGGATCAATTGAGCGATCTGTTCGAAGAAGAATCGGTCGTTAATCGCCGCCGCGGAAAGACGCAGACTAGGCGCGCCGGTTAACGGATTTATAATTTCGGATTTACGGAATATCGCTCCAAGCGAATTTGGGTCTTTGCGGCAATTGGTCTAAGCTGCCGCACAGATACAAAACGATTGGTTGAGATCGATGCGCGGTAAGGTCCTCGCGTTAGTAATATTGTTCGTATGCGCGGCATCGCCCTTGCTGTCCGCCGCCACGCCGTTTGTCGTGCAGGAAACCTACCGTGGATTGTCGCTCGGTGCGATTGGCTTGCGGCCGGGCGTGAAGCTCGACATCGCCCCATTGGAAACGGGCAAGGCAATGGCGCGCCTCAAGGAGGCCATCGATATTCTTCATCGCAAGTCACCGTTCAGCATTCGCGCGATCGAAACCCTGCAAAGCGCCGGAAATGTTGTGATCGTCTACGACCCACATTTCCCGAAAAGCCGATTTTTTGGACTCACCATCGCTGCGTATTTCCCCGAGTATTATCAGGCTGGCGGTTCGTCTAAACAGTTCGTCACCGTTGTCGGGAGATACGGAGCGAAGTGGCCCGCCGCCGAGCTCGCTGCCGTCTTGGTGCACGAATTGGTCGGCCATGGCATGCAGCGCTACAGAGGCCGTTTAGAGCACGTGCGTACCATCGATTTGGAGTGCGAAGCTTATCTCTACGAAGAGCGCGCCTATCAGGATATTGGGCTTGATAAGCGATCTACCAAGATGATTAAGTTCCGCCGAACGTTGGAGGATAACTGGTGCAAAACCTTCCGCATGCAAACCCAGCGCTCTCATCCGAGTAGCGTCGCGTTGTGGGAACGGCTTAATCCCGATGTTCCGGGAATCCTCAAGGTTTATCTCGATTATATCGAAGTGCTCCGTAAGAATGGTGCGGCCCAGAAGGCGATCGATATCGAACGTCGCGAGGGATTGCGACGCTAGAACCTTTTATTTCCGGTTAAACTCAGTCTCTAGAAACGCCATTGTTCGCTGCCAGGCGAGTGCTGCGTCTTTATTGTCATATCGACTGCCAGTCGGATTGGCGAATGCATGGCCGGCTTTATACCAATGGCTGATCGAGCGTTTCTGTGCCTTCAGCAGGCCCAATTCGAACAGCGTGACCATGTCGCGGTTGATCCACATGTCGTGCGTTGCGAAATGACCCATGACCGGTCCTTTAAGATGCCGCAGTTCACCGGTTGGATGATTGACCCGGCCATATATAGACGAAGGTAGCATCGACGGGCTCGACCGTGGCCGCGCTGAATGCCCAGCCTCCACCGAAGCAGCATCCTACAGGCGCTAGTTTGCCGTTGACGCGCTTTTGTGATTTTAACTATTGAAGCCATTTCGGCTTATATCTAAGGCCTCGGCTTGCCCAACCCGGCCCATCAGCCGTTTCGCACTGTGGCCACCCTCCCGTCAAAGAGGTCGACGGCAAGGGCTACATAGCCCTTTTCCGCGAATTCCTGCGCCACGGCCTTGATTTGATCGTTTGCAGCCCAGCATTCGTGGAACAACACGACCGCGGGTGCGGGCGTCCGTCTGGGAAGGCCAAGATACGCACTCACTGTCTTGCCATTTGTAAGCTTCATCGAGTGTCGCTCCAACAGTGAAGCCGCGAGTTTTGGATCGCCAAGGATTGTCGCGAGAGGCAGACCGGTGATGCTTACGGTCGTTCCTGTTAATATTTCACGACGATTGTGCATATCGGTTTGCTCCTGCCAGCCGGAGGAAATGATGCGTGGTGCGGCGGGATATAGCTACATGAAAATAAAACCCGCCATTTCGGGCGCGGAGCGAAGCTGGAATTATAGCTGGGCATTTCTGCCGTCGCGACGGTGGTTCGTCGGTGGTTGTGTCTTAGTGTGCGCGGCCGTGGCAATGTTTGTACTTCTTACCGGAGCCGCAGGGGCAGGACGCATTCCGTGAGATTTTGCCCCACGTCTCGGGATCATTGGGGTCGACGACCGCGGCGGCATTCCTCGTTTGCACCGGAGCGCTCGCGAGTTCGCCGTCTTCCGGGCTGGCACTTTCGCCACCGCCCAAGGCAAGAGCCGGGTCCTCGCGCGTCTCCGCCATCTCGGGCATGTCGCGGCGGAAAGCATCCTCTTCGGTGCCATCGAAGGTAAGTTCAACATGGCTCAAAATCTCGGTCACGGATTGCCGGACCCGTCCCAGCATTTCTTCGAACATCTCGAACGCTTCCCGCTTGTACTCGTTCAACGGGTCGCGCTGCGCATAGGCGCGCAGGCCGATGCCTTGGCGCAGGTGGTCTAGCTGCAGGAGATGCTCTTTCCAAGAATGATCGAGAATTTGCAGCAGCAGGCTCTTCTCCGCCATCCGCATGACCGCCGGTCCATAATTGGCGGCTTTCTCAGCCATTTTGCGATCTGAGGCATCAAGCAGACGTTGCAGGATTTCTTCGTCAGCGATGCCCTCTTCTTTGCCCCATTCCGCTACCGGTAAATCCAGAGACATAAGGCGCAGGCATTCTTCGTGAAGTGCTGCGAGGTCCCATTGCTCTGACATAGCGTCCGAAGGAATGCATCTGGTGACCACATCCTCAATTACCTCGTGGCGCATGTCGGCAATGGTTTCGGCGACTTCCTCGGCCCGCATCAGGTCCTTGCGTTGCTCGTAGATGACCTTCCGCTGATCGTTCATCACGTCGTCGAAGCGGAGCAATTGCTTGCGGATGTCGAAGTTGCGCGCTTCAACTTTCTGCTGGGCTTTTTCAAGTGCCTTGTTAATCCAGGAATGGACGATGGCTTCGCCTTCCTCCAGTCCGAGTTTTTGCAGCATGCTGTCCATCCGCTCGGAGCCGAAGATGCGCATTAAATCGTCTTCGAGGCTGAGGAAGAACTTCGACGCACCGGCGTCGCCCTGGCGTCCTGCGCGGCCGCGCAACTGATTGTCGATGCGTCGAGATTCGTGACGTTCCGTTCCCAGGACATAAAGCCCACCGGCGTCTTTCACGATTTTTTGTTTCGCGGCGATATCGGCGGTAATCTCGGCCGTCCTGCGGTCGCGTTCCGCTTCGTCGTCAATGCCGTCGAGTTCTCGCCACTGGCGCATCTCAAGATTGCCACCGAGCTGTATATCGGTCCCGCGCCCCGCCATGTTCGTCGCGATGGTGATCGCGCCGGGGGTACCCGCGTCGGCGACGATGAAGGCCTCATTCTCGTGGTGACGGGCGTTTAGCACCTCATGCGTCATCTTACGTTTCTTCAAAAGCTTCGAGAGTTCTTCCGATTTCTCAATGCTGACGGTGCCCACCAGGACCGGTTGATTGCGCTCGTGGCATTCGGCAATCTGGTCGACGATCGCATCGTATTTCTCACCGGTCGTGCGATAAATCTCATCGTCCTGATCCTTGCGAACCATCGGCTGGTTGGTCGGAATTTCGAGTACTTCGAGGCTGTAAATCTCGCCGAACTCCGCCGCTTCCGTCATTGCGGTGCCGGTCATGCCCGCCAGTTTGGGATAGAGCCGGAAATAGTTCTGGAACGTAATCGACGCCAGGGTTTGATTTTCTGTCTGAACTTCGACCCCTTCTTTCGCTTCCAGGGCCTGGTGTAGCCCGTCCGAATAGCGTCGGCCCTCCATCATTCGGCCGGTAAACTCGTCGATAATAATGACTTTATTGTCTTTAACGATGTAATCGGTATCGCGGCTGAATAATTTGTGAGCGCGCAGGGCCTGGTTAACGTGATGGACAAGCGAAATGTTCTGCACGTCGTAAAGGTTGCCCTGCTCCAAAATGCCGGATTCTTCGAGCAAATCCTCGATGTGCTGCGAGCCCAGCTCGGTCATGGTGACGGTGCGTTGTTTCTCGTCTTTTTCGAAGTCTTCGCCTTTCAGATCGGGGATCAGCTTGTCGACGCGGAGATACATCTCCGTGGTCTCTTCGGTTGGCCCGGAGATGATCAACGGTGTGCGTGCTTCGTCGATCAAGATGGAGTCGACCTCATCGACAATGGCGAAATTGAACTCTCGCTGAACCATCTCGTCCAATGAGAATTTCATATTGTCGCGCAGATAATCGAAACCGAACTCGTTGTTGGTGCCGTAGGTCACGTCGCAGGCGTATTGCTGACGGCGTTCGTCGTCATCCAATCCATGCACGATGCAGCCGACCGTAAGGCCGAGGAACTCGTAGACTTGGCCCATCCAGCGGGCATCGCGTTGCGCCAGGAAGTCGTTCACCGTGACGGCATGCACGCCCTTGCCTTCAATGGCGTTGAGGTAGACTGGCAAGGTGGCGACCAAGGTCTTGCCTTCACCCGTCCGCATTTCCGAAATCTTGCCTTGATGCAGCACCATGCCGCCGAGAAGCTGCACGTCGAAATGCCGCTGGCCCAATGTACGGACTGCTGCTTCGCGTACGGTTGCGAAGGCCTCGATCAAAATATCGTCAAGCGTCTCACCGGCTTCGAGACGGGTCCGGAACGTCGCTGTTTGCCCCTTCAGGTCGTCATCGGAGAGCTTTTGTATGTCCGCTTCCGCCGCGTTGATCGCATCGACCTTGACTTGTAGACGCGTCAGTACCCGGTCGTTTGACGATCCGAACACCCGTTTCAAAACTCCGCCGATCATCGCGACCTCGAATACAGTGAAACTACAATTGTGAAACGCATCGGCGTGTTGATGCGCTGGAGACATATGATGGTCTAAAACTCGCCTGTCAACGAATAGCGCGTGTTTCCAGCGCAAGCGCAATTATGCCTATCCTCCGGATAAATAGATGTAAAGACCAACTTGGGTCCGGCATGACGTCCAACACTTGTTCCGCGTCGATACATATGCATTATGCCAATTAAGATGCAGACTGGCTAAAAGACAGGAAAACAGAGCATCTTTTCGATGTGATTGAGGGATAATCGATGTTTCTTCGCGCTATTGCTACCGTGCTGACTGTAACAGCGGCAATCCTCTTTGCGCCCGCTTCCGCCGACGCCCAATCGGTGCGCGACCGCTTGGCCAAGGACGTGGTTATCGCGACGATCGATGGAGAACAAATACTCTCCAGCCAGATCCTTCAAGCTTTCCAACAATTGCCCCGTCAACATCGCCAGCGCGGATTGCGGGCTGTTTACGGTCAGCTCCTTGAGGAGTTGATCAATGGGAGGTTGATGACGATCCATGGTCGTTTGAACAACCTCGCGGGCGATCCCGAAGTGAAGACGGCGGTCAAAGTCGCCAAAGATTCTATCATCGGACGGGTCTATTTGAATCGCTTGCTCAAGCAAAGTATCACGGAAGAAAAGCTGAAAGCCCGTTACGACGAGCTTGCGAAGAAAACGCCCTCGCGGCTGGAAGTGCGGGCCCGCCATATCCTGGTGTCGACCGAAGACGAAGCGAAAGAAGTCATAAAGATGATCAAGGGCGGGCAGCCGTTCGCGGAAGTCGCGAAGGTTCATTCAAAGGATCCCGCTGCTCCGCAAGGTGGTGACCTCGGCTATTTTCGCCAGAGTGATATGGTGAAACCCTTTGCCGATAGAGCCTTCGCGATGAAACCGGGCGAGATGACCGAAACAGCGGTAAAGACGGAATTCGGCTGGCATATCATTAAAGTTGAGGATCGGCGGAATAGTTCCGTCCCACCGTTCGCTCAAGTGCGTCCGCAAATTACCCGCGATCTCGGACGCCTTCTCACCGCTGAAATTCTGACGTCCGCGCGAGGCGCCGCCAAAATTGAGCGTTTCACTCTTGAAGGCCAGCCTCTGCCGCCGCCAAGTGTCGCTAAACCTGCTAAGAAGTAGACAGATCATGTTCAAGAAATCGCCCCTCGCGCCCAGTCGTTTTCCTGTTTTGGCGCCGGTGCCGGGTGTCCGCGCCGCGGGCGTCTCCGCCGGTTTGAAGGAGAGCGGCCGCCATGATTTATTTTTCGCCGAACTTGCGAAAGGCTCGACAGTCGCTGGTGTCTTCACGCAATCGAAATGCTCCTCCGCGCCGGTGGATTGGTGCCGCTCGATCTTGAAGACGGGGCGCATTAGAGGTCTTGTGGTCAATTCAGGCAACGCCAATGCGTTTACCGGCAAGGCGGGAGACCGCACGGTCGAGCATACCGTCGCGGAAACGGCGAAACGTCTTGGTTGCCGTCGGAACGAGATATACATCGCCTCGACCGGCGTGATCGGCGTTCCCGTAGAACATGATTATATCGCGAGCAAATTGCCCTTGGTCATCCGCAAGCTCGGCAAGGCGAAATGGGCCGATGCCGCGGCGGCGATCATGACCACCGACACGTTCCCGAAAGCATCCATGCGCAAGGTGAAGATCGGCAAATCCGAGGTAACCCTTGTCGGGATCGCCAAGGGTTCCGGCATGATCGCGCCGGATTTGGCGACAATGCTATCCTTTGTCTTTACCGATGCGAAGATACCCGCTCCCATATTGCAGCGCTTGCTGCGCGATGCGGCCGACCGCTCCTTCAACAGCATCACTGTCGACAGCGATACTTCGACGAGCGACACGATGTTATTGGCGGCGACGGGTCAAGCCAAACATCCGCGCGTCAGCGGTGTTGGCGATGCTCATCTTAAGGATTTCCGTGAAGCACTGCGCGAAGTGGCAATCGATCTTGCGACCCAAGTGGTGCGCGACGGCGAGGGGGCGCAAAAGTTCGTTACCATCGATGTTAGCGGCGCCGAATCTGCGGCGGCGGCGCGGCGCATCGGGCTCGCCATCGCGAATTCGCCCTTAGTGAAGACCGCAATTGCCGGTGGAGACCCGAACTGGGGCAGGGTCGTCATGGCCGTTGGTAAAGCCGGGGAAAAGGCCGACCGAGATAAAATGTCCATCGGTATGGGCGGGCTGCCGATTACCGTCGAAGGGCAATTGGTCGACGGCTATGACGAATCCGTGACTGGCGCGCATATGTCGGGCCGAGAGGTCAAGATTGCCGTAGATGTCGGCGTCGGTCGCGGCAAAGCGCGGGTTTGGACTTGTGATATGACCCACGGCTATATCGAGATCAACGCAGACTATAGAACCTGAGGTCTATCATGCCAGAGAAAGACGCATTTCCACCGTTGCCAAAAATCCCGAGTGTTGCGGGCGTCCGCATTTCGGGTGTCGCGGCTGGCCTGAAGGATAACGGCAAACAAGATTTGTTCGTCGCTGAATTGGTGCCGGGCTCGACCATCGCCGGCACGTTGACCCGCTCGCGGTGTCCTGGGATGCCGGTCGAATGGAGCAAACGCCAGTTGCCGGGCGGCAAGGTCCGCGCCATCGTGGCCAGCTCGGGAAACTCAAACGTCTTTACGGGCGGACAAGGGCGCAAGCTGGTGGAGAACACGGCTGCCGCCGCCGCGAAATTGATTGGTTGCCGCACGTCGCAAGTCTTCCTCGCGTCAACAGGTGTCATCGGTGAAAAGAAAAAGACCCGTTTTGTCGCTGATAAAGTGCCGATGGGCGTGAAAGCGTTGAAGAAAACCGCGTGGCATGACGCTGCCCGCAGCATCATGACCACCGATCGGTTTCCGAAAGCAGCCGTGCGCAAAGTGAAGATCGGCAATGTTGATGTGACCTTGGCGGGTATTGCTAAAGGCTCGACCATGATTGCGCCGGATATGGGCACCATGCTCTCGTTCTTGTTCACAGATGCGAAGATACCGGCGAAGGTGCTGCAAAGTTGTCTGACGCGTGCGGTCGACCGTTCGTTCAATTGTATCTCCGTCGACGGTGACACCTCGACCAGCGATACGGTGTTGCTCTCTGCGACGGGGCAGGTGAAACGTCAACCGAAGATAGAACGCGCCAGCGATCCTGCCTTACGGGATTTTCGCGCCGCACTCGAAGACATGACAATCGAGTTGGCCCGGATGATTGTGCGCGATGGCGCGGCAACGGGGAGTTTGCTGACGTGTGATGTGGTCGGCGCGGAATCACAGCGGGCGGCGCGAAATATCGGCCGGGCCATCGTCGATTCCACATTGGTGGGCAAGGGCATTGCCGGGGCAGATCCTCGCGCGGGCCGCATTGTCATGGCGGTTGGTAAAGCTGGGGAGAAAGCTGAACGCGATTTGCTGGGCATTTCCATCGGCGAGGTCGTGGTGGCGAAAGCCGGAGAATCACTGCCTGATATTGATGAGGTTGCGGTGATCTCTCATCTCAAAACCGGTCAGGTACATTTAACCATCGATATCGGGATCGGACGCGGCAAGGCCCGGGTCTGGTCCGCGCTGTAGCATGTCGTCACCACCGGAAACCAGCTGCAGGGCGGCCGGAGCCGGATGGACGGGCCTGCCCTTCACCAGCGCGCAATTGCGGTTCCGCTCCCTAGACGAACGCGACCTGGAATCCTTAATTGAGTTCGCTGGAGACGAAGAGTTCGCCCGCTGGACGGCGGCTATCCCTCATCCTTTCAGCGAAGCGGATGGCCGCGCTTATATCGAAGCCTCACAGCAAGAAAACCGGTTGCTCTTCGCAGTGGAAGAAATCGCGAGTGGCGATTTCATCGGATGCATTCGGATCGACGCGGAAGCGGGGGTTGGTGATATCGGTTATTGGGTTGCCCGGCCCCATTGGGGCAAGGGTTATGCCGTAGAAGCGGCGAAAAGGATCACGAGACTGGCCTTCGAAGCGTTGGAGTTGAAGGCGCTCGAAGCGGAAGTGATGCAGGGTAACCTGGCCTCGGAGAAGGTTCTATTGGCGGCGGGATTTGAGAAGTCCGGCGAGGCGGTGGGGACGCGCGGACGTTACGATGGTGTCGCGACGTTTCGGTATCAATTAGCGCAAAGGGACTGGGCGACGAATGCTGCCAGTAAACCGACCCTGCTCGTCGTCGCCGTGGCGATGGTGGATGCGGACGGCCGCGTGCTGATGGCGAAACGGCCCGCGGGTAAGAAGCTCGCCGGGCTGTGGGAATTTCCCGGTGGCAAGGTGTCCCCCGGTGAGACGCCAGAAGCGGCGCTAATCCGTGAATTAGAGGAAGAGCTGGGTGTTGATACCCGCGAGTCTTGCTTGGCACCGTTTACTTTTGCGAGCCATGAATATGAAGATTTCCGCCTGCTAATGCCGCTCTATGTGTGCCGGGTTTGGCAAGGAACGCCGCAGCCGAAGGAAGGGCAGGAACTGTCCTGGGTGCGGCCGGTTCGGATGCGCGACTATCCGATGCCGCCCGCGGATGAGCCATTGGTGGCAATGCTTTGCGACCTGTTGTGAGGTCGCCGCGCCTTAATCCATGAACGGCATGCCACTATACAGTGGATCGTTGGCAATCCGTGCCTGCAGGCGTTCGTAACAGATCGATATTGCGGAGATACCCGCCGCCAAGACGGCATAGGCGAGCGAGTTTTCGATCAGTGCTGCGATCAAATGCAATGCAATGCTGCCGGTAGGTAAACTACCGACGGCAAAATTGAAAATCACCGCGAAGATCCAGAGACCGATTTCCGCCCCGCAGGCGACGATGAAAATCCGTAAACTATTCCCCCGGCCCAGTCGCCAAGATTCGAGTAACGAGACGGGCGCATCGACCGCCGTCGCCGGTAGCCAAAGCGACAGCCGAAGGTAGACGATCATCGTCATGATGCCCGCAGCCATGCCGATGACTGATGACAAAGTGTTCACGTCCACCGGTGGAGAGGCTTCAGTAGCGGCTGCAGCAGCGAAATTCAACACCACGCCGAATATCGTCAACATGACAATTGGCACCGCAACGACTGCCCCCGCGACCAAGCTGATCAGGAGAAAGTTCAACAGGAATTTCAATTTTATTGGGTCCCAACGCAGTGCCGACCAAACCGTGCTCGATTCCCCGCGCATCAAATATCGTCGGTGCCAGGCGACGGCGAACATGATGTAAAGAACGAGGCTGGGAAGATACAGAATCAGGACTGCCGACAAGGTCGCCGGTGGACCGGCGGTTACCGGGGCCGCGGGATTGACGACGCCAAAAAGATCGGTCATCGCGACCTGATAAATCGTCAAGCCGACGACCGGGATCGCGGCCATAAGCAATAGATCACGGCGTGCGGTCCATAAAAACTTGAAGACATCAAGCAGCGTGTCACGGACCGGCAGGCGGAACTCTTCTGGATCGGTTGTATTGTACATCCCGCACTATCTATCCGAACGGGCCGCGAAGTCCAACTATGGATCGAAGAGCAATTATTTCCATAACGTCGAAATATAAGCCAAGAGATTGTCGATTTGGCGCTGGGTTAGGGCGATTTGCGGTATTTCGCAGTGCGGGCGGATCAGGAAATTGCGCAATGTTTTGGGTGTGCGTTGCGGGTTATTCGCGATGTGACGCCATCCCGGCACCTTGCCGCTGGTGGTCGCGCCTGAGATGTCGTGACATTCCGCACACCACTTCTGTGCTGTCTTCTCCCCTTCGGTCGCCTCGCCGCTGAATGCTGGGGACGCCATCACGCATGCGAGTAAGGTCTAGGCTGTCGTTTTCATGCGCTGACCATCTCATGAGAGATGGCGAGTTTCTTTGATGGGGATCAGTATTTATCCGTGGGACCGGGCGCGGCCGCGTCTCCGGTCGCTTCTTCCGATGTGTCGAGAGCCTCGGCGAGGCTCAGGGTCGCGGTGCCGGGCCGCAGAGCCTTTTGTTGGCTCTCGTGCGGTGACCAGCCGTGCAGGTAGACGATCTGAAACGTCGCGTGAATTTGACCGTCCGCTTCCGCATAGCGTTCCGCGTAAAGTTCCGCTGCCCGCAGGAAGATGCCGCGCCGGGTGGGAGCATTCAATTTTTCCCGCACGACGTTGCTCTCTCCCATGCCGCGCAGATCCGCCATGAGGCGGAAGATATTGTCATAGGTCACGGTGATGTTGTCCGCGTCCGCGACGGGCAACGCGAAACCGCCGCGCTGTAGCAATCCACCTGCATCCCGCAATTCAGCAAACGGTGAGACGCGCGGGCTGGCTCCACTGGTCAGTTCCAGCTCTGCACTCATCAGCACGTCGCGCAATTCGTGCAGCGTATCACCGCCGAAGATCGCGCCGAGGAACAACCCGTCCGATTTCAGAGCTCGCGCGATCTGCACCAAACTGCCCGGCAGGTCATTTACCCAATGAAGGTCAAGATTGCTAAAGACGAGATCAAATTTTTGGTCGGCAAAGGGCAAGAATTCGGCATCGCCGACAACGGACGGTCCATCTACGTCGCCAATCATGCGCTCCGAAAGATCGCAGGAGATAACGTGCTCGACACCACCGGGGCCGCCTGCAACAGGTCCGAATCCGCCAGAGCGCGCGCCAAGGTCGAGCGCGAGCGGAAACTGCCGCGCGATATCCAGCAGTCGGTCTGATAAACGCTCGCCGACTTCTCGGATGAGGAAATCGTGCGTGGCGAAATGCGCTGCTGCGCGGTCACGGCGGCGGCGCAATAAATCACGATCGAAAATATCCGGTGTCTCTTGCATGGGCGCAATATGACGCGCGGTTCCGAGTGCTGCAAATACCGTTCGTCGTCTGACGAAACTGGCCGGAAGTTTCCATGATCGTGTTAACCGCACACAAAGGCGGAGATGAAGCGGTATCAGGAATGGCAAATAAATTTCTTCGATCAAGCCAAATGGGACAGCGCTTCGACTTCTCCGCCCTTCGCACCGGGAGCCGGTATACACGCGTTGCAGCCTTTGCCCAGACAACTATCAATTTGATTTTTCCGCAGCGTTGTTTCGTGTGCAGTGAGCTGATCGATGCCGCGGGTGCGTTGTGCGCGGATTGTTGGTGGGATTTCACGTTTACGGGGCCGCCGTGCTGTGTCTGCTGCGGCTATCCGTTTGAATTTGCGGTGCGTGACGGCGCGCTCTACGCAGCCTGCATGAAGCGACCGCCGCCCGCTCGGTGTTGCTGTATGACGACGCCAGTCGGCCATTGACGCTGACTTTTAAACATGCGGACCGGACACGCTACGCCGTTGCCTTTAGTTATTGGTTGGCCCGGGCCGTGGCCGAATTCTTGCCACAGGCGGATATCCTGGTGCCTGTCCCTTTGCATCCTTGGCGGCTATTGCACCGCCGCTACAATCAATTGCTGTTACTGGCGCGGGGGTTGTCGCGCATCACCGGGTGTCCAGTCACACCCGACATGCTGGTACGTCGTCGCAATACGGTCTCGCAAGGGCACTTATCGCGCCGCGCCAGGGAGCGAAATGTCCATAGCGCCTTCAAGGTTCGCGTGGTCCGAAAGCCGACCTTGCGAGGGAAGACTGTAATCTTAATCGATGATGTTCTGACGACCGGCGCCACGGCCGAGGCCTGTACTCGCGGCTTGCGGGCGGGTGGTGCCGCGGTCACGTCTTCGTGTCGGGTGTGGCAAAATCGCGACCGACGATATATTTAAGAGGCAACGGGGACTCTCTTAGGACGAAAAGCCATGGCCAAAGTTGAAATTTACACCAGCTCGCTTTGTGGATTTTGCCACGCCGCAAAACGCCTGTTGGACCATAAGGGAATTCAATTCGAGGAATTCGACGTGATGTTCAAGCCCTCATTGAAAAAGGAAATGATGGCGCGAGCGGAGGGACGGCAAACGGTGCCGCAAATCTTCATCAACGATACCGGTATCGGCGGCTGCGACGAGCTGCATGCGCTCGAGGCATCCGGGAAATTGGATGCGATGCTGAGCACCGGACAATGAGCGATAAGCTGACAGTCGGATGCGTCCAGCTGACTTCGACCACGGATATCGCCGAGAACATTAAAATTTCCAGCGATTTGATCCGCGAGGCACATGGCCAAGGCGCGCAATTGATCGGCCTGCCTGAGGTTGTCAATTTGGTACAGCGAAGCCGCAGGAAATCCGCTGAGGTAGTGCGGACGGAAGACGAGGAAACCTCGCTTAAGGCTTATTGCGCGTTGGCGGCGGAATTGGGTATTTGGCTGCACACGGGGTCGCTGGTGATCAAGCTGCTGGACGTTGAGCGCAATGTGAACCGCTCTTTCTTGATCGACGATAAGGGCGCAATCGCCGCGACCTACGATAAGATTCATATGTTCGATGTAGACCTTGAGAATGGAGTCAGTTTCCGGGAATCGAAAGGCTTCCGGCCGGGTGACCGAGCCGTGGTCGCCGAGACGCCGTGGTGCGGTATTGGCATGACGGTCTGCTATGACGTGCGTTTTGCCTATCTGTATCGAGCCTTGGCGAAAGCGGGGGCGAGTATTCTGATGGTCCCGGCGGCCTTCACCCGCCAAACTGGGCGCGCTCATTGGCATATACTGTTGCAAGCCCGCGCGATCGAGACTGGTTGTTTCGTCGTCGCCCCGGCGCAATGCGGCCATCACGAAGACGGCCGCGAGACCTATGGACATTCGCTGATCATCGCACCGTGGGGCGAAATCATCGCGGATGGTGGCGAAGAGCCCGGTGTGGTAACGGCCGAACTCGATTTTGCGTTGATCGACAAAGCACGGGGCATGGTGCCCGCCCTGTCGCACGACCGGGATTTCGCACCCGCAGCACCGATTGGCCTACGCCAAGCGGGCGAGTAACGCTTGATTACTGTTTGATTGCGGCCAATCGTTGGACCACCGCGTCCGACGGTTTGGTGCGCAACCCGTGTTCGTAACAAATGATACGTAAAGCGGGTTTGACAGCTGCTGCCAGCTCACCGGGCTTGAGCAGGAAATCCGGATTGCGGGGTCGACCGAACGATGCGTTGCCGAGCCCGAAAGTCTCGTAGATCAGCAATCCACCGGGGGTCACGGCGCCGCAAATGTCATCCAGAATATCGCGCCAAAGATAATTAGTGACCACCACGCAATCGAACGTACGCCCCTTCAGCGGGAATGGCCCTCCGGTCTCGAGGTCGGCTTCGATGACCTCAACTTTGGATAGGTCCGCGAGGGCGGACACGTCGTAGTCGAGAAAGGTGACGATGAGGCCGCGCGCGCGTAGCCAGCGTCCGTTGCGCCCGCCGCCACAGGCCAAGTCGAGCGCGGTGTCTCCCGCCGATGTCAGCGTCGCGAAACGCTGAACCCAGGGCGACGGCATGATTTGTCGATGTTTGTTCATATTACTCGTTGTATTAAACGGCCTTGCAGCTTTGTTGTTCTATCGCCATTTATATTCGAGGTTCATGACAACAACAGCGTTGAATCGGAATTGCGATGATTTCATTCAACATACGGTGCGAGAACGAACACGTCTTCGAGGCGTGGTTCAACAACAGCACTGCTTATGAAGAACAGTCCGCGTCGGGGGAAGTCGCGTGCCCGGTTTGCGGCAATTCGACGGTGGAGAAAGCCCCGATGGCGCCGCGCGTGAACATGGGCACGTCGCGGCCATCGGCGACGAACGTCCCACCGGTCGCGGCGATCCGCGAGATGATCTCCGAAATCCACCGCCACGTCAGCGAGAACACTGAAGATGTGGGCGAGAATTTTGCCGAGGAGGCACGCCGCATCCATTATGGCGAGACGGCAGAACGCGGCATTCGCGGCGAAGCTTCGGACGACGAGGTGCAGGAATTGCAGGAAGAGGACATCGAGGTCTACCGCTTACCGAACCTGCCCCGCTCGGACGCTTGATCCTCGTTATTGAGGCCGGATAGCGCAGCCCATGTAATTGACGGAAATATCCCGCTCTTCAACTCGCCAACTGCCATTTAGCGGATCGAAAGCCAATCCGGCGAAGGACGTGTCCGACAGGCCGCCGCGCCGCAAAGCGTGCGCCATTTCCGAGGGGCGGACGAATTTGCGCCAATCATGGGTGCCGCGTGGCAGCCACCTCATTACATATTCGGCGCCGACAATGGCGAAGGCAAAAGATTTCATCGTGCGATTGAGGGTGGCGACGAACATTAAGCCGCCGGGGGCGACCAAGGCGCAGCTGGCGTCGAGGAAACTGTCGACATCGGCGACATGCTCGACGACCTCCATATTGAGGACGACGTCATATTGTTCGCCGGCCGCAGCGGCGGCCTCTACCGTCGTGTATCTATAATCGATGTCTAATCCCATCCGCTCTGCATGGGTTCGAGCCACCATTACGTTTCGCTCCGATGCGTCGAGCCCTGTCACATTGGCACCAAGCCGCGCCATCGGCTCGGTCAACAAGCCGCCGCCGCAGCCGACATCGGCCAGACTCAGATCCATGAGTGGTTTTGGTTCCTGAGTGCTTCGGCCAAAATGGTCACAAATACGATCGCGGATATAACCGAGGCGCGCCGGATTTAGTTTATGGAGCGGCTGGAAACTGCCCTCCGGATCCCACCATTCGTCGGCTAAGGCGCTGAATTTCTCGACTTCGTGGGCGTCAACACTGGCATCCAACGGTCGTGCCGTTTGCTTTTTCATCATTGGATAGAACTTCCAAATCTTGCACCTGCAGAAGGTTGCGAGTATGGATACGCCGCCTTCGGAAGGCAACCGGCGCATTGGCGTCAAAAAAGCGGCATTAGGGTCCATTCAATGGCGAGAGTGGTACAAAAATTTGGCGGCACCTCGGTGGCTGATGTGGAGCGCATCCGCAATGCCGCGCTGAAAGTGAAAGCAGAGGTCGATGCCGGCAATGAAGTCGCTGTTGTTGTCTCGGCGATGGCGGGTGTTACGAACCAGCTCGTCGAGTATGTGAGCTCGATGAGTTCGATGCAAGATGCCCGCGAATACGACGTCGTGGTGTCTGCAGGTGAGCAGATCACCACGGGTCTGATGGCCTTGGCGTTGCAGGAAATGGGCGTGACTGCGCGCTCCTGGCTCGGCTGGCAATTGCCAATCCGAACTGACGACGCCCATAGCCGGGCACGGATCATGGAGATCGAGACGGACTCGGTCGAGGAGCGGCTTCGCGACGGCCAGGTTGCAGTGATGCCGGGGTTTCAGGGCCTGTCCTGCAATGACCGGGTAACGACGCTCGGGCGCGGTGGTTCCGATACGAGCGCGGTGGCGCTGGCTGCGGCGCTTAATGCGAACCGCTGCGATATTTATACGGATGTCGACGGCGTCTATACCTGCGATCCGCGGATCGTGGTCAAGGCGCGGAAACTCGACAAGATAACTTACGAAGAAATGCTCGAGATGGCCTCTCAGGGTGCCAAGGTCCTACAGACCCGGTCCGTTGAGATGGCAATGAACCACGGTGTACGCCTCTATGTCCGCTCAACTTTCGCGGATGGAGAGGGAACGCTGGTTTGTGATGAGGATGAGATTTTGGAACATCAAGTCGTCAGCGGAATAGCCTATAGCCGGGACGAAGCGAAAATCACGCTGGTTCAGGTGCCTGACCGCCCGGGCGTCGCCGCCGGTATTTTTGGTCCGCTTGCGGACGAGAACGTCAATGTGGACATGATCGTCCAAAGCACCGCCGCCGACGGTGCGCTTACCGACATTACCTTTACCGTCGCCAAGATAGATTTCGAACGCGCGACGAAGTTGCTTGGCGAGCTGCAAAAGGAAATCGGATTCGCCTCCGTGATCGCCGATTCCGATGTGGTGAAAGTGTCGGTAATTGGTGTCGGGATGCGCAGTCACGCAGGTGTCGCGCAATTGATGTTCAAGACACTGTCGGAGAAAGGAATCAACGTACAGGTCATTTCAACTTCCGAGATTAAGATCAGCGTCTTGATTGCCGAAGAGTATGCCGAATTGGCGCTTCGCGCCCTCCACACTGCCTATGGTTTGGATACCGATTAGTTTAGGGAAGCTTTCCGGTCCGGGCGGGATCGGTTCGCGCAGGGATTATGACGGACGAGAGAAGCTGGATTGGCTCGCGGCGGTTGCTCCGCCAATTGCGGGATGCGATGGCCGGGCATGGCAGCGCGCAAGAACGCCTGGACCGCATCGTCCAGCTAATTGCCCGTGGCATGGTTGCGGAAGTGTGCTCAGTCTATGTCCTAAGGCCAGGCGATATTCTCGAGCTGTTCGCAACTGAAGGATTGCGCAAGGATGCCGTTCACCGAACCCGTCTGAGAATTGGTGAAGGTCTGGTCGGCGATATTGCCGCATATGCGCGCCCGCTGGCGTTGGAAGACGCGCAATCCCACCCGCAATTCGCCTATCGTCCGGAGACCGGCGAGGAGATATTCCAATCGCTGCTCGGTGTGCCGATATTGCGGGGCCGTCGGGTTTTGGGCGTGCTTGTGGTGCAGAACCAGAGCGAGCGCGGTTATGTAGAAGGCGAATCCGAAACCTTGGAGACCATCGCCATGGTCTTGGCCGAATTGGTGGCGGGCGGCGAGCTCATTCAGCAAGCTGAGCTGACTGCTGCGGAAAGGCCATTGGGCGTACCATCCCGCTTGAATGGCACCCGATTGAACGGTGGCCTAGGGTTCGGACCGGCGTTGTTGCATCGCCGGGGAACGAGGATCAACCAACCGGTGTCCGAGGACCCGGAGCGGGAATTGGAACGCCTCGACGGCGCGGTTGACGATATGCGCCGGTCCCTCGACGCCATGGTCGAGAGCTACGATCGGGACGGCGGCGGCGAACATCTGGAAATTCTGCGGACCTATCGGATGTTCGCCGAGGACAGGGGCTGGTTTGGCCGGGTTCGGGAAGCCGTTCGCGGCGGCCTTACGGCGGAGGCCGCGGTCTCAAAGGTGCTGAACGATACGCGTGCGCGGATGCGGCAAATTAACGATCCCTACATCCGCGAGCGGTTGTTGGATATGGACGATCTCGGCTACCGTTTGCTGCAGCACTTGACCGGTGAGGAGCGGAGCGCTGACACGACTGCCACGGAAGAAGGGTTCGTGTTGATTGCTCGTTCCATGGGACCGGCGGAGCTGCTCGATTACGATCACCGTCATCTACGCGGCTTGGTTGTAGAGGAAGGTTCTTACAATTCCCATGTCGCCATTGTGGCACGGGCCCTCGATATTCCGGTTGTCGGCGGCATTCACTACGTGCTGAGCCAGGTTGAGGAGGGCGCTTCCGTGCTGGTGGATGGAAATGCTGGAGTCGTCGTCATCCGTCCGGGTGCTGAATTTCAAGCCCGTATCCGCGAGGGTATCGATACCCAGGAACGGCGTAGGGTCGAACAGGAAGCTATCCGCGGATTGCCCGCGCGAACCCGTGACGGTGTCGATGTATCGCTGTTGATCAATGCCGGTCTTTTGATCGATTTGGATCACCTAGAGGATACGGGTGCGGATGGTGTCGGTCTATTACGCACGGAGATCGCCTTCATGCTGCATCCAGATTTTCCGAGCCTGTCGGAACAACAGGAGACGTATGCTGGTATTTTCGATGCCGCCGGGGATCAGCCCGTTGTGTTTCGGACATTCGATATTGGGGGTGATAAATTGCTGCCGTATTTCAGCAGCGGCGAGGATGAGAACCCGGCGATGGGCTGGCGGGCGATGCGGATCGCCTTGGACCGTCCCGGCATGTTTTGCCGGCAATTGCGCGCCTTGATCGAAGCTGCATCAGGTCGCAATTTACGGATTATGTTTCCCATGGTGAGCGAAGTCGCTGAGTTCGATAAGGCGCGTGCGCTTGTGGATAGGGAATGGGCGCTGGCGCGCGCGCGCGGCATCACTCTTCCGAAGGCCTTGCATGTTGGCGCCATGCTTGAGGTGCCGTCGCTCTATTTCCAATTGCCGTCGCTTTTGGAGCGCGTTGATTTTCTCTCTGTCGGATCGAACGATTTATTGCAGTTCCTGTTTGCCAGCGACCGGGGCAATCCGCAGGTCGGTGAACGTTACGACACTTTGTCCCCGGCGTTGCTGCGGTTGCTGCGCGATGTCGTGCGGATGTGCGATAATGCCAACATCCCGGTGAGCCTATGCGGCGAGATGGCGGGCCAACCGCTGGAGGCGATGGCATTGATTGGGATCGGGTTTCGTCACCTTTCGATGAACGCTAATGCAGTCGGTGGCGTTCGTCTGATGGCCCGCAGCCTTGATACAGGTGCGTTCGGCAACTACCTCGCAACGATCATCGACGGTGCTGATCACAGCCTCAGAAGCAAATTGTCGGCGTTCGCGAGGGATCGGGGAATCGCGATTTAAAAAGTTAATTAAGTTGAACTACATAGACCCTTACTGTTATTGAAAAACCTGAAGTTACGCGGCTTTTCCGGTTGTTCAGAAACTTGGCTAATCAGGAGGCGCTGAATATATTGAATTGGTTTCAATTGCGACCGGAACGACAGGATCGATAGGACGTGTGGGGTAACAATCCAAAATCAAGTTCTTCGCAGCAAACCAGCAACGGTCTAGGGCCGAAATCGGTGCCGATGACGATTGGCCGATATCTGAAATCCCAGCGTGAAGAGCAAGGCCAAGGAGTGGCTGAAGTCGCGGATATGCTGCGCATTCACCGCGCCTACCTGCAGGCGATCGAGGACAATGAAATTGATAAGCTGCCGGGTCCGACCTATGCGGTCGGGTTTGTGCGCGCTTACGCTGAGCATTTGGGATTGGACGGGGCCAAGGTCGTCGAGCGATTTAAGGACGAGGGGAAAGTTCAAGAAAAACGCGCGCAACTGGTTTTCCCGTCGCCGCTTCCGGAAGGGCAAATTCCTAGCGGGCCAATTTTATTGGCGGCCGCGGTGTTTTTGGCGGTGGCGTATGGTGGATGGGTTTTTGTCTCGTCGCCGAACGAAAGTATTGTCGTTATGGTACCGTCACTGCCGGACCGGATCGCATCTCTTGTGGGAAATGACGAGGCAGCGGAACCGGAAGCAAAGAAACAAGAATCAGAGTCTGGAACTGAAGAGAAAGCCGTTGCCTTGGCGACAGCATCGACTGAGAAACCGGAACCAGCGCCGACGCCCTTACCGGAAGCTCAATCGGCGGAAACCAACGAAGCGCCTGTATCAAAAGTTACCGCCACCGAGGAAACAGCATCGGCAATAACGAAAAAATTCGTACCGGCGCAGCCTGATATAGCGGCGGAGGTCGCGAAACCGACTGAGTCTATCTCCAAGGCGGTCGCATCGACGGGAGAGACAGTTTCGGATCAAACGGCCGTCAAACCAACGGAGGTGACGTCGGGAATTGTGGAAAAATCCATCGAAACGGCAGAGGCCGCTCCGAAACAGGAAAGCGCGGCAATGACTGAAACCACGGTTGCCGACACCGAAAAAGCAGTTGAAACGGTCAAAGTTGATGACTTGAATGCCGCGGCGGCGAAGTCTGCCGAAGAGGTGCAAACGGCCGCCGTCACATCGACGCAAACAGCGAGCGTGGTGAATGGAGAGAGCGAAGGTTCCGGTCCTCCCTCGGCACCGCTTCCGAGTTCGGACGACGAGCCCCGTGTCTTCGGAGAGGCGGACGAGGGGTCACGCATCAAGATCACAGCCCTGGTCGATAGCTGGGTTGAGGTGCGTGCGGATGATGGTGAATTGTTGCTCACCCGCGTCTTGCGTAAGGGTGACAGTTATCATGTTCCCGGCCAGACGGGGTTGACCTTGGTGACCGGCAATGCCGGTGGGCTGGAGTTTTCCGTCGATGGTAAAGTTGTGCCGGAAATCGGCCCGATCGGTGCTGTTCGACGCAACGTGAAGCTGGACCCTAAAGCGCTGACGGACGGCACAGCCAACGATTCTTAGCGGAAAATGACCCATGCTGGTTATCCTGCGGCCTGATCAATTTGCTCGCCCGGCACATTTTGCGCCGCTCCAGATCGCGACCGCGAATAGTAGAAACCAATAAGTGAAGAGTTGATATGGCTGCCTTAAAACCGGTACGTGGAACGCACGATCTATTACCCAAGGAGATGCGCGCCCACCGCCGAATCATGGACGAGGCGCGCGAGATCGCGGAGCGCTACGGCTTCGAGGAAATGGCGACGCCGATTTTCGAATCGTCTGATGTTTTCCGCCGCACTTTGGGGGATACGTCCGATATCGTGACGAAGGAGATGTATACCTTCACCACGAAGGGCGGCGAGGAGATTACCTTACGCCCGGAAAATACCGCCGGTGTCGCACGGTGTTTTATCTCCGAAGGGTTGGCGCAATCAGTGCCACTGAAATTCTTCTATGCTGGCCCGATGTTCCGTCACGAACGCCCGCAAAAAGGCCGCCAACGTCAATTTCACCAAATCGGTATCGAGACCATAGGCGTCGCAACACCGATGGCGGATATCGAGGTCATCGCTGCCGGCGCGCGGATTCTCGCGGATCTCGGATTGAACGACAGTACGTCCCTGCAACTAAACACGCTGGGTGACCCGGAAAGCCGCGTTGCTTATAGAGCAGCACTCGTAGAGTATTTCGGCAAACATACGGAGGCGCTGTCGACGGAAAGTCAGGAACGGTTAACGCGAAATCCGCTCCGCATTCTAGATTCTAAGAATGAGGGTGATCAGGTCATTGTCGCCGATGCTCCCGTTTTCGGCGATTATCTGAACGGTAGCAGTCGCGAATTTTTCCACAAAGTGAAAGACGGCCTAAGCGCGCTTGGGATACCGTTTCAACTGAACGACCGTTTGGTGCGCGGGCTCGATTACTACACACACACGGCCTTCGAATTTACGACGACGCAGCTTGGTGCTCAGGATGCAGTCATGGCCGGCGGCCGGTATGACGGATTGATCCAGACTATGGGCGGGCCGAGTACGGCTGGAGTCGGATGGGCGGCGGGGATGGAACGCCTCGCCATGCTGTGCGGAGAGGCACCGCCGGCGCGGCGACCTGTCGCGCTCGTGCCGCTTGGCGGTGATGCGGAGGCGAGAAGCTTGCCCTTGGCGGAGGTGCTGCGGGCATCCGGGTTGCGCGTCGATGTCGGTTACAGTGGAAATCTTGGGCGGCGCATGAAGCGCGCGAATCGTTTGAATGCGTCTGTCGCGGTGCTGATTGGCGATGATGAATTGGCCAAGGAAGTTGCGACCGTCCGGGATATGGACGGTGGAGATCAGGCGGAAGTGCCGTTGGCGCAATTGTCCGAGTGGTTGTCGAAGTACGGTTAAGCCAAGGCTGGGAGGTGCTATGTCGCCGGAAAATCCGGCCAGAGTTTTCGCCGTCGGCGTCAATCACAAATCAGGTTCTGCCTTTCTCCGAGATCGGCTGTTCGTTGACGAAGAAATGCTGCCGGAGTTCTATGGTCGTCTCGCACGGGAATCGATCGGGCAGGCGATTGTTCTATCGACCTGCGACCGGGTCGAAATTCAAGGCGCCCATCCCGACCCGCAACGCGCCGTATCCGTCATCCATGAATTCTTCAAAGGGATCGGCGGCAGCGAAGCCGAAAAGTTAGACCATGTCCTCTACGCGCATTTCGACGACGCGGCGGTGCGGCATATCATGGCGGTCGCGTCATCGCTCGACAGTCAGGTGATCGGTGAGCCGCAAGTGCTGGGTCAGATCAAGGAAGCGCACCGCCATGCCGGGGCTGCGGGAATGGTCGGACACGAAATGGACGATGTCCTGCAATTGGCCTATGGCGCCGCGAAAAGGGTGCGGAGCGAGACCAGCATCGGCGAGCGCGCGGTCTCGATCGCTTCCGCCGCCGTGCAAATAGCACAGGACATTCACGGCGACCTGCGCGAGCGGAACACTTTGATCGTTGGCCTCGGCGAGATTGGCGATTTAATTGTGCGCCAGCTAAAGGCGGCGGGAGCCCATCGCATTTCCTTGACCGGGCCGGGACGACGCACTGAGCGGGAAGCGTTGGCGCTGGGATTTCATTTCCTGCCGTTCGACGATCTGTCGGGTGGATTGGCGCGTGCCGATATTACCGTCAGCGCCGCGGGTCTCGGTCGGTTCTTGGTCGAAAAAGGAATGGTCGACCAAGCCCTGCGCGAACGCCGCCGTCGGCCCATGTTATTCTTAGATGGCGGATTGCCGTCGGATGTCGAGCCGGACGTGCACGACTTGGACGGCGCCTTCGTCTATACACTGGACGATCTAGAACAGGTCGCTCAACGTGGGCGTCAGGAACGCGAGGCGGTGGCCAAGGAAGCGTGGGAGATCGTTGACCGCGAAGTCGAACGCTGGCGCGCCGGCCGTAATATCAAGGCGGTGGTGCCGACATTGGTTGCCTTGCGGTCGAAGTTTGATTTGACGCGTGAGGAAATACTGGCATCACGCCCAGAGATCGACGCACATGAGGCGACGCGGTTATTGGTCAATCGGTTGCTCCATGCGCCGACACGGGTGTTGCGGGATTTGGCGGAACAAGGTGCAGAGAAGGATACCGGAGAAATGCTCGTAAGAAGGCTGTTCGCACTCGACAATGACGATGGCGCGGAGGGCGAACAATGAGCATTATGGATCGCCTTGAGGGCGTGATCTCCCGACATGCGGAACTCTCCGCGCTGATGGCAACGGGAGATTTGGACGCCACCCAATACGAGGACTATGCGAAGGAATATGCCGAGTTGTCGCCGGTGGTGGAGCGCGCCCAGGAGATGAAAGCGGCCCGTGAGGATTTGGCTGAGCTGGAAGAATTAATTGCCGATGCAGATACAGATGCGGAGATGAAGGAATTGGTGGAGGCAGAGCGCAATGAAATTCGTGACCGGCTGCCGGAGATCGAGGAAGCGCTCCGTCTATTGCTGTTGCCGAAGGACGCGGCAGACGAGAAAAGCGCTATTCTGGAGATTCGTGCCGGGACTGGCGGTGACGAAGCTGCCCTATTTGCGGGCGATTTGATGCGGATGTATCAGCGCTATGCCGAACTTCATGGATGGCGCACTGAATTCTTGGATATGAGCGAAACCGAATTGGGCGGTGTTAAGGACGCGGCGCTGTCGATTGCCGGGCGCGGGGTTTTCGCGCGCCTGAAGTTCGAATCCGGCGTCCATAGGGTCCAACGGGTGCCGATGACGGAAAGTGGCGGGCGTATTCACACCTCGGCGGCAACCGTCGCGGTGCTGCCGGAAGCCGAGGAAGTCGATATTCAGATCGACACAGGCGATCTTCGTGTCGACACCTACCGCGCATCAGGGGCGGGCGGCCAGCATGTCAACAAGACCGACAGCGCCATCCGGATCACGCATATGCCGACCGGTATCGTCGTGCAGTGTCAGGACGAAAAATCCCAGCACAAGAACCGCGCCAAGGCTATGAAAGTATTGCGGGCCCGGCTCTTCGATCACGAACGTCAGACCCTGGACGCGGAACGAGCCGCCGACCGCAAGACCCAAGTTGGTAGCGGCGACCGCTCCGAGCGAATTCGCACCTATAATTTTCCACAAGGCCGGGTGACCGATCATCGAATTAATCTGACGCTTCATAAGCTCGACCGGATTCTTGGCGGCGATGAGTTGGACGAAGTGATCGATGTCTTGATTGCGGACGATCAGGCGGCACGCCTCGCCGAGATTCAATGACATCGGTGAGTATCGGTATGTGTGTCGCCCGAGGCACCGAGATTCTGAAGAATGCTGGAATCGAGTCGCCGCGCCGAGAAGCTCGGCTGCTGCTGGCGCATGCGATCGATCAACCCTTCGAATGGATTGTCGCTCACCCGGAAGCCGACTGCCGTGTTGCGGATCTCTACGACGATTTAATCAACCGTCGGCGTGCGCACGAGCCGTTTTCCCATATTGTCGGTACCCGTGAGTTTTGGAGCCTACCGTTTCGCGTCAGCGCGGACGTTCTTGATCCACGCGCCGATAGCGAAACCCTGGTGTCCGCCGCGCTCGCGTGTTTTCCGGCTCGCGAGCGACCGCTCCGCGTCCTTGATTTAGGAACCGGCAGCGGCTGTTTGCTGCTCTGCTTTTTGTATGAAAGACCCCGGGCCATGGGGATCGGCGTCGACCGCGCGACTGCGGCGCTGGTGGTCGCGAGGCAGAATGCACGAGAACTCGGGTTGGCCGAGCGCGCGCAGTTCCTTTGTGCGGATTGGGCGCAAGGTCTCTCTGGCCGCTTCGATCTCATTTTGGCGAATCCACCTTATATTCCCGCCGCCGATATTTCCGGCCTTGCGCCCGAAGTATCACGCTATGAGCCGCGCGGGGCGTTGGACGGTGGCGCTGACGGGCTCGATTGCTATCGCGCCATAGCAGCGCAAGTGCCGACCGTCGCCGGTGCGGATACCCAAGTGATCCTAGAATTTGGCATAGGTCAGGGACCTGCGGTGTCCTATATATTCGAAGACTGCGGATTTACCCAAATCGAGTTCATCCCTGATTTCGCGGGATTACCCCGTTGTCTGGTGGCCGGTGGTTTGACACCAGCGTTTGCATGAAAAATGTCTTGGAAACCAGCACTGAACCGTCTAATGTCCATTCTGGGCTTGGTGCGCAGGCTGGACGATTTGTACCGGTCGATGCCGGAAGCACATATTCTTCAAAAGCCAGTCTTTTGAATGGGGGGGCGTCCCACGGTCTCGAATGGATCGATGTATCCAATTGGAATGGGATGCTGGACAAACTTGGTCTTAAAAAAACGGAAGTCATGAGACAAAATCAAGGTTCAAAGCGCTCGCGTGGTCGTAACCAGAACAGACGCACCGGTCCGTCCCGCAATCAAACCTTCGATAGCAATGGACCAAGTGTTCGCATTCGCGGCAACGCGTCGCAGGTTCACGAGAAATATATCGCCATGGCGCAGGACGCGAGCTCGGCAGGCGACAGCATCTCCTCGGAGAATTATCTCCAACATGCAGAGCACTACTACCGTATTTTGGCGGTGCAACGCGAGGAAGCAGAAGCGCGGGCGAACAACCAGCAGCAATCACCTCGTAACAACAATAATAACGGGCGGCCGCAGCGCTCTGAAGGGTCGAATGAGACGACGGAGCAAGCTGCTGAAGCACAGAATCAGCCGGTCGTTGCGTCAGATGACGTCGACGAAATGCCGGCATTCGTGACAAAGAAAGTTCCGGAAGCGCCGAAAGAGACCGAAAAAGCCGAAGTGGCTGCCGAGACGGCTGTTGGGGACGATTGATCCCTGCTAGTTGATCGTGGGCTGCTGAGTACGGGCGGCTAAAGGTTCTCGCTGAAGATTATCTAATAAGTATGATCGCGTCGCCGGAACGTATTGTGCCTGGAGTTGTGACACGCGCGTAGACGCCGAATCTACATGTCCACAGCCGCGTTCCAGCACCATCAGGGTATTCATGTCCCGGGTGGTGGTGTTTTGGATCGACATTGGTGGCGACGCATCTTTCAATGGGCTCCTCGACACAGAAACCGGGCCTCACCGATAGCGAGACCGCACCCAATCCAGTCGCGCTCTTCCCACCCTTCCTCCCCGGTGAGGGTCAAGTTCGTGCGGAACCGCAGCGGGTCCACCGGTTGGCGGGCAACTCGCTCTACTTCCGCCAGACTGCTTGTGCCGATGATCGAAAGGAAACGTTCGGGACAATCAGCGAACGGGGTTCCCGGGGTCTCGACGATTTTTGGATTGCCGCGGGCACCACTTGTGATAAACTTGGCGAAAAATTGATCCAGCATCATGCGATCGCTTGAGGTTGCAGCATTTCCGGTGGCGACTCGGCGGCCACCTTTCACCACGGTCAAGGTAGTCGTCTCCGGATCGAAGTGGACGGCAAGCTGAGCAAGCTTCTCGTCCCGACCGAGATTGAGGAAATGATTCTTCGGCATCCATCCGGGTGCTGCCCCCTTTGAAACCGCTTGATGCATGGGCCCAGGCGAAGCATCGGTCGTGAGGAAGGGCTTTGCCCACGATAACGTCGACGGCGTCGAGTGTCTCCCCGCTCATTCCATTCACGGGATAGCGGCGAATGACGGAAAGCGCGATGGTCATAACGCTCAGGCTAACAGCCCGGTGTGACGGCGGAAAGGGAAGTGGACGGCTAACGCCGCTGGGGAGCCACAGTATCGGGAACGATCGCGGCGATGATGCCCGCGAGCCTCTCGATCAGCGCCATCCGCGAGAACGATTTCCGAAACGCCAATTGCACCCCGCGTCGTGCCGCGCCGGAAGTCTCTTTGCGGACCACGATGCCAGCATCCGTGACCCAGAGGGCCTGACAGGCTCATTGCCGGTACCAGAGCCACCCCGAACCCGCCGGCGGCCAGTGCTAGAATTGTCGTCAAACTGGTCTCCTCGGTGCTGATAAGCGCCGGATCGCCCTTGGATGCCGAGTAGAACGAGAGAACTTGATCTCTAAGGCAATTCCCCTTCGAGAGCAGAAGCAACCGCTCGCCAGCCAGGTCGCCGAGATCGATATCTTCTTTGCGGCTCAATGCATGGCCGTTCGGCGAGGCGATCCAGAAGGGTTCGTCATAGAGCGGAATCGACGTTAATTTCGGCG
>JBMYRC010000023.1:0-41338 GCA_049601975.1 Alphaproteobacteria bacterium | reverse complement strand
CTGCGAGACCTGCCCAGAGATGGTGGTGATCCCAGCAGGTTCATTCAAAATGGGTGATTTGAGTGGTGCAGGTTCCACACACGCGGAGCCGGTTCGCAAGGTGACGATCGGCTATAGCTTTGCGGTGGGTAAGTACGAGGTAACTCAGGCTGAGTGGGAAGCTGTGATGGGCAATAACCCAAGCGAGTTCAAGGGTGCCCGGAAGCCAGTTGAGACGGTTACTTGGGATGAAGCAAAGTCATTCATAAAGAAACTGAGTGAGCAGACAGGTAAGGAGTACCGCTTGCTGAGTGAGTCTGAGTGGGAGTACATGGCTCGTGCAGGCAGCACAACGAAGTACCCCTGGGGAGATGAGATTGACAGTTCCAAGGCGAAGTACGAGTCAGAAGATGGCACAGTCCCAGTAGGTTCATACAGTGCAAATGCGTTTGGTGTGCATGACACAGCAGGCAATGTCTGGGAGTGGGTAGAAGACTGCTTTTATACGCACTACAAAGACGCCCCTACTGATGGGAGTGCATGGTTGAGTGAGAATGAAGGTGATTGTGCGTTGCGCGTCTCGCGGGGCGGTTCCTGGGCCTACGCTCCTGGGTACCTCCGTTCCGCGTCCCGCGACGGGGGCGTTGCCAGGGTACGGGGCGGCGACGTCGGGTTCCGGATTGTCAGGACGCTTTCGCAATAGCGAAAGTGTTACCTCTTCAATCTTTACCTCTTTACCTCTAGGGGGAGAGCCCAGAGAGGGGTTTCCCCTTTCTGGCCGCGTCAGCGGATTAAAAGAACAAAATTGTGGTACCTCGGTGGTACCTATAACTCGCAGGAAGGTTTGCGATATTCCGCTAAGTTATTGAAATCATTGGTGGGCTGTGCAGGGCTCGAACCTGCGACCCGCTGATTAAGAGTCAGCTGCTCTACCAACTGAGCTAACAGCCCGCCTTCTTGCGAGGGCGGGGTATAGCAAAGCCCCACCCACTTGTCGATAGCTTGTCTCGCGTCGCGCGCGATCCTGGCCTAGCTGAGCGGTGGTTTATTCCAGTCTTCTTTGAAGACCGGCGTGCGTTTCTCTTTAAATGCACGACCACCTTCTAGCTGGTCTTCGCCGCGGCTGACACTGAGCAATTCTCGCTGGGCGAGGGCGCTCAACTCCGAGGGGCCGCGTTGGACGACGGTGTCTCGGACGAAGCGCTTGATGGTGCGGAGCACCATCGGCGAGCTGTCGCGCATGATCTCGGCGTACTCCATGGCGGCTTCGACTTGTTGGCCGACCGGGACGACCTTGTTGACCATGCCAACTTCATAGGCGCGTTGCGCGCTGAAATGCTTGCCGGTCAGCATGAATTCCATGGCAATCTTGTGCGGCAGGCGCGCGGCGAGACCGGCGATCAATCCGCCGCAGAAACCGATTTGGGCTTCGGGATAAAAGAAATCGGCGCTCTCGGACGCGACAGCGAAGTCGCAGAACTGCACCAGGCAGAACGCACCGCCTACACAATAGCCGGAGACTGCGGCAACGAGCGGCTTGTCCACATCTACACCGACACCCGGCATGCATTCCCAGAGCGCCGGATCGCGCGGCGGATCCCGGAGGTCGGCGCCGACTGAAAAGGCCCGGTCCCCCGCTGCCGTGATGACGGCGCACATATCGTCGCTTTGCTGTAGGCGGATCATGGCGTCCCGCATTTGGATCACGACCCCGCTCGACAAAGCGTTCATCTTATCGGCACGGTTGATGGTGATGGTGGCGATCCGGTCCTTGGATTCGTATGTGACGAGTTCTTCGCTCGTTGCGGCGTCATTGGGCATGGGAAATGTATCCGGTCGTTAAGTTGCGAATTATTCGATGGAAATAGAGCGAATTTCGGTATTGGCACCGGGTATTGTGCCAGGGAATCAACTGCCGTGGTCGTACCCGTAGCGACTGATCCGCATATCGCGGTGGATATAGACGTTCATCAGCAGGCCGAAGCCGATCAGGACAGTCATCATGGCGGTACCGCCGTACGAGATCAGCGGCAAGGGGACGCCGACGACCGGGATCAAACCCATAACCATGGCGATGTTCATGAAAACGTAGAGGAAAAATGTTGTGATGACGCCCATGGCGACGAGCCGACCGAAATGACTACGCGAGCGCATGGCGATGGCGAAGCCGTAAATCACGATTGCGGCGAAAAGGGCGATCAGGAAGAGCCCGCCGATGAGGCCGAATTCCTCCGCATACATGGTGAAGATAAAATCGGTCTGCATCTCGGGCAGAAACCGGAGATGACTTTGGGTTCCTTGCAGAAATCCATTGCCGAAAACGCCCCCGGACCCGAGCGCGATTTTCGATTGCAGGATGTGATAGCCGGATCCCAACGGATCACTCTCTGGTGAGAGAAACGTCATGACCCGGTTTTTTTGATAGTTATGTAGCATTGACCAACCGACCGGTATCGACGCCAGGCCGATCAAGCCGATCAGAATGAATTTCCAAATGCGAACCCCAGCCAGGAAGAAGATCGCGGCACTGCCGATCAAGAGAAGCAAGGAGGTGCCAAGGTCCGGTTGGCGCAATACCAGCGCCGTCGGCGCGGCGACAAGCAGGATTGGGAACAAGAGTTGCGTCGGCCGTTTGACATCTTCGAGGCTTAGGCGGTGAAAATATCGTGCGAGCGATAGAACCAATGCGATTTTCATCAACTCGGACGGCTGCAAATGAAAGAATTTCAGTCCGATCCAGCGCTGCGCGCCCATGCCGACGGTCCCCGCAAATTCGACGGCAATCAGCAAAATTAAAGCAATGGCATAGAAAGCGTAGGCGTATCGCAACCAGAACCGGATATCGGTCAGAGCAATGGCGATCATTAAACTCATCCCGACGGCGAAGCGGACCATCTGGCGCTCCGCCCAGGGCGTGTAACTGCCGTTTCCCGCGGAATAGAGCATGGCGAAGCCGATCGAGGCGAGCGCGCAGATCAGCAAGATCAGTATCCAGTTCAATTGGCAGAAACGTTGACCGAGTGTCATGGCATTGGAATTCCGGTGGTCGCGGGCGCTCATTTCTTACGCTCCGCATCCGCTAATTGTTGCGGTAATTGGAGACGCTGGGTTTCGCGCAGAATATCCCTTGCGATTGGTGCCGCTGTCTTCGAGCCGCCACCGCCATGTTCGATCACAACCGAGACCGCAAAAACCGGATCGTCGACCGGCGCGTAGCCGACGAAAAGCGAATGATCACGCTCGCGCCATGGTTTCTCTCGGTTCTTCCTAACGCCGGCTTCGCGTTCGACCATCGTAATGCGGCGAACCTGCGCGGTACCGGTCTTGCCGCCAAAGGCTTTGCCCGGCTCCTGGATGCGAGATCTATAGGCGGTTCCGCGTGGATGATTGACCGCTTCGTCGAGAGCATGCATGACGAGCTCTCGGGCCCGCTTGGAAATGCCGGTGTGCGGGAATGAGGACGCGGTCGGGATCTCGTCGCCGGCGTCAATGGTCTCACGTGTCAATCTAGGCAGGACTGCGTAGCCGCCATTCACGGCACGTGCCGTCATGATGGCGAGCTGCAGCGGCGTGGTCAGGACGTATCCTTGTCCAATGGCTGCGATCAGGGTTTCGCCTTTCAGCCAAGATTTGCCTAAATTCTCATGCTTCCAGGCTCTGGTCGGAATCATGCCGCTGCGTTCGCCTGGAATATCGAGGTCGAGTTTAGATCCCAAGCCCAACTTGCGCGCCGTGCCGGCGATACGATCGACACCGAGTTTCAACGCCAGTTCATAAAAATAGACGTCACAGGACTCCCGCATCCCGTCGACCATATTGACGAGACCGTGGCCGTGCTTGTTCCAACAATGGAAGCGTTGATCGCCGAGTTTGGTAAAGCCGGAACAGAAAACCCGATGATCCGGTGAGATGCCCGCTTCTGCAGCGGCCATCATCACCGCGATTTTGAACGTAGAGCCCGGGGCATATTGACCCGAAATTGCTTTATTATTTAATGGTGTATCGGGGTTTTCGATCAGCTCTTTCCAGGCCTTCGAATTCAGCCCTTCGTTGAACGCGTTCGGATCGAAACTGGGTGCGGAGACCATCGCCAGAATTTCACCGTTTCGGACATCGAGGACGACGGCGGCGGCCCGGCGGTAATCGGCGACCCGCTCGGTAATAAAACGCTGCAGTCTGAGGTCCATGGTCAATACAATGCGCTTGCCGGGCCGGCCTTCGCTGCGTTCCAATTCCCGGATGACGCGGCCGATCGCGTTGACCTCGACTTGGCTGTTTCCGGCGGTGCCTCGCAGCGCCAAATCGTGTTGCCGCTCGATGCCGTTCTTTCCAATACGGAACCCAGGTAATTCGAGCAACGGATCTCCGGTTAGATCCTTCTCTGAGACCGCCGCGACATACCCCATGACATGGGCAGCAATTTGTCCGTCTGGATAATGCCGGGATTGACCGACTTCGATGCTGATGCCCGGCAAATTGGGTGCGTTGACTTCGATGCGGCTGACTTCTTGCCAGCTCAAGTTTTCCCGAACGGTGATGGGCACAAAGGCGCGCCGGCGCCGGGCTTCCCGCAATACGCTTCGGCGATCGTGTTCGTGAACCTCGATCACGGTATTAAGGCGATCCAGGGTCTCCCGCACATCCAAGGCTTGTTCCGGCACCAACACAACGCGGTAGTTTTGTACGTTTACCGCCAGCGGCGCTCCATTCCGATCGACGATGTGTCCCCGTGGCGGGGCCAGGAGACGGAGGTTGATACGGTTGTCGTCCGCCAGCATTTGGTAGCGCTTAGATTCCAATACCTGGAGGTAATAGAGTCGTCCGCACAACACACCCAGCAACGCAAGCTTACCGCCGACGAGGACTGCCGCCCGACGTCCGAAGGATTTGACCCGCAATTTTTCTGGTTGCATGGTCTACTACTCGTCTTGTGGGAGCGTACGGTGCACCTGCACCAACAGCCATCCAAAAATCGGATAGGCCGCGACATTCATGGCGCATTCGTAGAATGCGGGCTTTGGCGCCAGCAAGCTCGCATCCAAGAGGGAGGCTATGACCCATTCCATCGTGGCGACACATAATGAGACGATCATGAAGCCCCACCAAACGACAAAAAACGACTTACCGTAAAAGAACCGCGCTTGGGAGACGGCGATAATATAGACCACGACCAGGATTCCAGCGTTCTGTCCGATGGGTCCGCCCGACATGAAGTCCTGCAGCAAACCGACAATGAAGACCGCGCCGCTGGGCAATAGGGAGGGTCGGTGTAAGGCCCAGTAATAGACAGCCATCAATGCGAAGTTGGGTGAAATCGCGGCATAACCAGGCAGATGTAAAGGCAACAGGTTAAGGATCACCAAGACCAGCGATAAGAGAAACGGCGTCAGCTTCCGGGCGGCAAGATCGATATTCTGCCAAACGGCACTCCTCATCGATTTTGGCCGGCACCCTGGGTCATGGGTGCGTTATCCTCGCCAATCACGCCATCGAGGCCGTAATCCAAAAGCCGCACGAACTCAAGCTGATCGGAACTGGCGAAGGTCTCAATCCGGATGCCGGCATTGCCGATTTCGGCAACGACGCCGATCGGCAGGCCGGTCGGGAACATGCCACCGTGGCCTGACGTGACAATCCGCGAGCCGATCTTCACATCCGCATTGGCAGAGACAAAGGTTAGGCGCGGCCGTTTACTGTTGTCGCCGGCTAGCACCGCGCGGGCGCGCGAACTTTCGACAAGGACGGGAATACGGCTATTCAAATCGCTAATCAGTAAAACACGGGAGGATTTCCCGCCTGTTGCGACGACACGGCCCAAAAGCCCAGCGCCGGTAATCGCCGCATGACCGCGTCGGACACCTTCGCGGGTACCGGCATTGACCAAAAAACTGCGGATAAAGGGTCCGCTGGAATCGCCGATGACACGGGCCGCGACGGAATGCGCTGGCGCCTCACCCGAGTATTTGAGCAAGGCGCGCAGCTGGTCGTTTTCCGCCAGTAATGTGCGCGCAGCGTGTTGCCACTGTAACAAGCGCGCGTTTTCGGCCTTTAGAGCCGCATTGGTCTCACGGATATGGGCGAGTTCCCGGACGTGATCTATGGTATCGGAGATCGTCGCAACGGGCCGGGAAAGCGCGTCGAGCACCGGCGCCATCGAATCGATCAGCGCCATTCGGGTTTCCTCGAAGATTTTCGGATCCGTCCGACCGATCATCAACAGGCCGACTGCGGTGCCCAATAGCAACAAAAATGCAAACCGCTGCGCGAAGCTGCGCATTGGTGCTGCAACGCGGACGACTGACCCTGGTTTCTCCTTCACGTCGGCTCTCGGCTTATCTCAGTTAATGTCCAATAACTTCCGCAGGTTACGCACTGGGTATTAACACATTCTTAAGCGTCTTCATTTCCTCGAGGCAGCGCCCCGTGCCCAAAGCAACACAGGACAAGGGATCGTCCGCTAGTGACACAGGCAAGCCCGTAGCATGCCGCAAGACGTAATCCAAATTTCCGAGCAAAGCGCCGCCGCCGGTCAACACGATACCCTTGTCGACGATATCCGCTGCCAGTTCCGGAGCCGTATGCTCAAGTGCGACCTTGACTGCTTCCACGATCGCCGCCACGGGTTCGGCGAGACTTTCGGCAATTTGCCGCTCGGTGATTTCTAATTGTTTCGGCACGCCATTCATCAGATCGCGGCCTTTGACTTCCATGACCCGGCCTTCGCCATCGTCAGGCGGGCAGGCTGAGCCGATTTCCTTCTTGATCCGCTCGGAGCTGCTTTCACCGACCAGGACATTATGATTACGTCGGATATAGGCGATAATGGCTTCGTCCATTTTATCGCCGCCGACTCGCACTGAACGCGAATAAACGATGCCACCCAGCGACAGGACGGCTACTTCGGTTGTGCCGCCACCGACATCGACGACCATCGAGCCCGTCGGTTCGGTAACCGGCAACCCGGCACCGATTGCGGCGGCCATGGGTTCCTCAATCAGAAACACTCGGCGCGCACCTGCGGCCTCGGCCGAATCCTCAATGGCCCGGCGTTCGACCGCGGTCGAGCCCGACGGGACACAGACGATGACTTGCGGGCTGGCGAAGCTGCGGCGGTTATGAACTTTGCGGATGAAATGTTTGATCATTTCCTCGGCTTGTTCGAAATCGGCTATAACGCCGTCGCGCAGTGGCCGGATGGCGTGGATGTTGCCGGGGGTGCGACCCAGCATCATCTTCGCTTCGTCGCCGACGGCCAGCACTTGCTTGCGGCCCTTGACGTCGGCGATGGCGACCACTGATGGTTCGTTCAAAACGATCCCGCGGCCTTTGACGTAGACCAGCGTATTTGCGGTCCCAAGATCGATCGCCATATCGGCTGAAATCATGCCAAGCAGTCGAGCAAACATCTTTTCGATTTATCCTTCTCGATTATCCAGGACGGGCATGCGCGCCGGTATGCGATACCCTGGCGGGCGCCCCTTCGCGGCATATCTGTCAATAAATTTATTCAATCAACGCCCAATTTCTATCCTAAATCAGAGGTTTAAGTCATAATTCTCAGGTAACAGGTAAGAATACTCTCAGTCCTCATCATGCTTTGTGAGTCCCGTATTACAAAGTGTCAGCGCCATAAAGCAGGACTCAAAGTTAAGAGTAGTCCCTTAAATACTTTTGTTGAAAGGATTTTTTACTGAGATGCAAGAAAATTTCGCGCATGGAATCGCACGAGCGGCTCGGAGTCGCAGCCGACGACGGCGTCATCGAGCTACCGTCGGCTGCATATTCTGGTAGGCGTTTGTCGTTTAGTTCTTCGATTTATCGACGAGTTTGTTCTCCGACAACCACGGCATCATAGCGCGCAAACGGGCACCAACTTCCTCGCTACCGTGTTCGCTGGAGCTGCGGCGCATGGCCTTGAGGCTCGGCTGGCCGACCTCACATTCGGTCATCCATTCGCGTACGAAGCGACCCGATTGAATATCAGCCAGGAGCGACTTCATGTTTTGCTTCACATGATCGTCGATGATCCGGTCGCCTGCAGAGAGGTCGCCGTACTCGGCGGTGTTGGACACCGAGTAGCGCATATCGGAGATGCCGCCTTCGTAGACCAGGTCGACGATCAGCTTCACTTCGTGCATGCACTCGAAATACGCCATCTCGGGCGCGTAGCCGGCTTCCACCAGAGTGTCGAACCCAGCTTGCATCAAACGGGTGAGACCACCACAGAGAACGGCTTGCTCACCGAACAAATCGGTTTCGCATTCTTCGCGGAACGTCGTCTCGATGATGCCGGCGCGGGCGCCGCCGATGGCGGAGCCGTAGCTGAGGCCGATATCATGGCAATTGCCGGTCGGGTTGGCGTGTATCGCGAGCAGCGAGGGGACGCCGGCGCCGCGCTCGTACTCGGAGCGGACGGTGTGGCCGGGGCCTTTCGGCGCGATCATGAAGACGTCGATGTCGTCACGAGGCTCGATCAGGCCGAAGTGAATGTTGAGGCCGTGAGCGAAGGCCAAGGCGGCGCCTTCCTTCATGTTCGGCTCAAGGTCGTTATAATACAGCGCGCGTTGGCCCTCATCCGGGGTCAGTACCATAATAATGTCGCCCCATTTAGCGGCGTCTGCCGGGGAGATCACTTCAAAACCGGCGGCTTCCGCCTTGGGAGCGCTGCCGGAGCCGGGGCGAAGGGCGATCTTCACCTCTTTCACTCCGGAATCACGCATGTTCATAGCATGGGCATGGCCTTGGCTGCCGTATCCTACGACGACAACTTTCTTCGATTTGACGAGATTGACGTTGGCATCACGATCATAATAGACGCGCATATTAATGGTCCTCTTGTTTTTGTTCTGGCTCAGTCGCGACGCGACGGCACGACCGCTATGTCGACCGATGGGCGCAACTCAGCGCATACCTTGAGCACTTCGTGGATATTGCTGGACATGAATTTATCGAACGGCGTTTCGTCCTCAACAGTGTCAACGTCAGCCGACGGGAATGTCTGCTGCTTAAGGATATAGTCGAAGCGCGAAGCCCATTTACGCGCGCCGAGGCGCGCCGTGGTTGAGCAGTTGTCTACCATGAACGAAACGCCCTTGTAGTCCATGTAAGGGTTTAGCGAATCGACTGCCTCGATGATCGATTCGTTCGCGATTTCCGAATAAGGATGGCCGCGGTCCTTCAACAGATCAGCTTGGGCCATCATGCAGGCCATGTAGGTGCCAGCGGTCTCTGGATTGATCGGCGCATAGTTACGTTGGCTGTCGGCCCTTACCTCTTCGCCGACCACCCACATGTCGGTACTGTCGATTCTACCCATCGGGTAGGTGCCGTGTCGTCGTGTCGCCTGGATCACGCTACGCACTTCGTTGCCAGAGACGACGTCGTCGTAAATTTCCTCAAGGATTTCACGACATGGATGATAGGCCGTATTGTATGCTTTGCGGAAGGCGACCTTCTCGCTCTCGTCGAGCTCTTCGTAGACTGATTTCAGACCGGAACGCGAGATCGACTTACTGATTGGTCCGGTGATCGATTCCGATGTATTGAGGTAAGCGTCATCCTTGGCCATGCCCTGGCCGATATAGCGCGCATAGAGACTTTCAGCGATGCCGTGTACCGCACCCAACAGGATGCCGCGCTCACCGAAGATATCGGAACGGTACTCCGATTCCAGCGTGGTCTCGAACGTGTAAGGAGAGCCGAGTGCTACCGACCAGCCAAGAGCATACTCGGTGGCCTTGCCGGTGGCGTCCTGGTGGACCGCGAAACTGGCGTTGATGCCGGCTCCGTTGACTTCCCGGCCCTGTTCGTAGAGTCGGCGTACCGACGGACCCATGCCTTTGGGGCAGACCGCCACGACATTGATTTCTTTTGGAAATTCTTCGCCTTGCGCCTGCAGATGGGAGAGCAGGAAGCCATGACTCAGGCCCAGCGTCGTTCCTGGTCGGAAGGCGGCGAAGATCTCCTTGTAGTTCTCTGCGAAGGCCGCATCGGAGATCAAAAGGAGCGACATGTCGCTCTCGCGGATTGTGTCATACATCTCGCCGAGCGTACCGTCTACCTCGGTGAATCCGACAGCCTCCGCTTCTTTCATGGAGGAAGATCCCTTGCGAAGACCCACTTTCACCCGAATGTCGGTGCCTTCAAAGGATTCGCGCAGGTTCTGTGCCTGCGCTGGGCCCTGTGACGACCAGCCGATGACGGCTATCTGTTTGACCCCATCGAACGCCTTTGGCAGTAGTGGGAACAGGTGGCGTCCGCCGGCGACGATGGTCTCCTCGCGGTCGGCCATTTTTATCGTGCGGGTTTCAAACACATTCGAAGTGAAGCTCATCAGGAGGTTCCTCGGTAGCGGGTTTAAGAATCAGAGAGTTTGCGTGCCGCGGGCAATGGCAACACTGCCACTGCGGACGATCTCGACCTGGCCGAGCTCGCGCATCAGGTCGATGAAAGCATTTACCTTGCCGGGCGAGCCGGTCATTTGGAAGACGAAGGAATTGGTGGTGGTGTCGACCGCGTCAGCGCCGAATATCTCGGCGATGCGGAGCGACTCCCGGCGTTCGTGCGAACGCGATTTTGAAATCACCTTAACGAGTGCCAAGTCACGCTCGACATGTGGGCCTTCCTCGGTGAGGTCGTGTACTTCATAGACAGGGACCAGGCGATCGAGTTGATGGCGGATTTGGTCGATGATCATCGGTGTACCGGTGGTCACGACGGTAATACGCGACTTAGAGGTGTCTTCCGAGACCGCCGCCACCGTGAGGCTTTCGATATTATAGCCGCGGCCGGCAAATAGGCCGATCACGCGGGCGAGGACGCCCGGCTCGTTGATCACCAAGACCGCAAAAGTGTGACGTTCTTCCTTATCGCCCATATTCAGAAAGTTATAGGCGGCACCAGGTTGTGTATTCTTTGCCATTCTCAAATCATCCGATCAAACGAGGACCATGCCGTCAGCCGACACGCCGTCCTTACCGAAGGCCTGGGCTTCACCGCCCAGGATCATTTCATTATGCGCCGAGCCCGACGGGATCATCGGGAAGCAGTTCTCCGTCGGATCGACGCCAACATCGGCGATCACCGGCCGGTCGACCGCGATCATCTCGTGGATCAAATCATCCAAATCCGCTGGGTCGGAGGTACGCAGGCCGACCCCGCCGAAACTTTCTGCGAGCTTCACGAAATCGGGCAGCGAATCCATGTAGGTTTCCGAATACCGACTGCCGTGGAGCAATTCCTGCCACTGACGGACCATGCCCATATACTGGTTGTTCAGGATGAAGATCTTGATCGGTAGGCGATGTTGAATGGCCGTCGCGATTTCCTGCATGTTCATCATGAACGAAGCTTCGCCCGAGATGTCGACGACCAGCTTCTTTGGGTGTGCGACTTGGACGCCGACCGCCGCGGGTAAACCGTAACCCATGGTGCCGAGGCCGCCCGACGTCATCCAATGATAGGGCTTCTCGAATTTATAGAACTGTGCCGCCCACATTTGGTGCTGGCCGACTTCGGTGGTAATGAAGGTTTCTTGATCCTTCGTCAACTCATACAGCCGCTCGATCGCGTATTGCGGTTTGATGGTCTTCTTGTCTTGGCTATAGGTGAGGCAATTGACGCCTTGCCAGGCTTCGATTTGTTCCCACCAAGCCCGCAGGGCTTTACCGTTAGTGCGCCGTTTCTTGCGCGCTTTCCAAGCCTTGGTCAGCTGCTGAATGACCGTGCCGACATCGCCGACAATGGGGATGTCGACCCGTACGTTCTTGTTGATGGACGATGGATCGATATCGATGTGGATCTTCGTCGAGTTCGGCGCGAAAGCGTCGAGCCGCCCGGTAATGCGGTCGTCAAAGCGTGCGCCGACGCAAATCAACGCATCACAATCGTGCATCGCCATATTGGCTTCGTAGGTACCGTGCATGCCTAGCATGCCGACGAATTGCGAATCGGATCCGGGTAGTGCGCCCAGTCCCATCAGCGTCAATGTGCAGGGATATCCAGTCATGCGCACAAATTCCGTGAACTTCTTGCACGCCACCGGTCCGGAATTGATGATGCCGCCGCCGCCATAGAAGATTGGGCGTTCCGCGTTGGCGATCAGCTCGATGGCCTGTTCGATAGCGGCCGCATCGCCTTTCATTTGTGGTCGGTAACTGGCGTGTTTGACCGTGGTCGGCGGCGAATAGGGACAATCCGCGAATTGAATATCCTTCGGCAAGTCGATTACGACGGGGCCGGGCCGACCGGTACGCGCGACATAGAAAGCCTCGTGCATGGTTGATGCCAGGGCTTTGGTATCCTTTACCAGGTAGTTATGTTTGGTGCAGGGCCGCGTGATGCCGGTGGTGTCGCATTCCTGGAACGCGTCATTGCCGATCAGATGGGTCGGGACTTGGCCCGTCAGGCAGACGATCGGTATGGAATCCATCAGCGCATCGGTGAGGCCGGTAACCGCATTGGTGGCACCTGGGCCGGAGGTTACGAGAACAACCCCGACTTTACCGGTCGAACGAGCATAGCCTTCCGCCGCATGAACCGCACCTTGCTCGTGGCGGACCAGAATGTGCCGCAGCTTGTTCTGCTTAAACAGCTCGTCGTAAATCGGTAGCACCGCGCCGCCTGGATAGCCGAAGACGACTTCGACACCCTGATCGATCAGGGATCGGATGATCACCTCCGCACCGGTCATGGTTCTGTCTGTGGCCATCGGTCTTACTCCATAAGTGTGCGGGCGGCCTGTTCGCCGCCCGATTCGCGTTCGATCAAAAATGCCTTTACCAGCGGATATTCGCGCGGAGCCTGGCCCGCAGCGAGCGCGGACAATAGGTGGTCAGTCGGAGGGGGTCAATACATAATTGCGAATAAATGAAAAGATTTCGCCAGTTAAACTTTTCGAATATTTCGTTTTTATCGATTTATCAGCAATGATCTGGTTTTTAAACCAGGTTGTCTGCCGTTTCGCGAATCGGCGGGTCGCCGTTTGTGCCCGATTGACGGCCTCGTCGAGGCTCATTTGGTCCGCGAGATGGAGGCGCAAGTCCGGGACTCCAACCGCTTTAAGCGCCGGAAGATCGCCGTCGATCCCGTCGAGACCGGCGACCTCGCGCAAGGCGCCTTGGCCGATCATCTGTTGAAATCGGTCCTCGATGGCGCGGTTTAATTCCGACCGGTCCGGCTCGATGAGAAGAGTGTGGAAGCGCCAATCGCTGTCGGGCGCGGTCTTCGCTTCGGCCTGCCAATCGGCCAACGAACGCCCGGTCGTTTCCAGGACTTCCAGCGCCCGCATGACGCGTTGGGTATCGCCGAGGTTCAATTGCGTGGCGGTTTTGGGATCACGCTTAGCCAATTCGCGATAGGCGGCCTCGTTCCCGATAGTCTTGACACGTTGGCGGGTCGTGGATCGAATGTTGGCGGGAATATCCGGCATTTCCGAAAGCCCTTCAGCCAGCGCCCTAATATAGAAGCCTGTGCCGCCACAGATGATCGGTAGCTTGCCCGCTCCATGGGCCGCTCGAATTTCCGCGACCGCGATCTCTCGCCAGCGTCCCGCGGAAAAAACTTCGGTGACGGACGCAATCCCGTAGAGCCTATGCGGTGCCCGCGCGAGATCCTCGTCGTCAGGACGTGCGGTCAGAATCCGCAACTCGCGATAAACCTGCATGCTGTCCGCATTGATGACGATACCGTCAAACGCCCGCGCAATATCGAGTGCGAGCGCGGATTTTCCGCTGGCCGTTGGGCCACAGACGATCAAGACCGGTTTTTGCGCGTTGTCAGACATCGATTGTGAAGATACAGCTTGGCGCATGAGGAACACAGTCGTAACGCTCATCGGAGCGACCGAAATTAACGCCGAATGCGTCAATACCGTCGAGTTGGCCTTGGAGACGTCCGTCGAATGGCTTGCCGACGGCATCGCTTGCGATGCGCCGACGACGCGGACGGTGCGCGAGGCCGAAAAGATAGTGCGCGCAGCCCTGCAGAACGCGCCCGTCGATGTAGTCGTACAACCCGCCGACGGCCGCCGCAAACGTCTCTTGGTGGCGGATATGGAATCCACCATCATCGAGAACGAGATGCTCGATGAATTAGCGGATGAATTTGGCTTGCGGGAAGAGATTGCAGCGATCACCGCGCGTGCGATGCGGGGAGAATTAGATTTTGAGGGCGCGATCCGCGAGCGGGTCCAAATGCTCGCCGGCCTGGAAGAAGCGGCCCTCGCTCGGTCCGAAGCGAAAATCCGAATTATGCCGGGAGCGCCGGAATTGGTCGGCACCATGCGGGCGTATGGAGCGTATTGCGCCTTGGTGTCTGGTGGATTCGAGTATTATACCGCGAAAATTAGGGCGCGCTTAGGCTTTGATTATGATCAGGCTAACCGGCTGGAGGTTCGCGACGGGGCGCTAACCGGGAAGGTTCTCTCCCCCATTCTGGGCCGAAATGCTAAGCGGGAAGCGCTTGAGCGTCTTGCTCTGCAACAAGGTGGGACGGTTACGGAGGCGATCACTGTGGGCGACGGCGCGAATGATCTCGATATGTTGGCGGCGGCAGGTATCGGAGTGGCCTATCACGCCAAGCCGGTCGTCGCGGAAGCGGCGATGGCGCGGATCGATCATGGCGACCTGACGGCTCTATTGTATATTCAGGGATACCGTCGTGCAGAATTTCGGAGCTAACCCAGATGCCGAAACCTTGGATTGCAGATTTTGTCATCTTCGTGGTCACTGCCGCGGGCTGTCAAAAAGACACCCGAGTGCCCGCTCTAGAAGCCAGCAAACTGGCAAAGGTTGTGGTATTGGCGCGCGCGGAACATTGAAAGTGCACGACATCTTTGTCCGAGGCGAGCGAACGCGGGTTCGCGTCGAAGTTTAGGAGCGGGCGAAAGCCATTGTGGTGATGTTCTCCGGTGGTAAAGGCGTCACCCGGATCACGAAATCGGGGAAACTCCGATCGGGCACCGGGAATTTCCTGATTCGGACACGTACGTATTTCCTCCGGCGGGGGTTTATGACGGTGGTCTTCGACGGGCCGACGGATCATCCCCGCGATCTGCGCTTCGGATTTCGCCGCACGGCAGCACATGCCATGGATATCGGCGCAGTTATTGCGTATTTGCGGGGGCGTTACGGCTTGCCGGTCTGGTTGGTGGGAACGAGCCGCGGCACCACATCGGTGGTAAGCGGTGCGTCGCAGCTGGTCGTTCATCGCCCGGATGGCATCGTGCTCACATCCTCCATGCTGGCGCCGGTCACCAACGGCAACCAGGTGTTTGATTTCTCGCTGGAGAAAATCAGCATCCCGGCGCTGATTACCCATCGCAGAGATGACGGTTGTGTCGCGACGCTGGCCCGCGATATGCCCCAGCTTGCCCTTGCACTTAGCACCGCCGCACCCAAGGCCGTTAAATTTTATGAAGGCAGCGCGCCCGGCGATAACGAATGCGGGGCGCGCAGCCATCATGGATATCAAGGGATCGAAGAGCAGGTCATCGACGGCATCGCGGTCTGGGTCCTCAATCCCAAGGCATTATGAGGCGAGCATTTCCTCAAGGCAGTCGAGGCAGCTCGTCCAACCGCCATTATGTTTGTCGCACATCTCTTCGCTATTGAAGCATCGTTGGGTCAAAGCCAGCTCGGTGCTTTCACCGCTCGGGCGAAAGTTCAGTTCTACGAGGGTTTCGATATCCGCGTAGCCGCCTTCTTCCCAAGCCCAGGTGGAGACAAGACGCTTCGGCGGGTTAACCTCGAGAAAAGTACCTTGCGTGGTGTGGCTGCTCTCTGCACCTTTTCATGATAAACCGATAGATACCGTCGACGCGCGGGTCGTGAGCATCAATGATCGCATCAAAACCTTTGGGCTCCATTCATCTGGTGATCATATCGGTATCCGTCTAAACATCGAAGGCTCGGCTCGGCGTGGCATTGAAATGGCGGGTGATGATCAGTACCGGTGCCGTTTCACCGTATGTTTCATTCAGTGTTGTCGCATTCATCGTCTTTTCCTTTTCCAGTGCTTAAATAAGTTTCCAGGTTTTCCAAACTTTCATCCCAGAACCCGCGCATGTGCTCGATCCATCCGTTGGCGGTCGCGAGAGCATCGGGGTCGACGCGGCAAAGGTGCACGCGGCCTTGTCGCTCCCGTGTGAGCAATCCTGCTCGTTCCAGCACTTTTAAGTGTTTGGAAACCGCGGGGAGCGACATTGCGTAGGGGGCTGCGATGTCGTTGACCGATGTCGGACCGGACGCCAGGTGCATTAAAATCGAGCGCCGGGTCGCATCGCCTAAGGCGGCGAAAATGGCATCGAGTTTTTGGTCTTGTTGGGTAGCGTCAGTATATTTAACCATATGATTAAATATACTGACGCTACCCATGATGTCAAACAATCCGACGCGCCTTCGTCGACGATGGAGATTTCGCTCTTTATACTGCGTGAGAATCGAAGCGCGCTGGGAGTACAGGCATGGCAGATCATTTGGAGCCCCTCATACTCGATCTCGTCGAGTGGATCGCCGATGAACCGCGTCCCTATGAAGATGTCATGGACGCATGGCGAACGTCGTGCCCGCGGATGACGGTGTGGGAAGATGCGGTTGAGCGCGGCTACCTCACCCGCGATAAGGCGCGTTGCGACGGTCGATTGACGACAATTATCTCCGCGACGTCAGCCGGCCGGGCTTACCTCAATCAGAACGGGCGGTGCGCGTGAAAGTTACGATACTCGACGACTATTTCGACACGCTGAGAACTCTCGCGTGTTTTTCCAAGCTGGACGGCCATGACGTCACTGTCTGGAACGACCATTTGCAAGAAACCGATGCCCTGGCGGCGCGTTTGGTGGACACCGAGGCTCTCGTATTGATCCGCGAGCGCACGAAGATTCGCATGCCGCTTCTGGAGCAGCTACCTAACCTCAAGCTCATCAGCCAACGAAGTGTCTTTCCTCATATCGATATCGAGACCTGTACCCGGCTCGGCATTGTCGTCTCGTCCGATCTGCACATGGGCACGCCGTCCTACGCCACGGCGGAGTTGACCTGGGGGTTGGTACTGGCTGCGATGCGGGAGATACCGCAACAAATGGCGTCTTTGCAGGCCGGAAGCTGGCAAATTGGTGTCGGCCGCACGGTGCGCGGTAAGACATTGGGGCTTTATGGTTATGGCCGAATCGCCAAGGTGGTCGCGGAATATGCGCGGGCCTTCGGGATGAACGTGCTGGTCTGGGCGCGGGAGGAATCGCGCGTACGTGCGGCGGCGGACGGATATGATGTGGCCGAGAGCAAAGAAGCGTTCTTCGAGAGTTGCGATGTGATGTCTCTGCATATGCGTTTGGTCGATGCGACGCGAGGTATCGTCACGGCGGATGACCTCGCGCGTATGAAACCGAGTGCGTTGTTGGTCAATACCAGCCGCGCGCCGTTGATAGAGGAAGAAGCCTTGGTCTCCGCCCTGCGCGCGGGACGGCCTGGCATGGCGGCGGTCGACGTGTTCGAGGAAGAGCCAGTACGCGATGCTGATCATCCACTGCTCAAGATGCCGAACGTCGTGGCGACGCCGCATATCGGCTACGTAACGCGGGATGAGTACGAGCTGCAATTCTCCGATATATTCGACCAGATTGTCAGCTATGCGACCGGAAACCCGACGAATGTCGTAAACCCGGACGTTCTCGCAAAGCGCCGCTAAGGGCGGGCTTCCGCGTCGTCGCCCCTCAGGGTGAACATCATCACGTTGGCGATCAGCATAAAGCCCGCCAACATGTAGAAGACCTCGATCAGCCCCCAAGTATCGGCGACGATCCCGCCGAGAACTGGGACAGCGGCACCGAATAAGGCCTGCATACCGAACATCACGCTGGTCGCGGAACCACCGAGATTGGGCGGCGTGAGATCCATCATCCAGCCCTGCATGACCGGCCGTACCGCAAACAGTACAAAGCCCAGTACTGAAACGCCGACGATAAACAGGATATCGTTGGAGACGAAAGTTATGCCGATAATAGCAATGGTCGTCGCCGTGAGGCCGGCAAATACCACCGGTCGGCGTCCAACCCGATCCGATAATGTGCCGGCGATCATACTGGCAGCCATACCGCCAATTTGCATCAGCATCATTGTCGTGCCCTGGCCTTCCGGGCTGAACTTCAATTCATTGACCAAATAGAGCGGCACGAACAGGACGATACCGACTTGCGCCATCCCGCGCACCGCGATGACCAACGTCAAATTCCGAATTGAAGGCACCCGTGCGATCGCCATGAGCCCGGCGCCGTAGTCGCGCAAGTTCATGCCTCGACCGTCACCTCCTGCGTGCGGCGTTCGCTCGCGTGGCATCAAGGCAAAACCAATAATGCCGAGCGCGATGAACACTGGTACCGACATGGCCATTGATGCGCTCTGCCATGCCATTGCCAATAACAGCAGACCAGCAATAAAGGGGCTCAGGGCGTCCCCGAGATTGGCCCCGGTAGCGTGGACCGCGAGTACATAGCCTCGGTTCTTTGGAAAAGTCTCTGATAGAAATGCAATGCCGGGAGCATGCCAAAGGTTGTTGGCCGCTCCGACAAGCGCCACCAGAACACAGATGATGATGAAGGACTGGACGAACCCGAACAGAAATAGGGCACCACCGGTTCCAACAAGTGACATCATGAGGAATACAATTCGCCGACCCGTCATGTCCACAAGCGGACCGCTACTGATATTACAGGCGAGCGCGCTCAAATGCATAATCATGCTGAGCAAGCCGATCTCCGTATAGGTAAGCCCGAAATCCTGTTGAATATAAGGAAACAGGAAGATCATCATCGCATGCACCCAATGGGTCGAGGCATGCCCGAAGCCGACTAGGTAGATCGTGCCCTGGCCTTTGATTTTGAATGCGGAGGGAGTGTCGGCGGAGCTCACGGTAGGGATATAGACCTATTGCGGAGGAACGGCGGCAAAATCTATTTTCTTCCGAGCAACGTGACTAGGGAATTCGGACTCTTATATAGGATTTCGATGATTGGACAGGCTGGATCGAAGCGTTCGGCACAAGCTTCCAGAAGGTTCTCAAGTGTCGCTTCCAATGCTCTTAGATTAGAAATCTTTTGCCTAATGTCCGCCAAATGACCCGCCGCAATGTCACTTGCAACCTCACACGGCGTCTCGTCAGGGGACAACAGCGATAGCTATTCTTGAATGCGTCCGATCGGGAATCCAAGCTCGCGGGCACGACGTATGAAATAGAGCTGCTATAAATGAGCCTCGTCATACACCCTATGGCCACCGCTCGTGCGCGCCGGTGCCAGCATCAATCCCGTCCGTTCGTAATAACGGACGGTTTCAACTTTCGTGTCGCATCTTTGTGCGAGGGCGCCGATGGAAAGTGTGGACATGTATGCCGCCTAATTTCACTTGTACCTATAGTGGCTGCAGGTTCCATACTGCACTGAATTCGCCCAATTGGATAAACGGAATCGCGCGCATGCAAGGCAATTGGCTTCTCCAAGCAGGTCTTATCGGCACAGTCCTGACCGCGCTTTGCTGCTTCACATCCATCCTGGTTACCGGCTTTGGTGCGGTTGGCCTGGCGGCTGCCACGGCCCGGCTGGATGTTATCCTACTGCCCCTATTGGTGGCCTTACTGTGTTTAACCGCCTATGCGGTCTATCGGCGACGGAGAGCGTCATGAGTGACCGCCCCTCTACCCTCGCTTGTCCCGAGTGCGGGCACAAGGCGACCGAGGAAATTCCGAGGGATTCGTGCCAGTATTTCTACGATTGCACGGGATGTAGGATCGTCCTTAAACCATTGAGCGGCGATTTTTGTGTCTATTGTTCCTATAAGACTGTCCCGTGATCGCCGATGCAAGCGGACCCATGAGGTCCGTGTGGTGGTACAAGAAAGAGCGGCGCTCAGATTGAGACACCGCCCTTGTCGATGATCTAAACGAAAAAAGCGTTAGCCTTCCTTCTTGATCCGAACGGCGACGAAACGAAGGTCGCCGCCCTGGTCGATCAGCAGAAGTACCGTGCGCCGTCCTGCCTCTCGGGCTTCCTCGACCTTGGCCGCGATTTCGGCAGGTGAGGAGACTTTTTCCTGATTGATCTCAACCACCAGCGTGCCGGGGCGAAGGCCTTTCTTGTGGGCTTTGCTCTCGCGCTCAACATCCACGATCACGACGCCTTCGGAGTCTTCGTCCAGCTCGAACTGTTTGGCCAAAGCCTTGCTAAAGGGTGCGAGTTCCAGGCCGAGTTCGGAAACCGTATCGGTGCGCCCGGATTTGCCGTCGGATTTTCTGCCTGGCGAGAACGACGCCACATTAACCTTCTCCAATTCGCCGAGTGTAACGTGAAGAGTGATATTCTTGCCTTCGCGCCAGACATTGACGTCGACCTCTTTTCCAACGCCGGTATCCGCGACGATACGGGGCAGGCGTCGGGATTCTGGGACGTCAACCGTGTTAAAAGACAAGATGACGTCGCCCGACTTGAAGCCTGCGGCGGCGGCCGGACTGTCATCGACGACACCGGCGACAAGCGCACCTTTCGCTTCTTTCAGACCCAAGCTCTCGGCGATTTCTTCCGTGACTGTTTGAATTTGGACGCCGAGCCAACCGCGTTTGGTTGTGCCGAATTCCTTCAATTGCAGGATCACGCCCTGTGCCAAGGAGGAAGGAATGGCGAATCCGATGCCGATACTGCCGCCGGAAGGCGACAGAATGGCCGTGTTGATGCCGATTACCTTACCGTCGATATCAAACAACGGTCCGCCCGAGTTACCACGATTGATCGGCGCATCCGTCTGAATGTAATCGTCGTAAGGGCCGGAACGAAGATTCCGACCGCGTGCGGAAATAATCCCGGCGGTGACCGTGCCGCCAAGGCCCAGTGGATTGCCGATGGCCACAACCCAATCGCCGATACGGGCGGCCGTGGAGTCACCCCAAGCGACCGGTATTAGGTTTTCCTTCGGCTCGACCTTGATGAGCGCTAGATCGGTCTTCGGATCCTTACCGATGATCTTACCTTTCAGGCGTTGATCGTCGTTTAAGACGACTTCGACTGAATCGGCGTTTTCGACGACGTGGTTATTGGTCACCACATAGCCGTCGCTGCTGATGATAAATCCGGACCCGACGGCGGCACCACGTCGCGGTGCGTCGCGGCGACGCTTATTGAATTCCTCGAAAAAATCGCGGAACGGCGATCCTGGAGGGAAATCGAACTGTTGGGGCGACTTACCGCCGTGTGCTTCCTGAGTTTTCTGCGAGGTCTCGATCGTCACGACCGAAGGCAATAAGCGTTCGGCAAGATCGGCGAAGCCGTCTGGTACGCCGCGTGCGTCGGCCGCGGTCGGCGCCCATGCGAGAAGCGCCAGTACTGGCAATACGAACAGTGCCTTCGCCCACGTGTTGCGGACCCTAACCTGGTAGGATGATGCTAGTAGCGTCACCGTTAATCTCCATCAATAATCAAACAATGTGCGGATAGCGGCCAAAGTGATCGCCTTGATCCGGAATGTGACCGCAGAAAACCGAAATGCAATGCAAGCCCCTAAACTTCCGAAATATCTCCAAAGTTTGGACTAATTATACGCCTAATTGTGACGGATTTGAGGCGAAAATTACGCCAATTAAGGCGTTTTCCCTCAACCCCGCACGAGCCACACAACCGAGAAACCGATAACGGCGAAGACCAACCCACCCAATCGCAACGCCGAGGGCGGCAACGTCAGAGCCTGCGCCATCATCCGCTGCATGCCGCTGGGAAAGAGAGTGTAAATTGCACCCTCGATCACCAGTAGCAAACCGATAGCTGTGATAAAGTCCTCTATTTGCCGCTGCTCGAGCCCAGCGATTCACCTTTGAAGAACCGATAGAACTCGCCCTGCGGCGGTCCGACGTAACTGGTGGTATCACCGATGAGGCCCGTCCGCATCGCTTGCAGTGAACGGTAGAAGTCAAAGAAATCGCGATCTCGACCGAATGCATCATTGTAGAGTTTGGTGGCAACGGCATCGCCTTCACCACGTAAGATCTCCGATGTCTTCTTTGCCTCGGCGACGATGACCCGTTGCTGTTTGTCGGCGTCAGCCCGAATTTCACGCGCTTTTCGATCGCCTTCCGCCCGAATACGCCGCGCTTCTTGCTCCCGTTGCGTCTGCATTCGTCGGAAAATCGCTTGGCTATTTTCTTCCGGTAAGTCGACGCGTTTGATGCGGACATCAATCACTTGAATGCCGAGACTGCGCATGGCTGTGTCGACCTTCTTCGAAATCTCCGCCATCAGTTTTGCACGGGTTTCCGTCATCAATTTGGTGAACAGTTGTTTACCGAACGAGTCGCGCAAATTCGAGTTGATGATATTGTTCAACTGGCTCTCGGCAATCGATTCTGTGGCAACCGTTTGATAGAACTTCAACGGATCTATGATCTTGTAGCGCGCGAAAGCGTCGACCACGAGCTGCTTCTGATCCAGCGTCGGAATTTCAGCTGCCGAAGCGTCATAATCAAGAATCCGTTTGTCGAAGTAGATCACGTCCTGAATGAACGGTGTTTTAAAATTAAGACCGGCATCGTCGACTTGTTTCTGAGGATTACCGAACTGGAGGATTAAGGCTTGTTCATTTTCCCGGATCACGAAGAGAGACGAAAATGCCGTGATACCGATGACGATGGCCAGGATGCCGCCAAAGATTGCTGTTTTGCTCATCGTTGACCTCCCGTCGTCTCGGATTTATCGGCATCGCCGCGATCCTTTCTTAGCTTATCGAGCGGTAAATAAGGCAATACGCCCGTGCCGCCCTTGCCGTCTTCGATCAAGACCTTCTCCATTGGCTGTAGCACTTCTTCCATTGTCTGCAGATAAAGCCGCCGCCGTGTGACCACCTTGTCTTGCTCGTATTCCTTAAAGACAGAGAGAAAACGCTGTGTCTCACCACTCGCCTTGGCGATTTCTTCCTGTTTGTAGGCTTGCGAGGCAGCGACGATCTGCGCCGCCTCACCCTGAGCACGTTGTGTGATTTCGTTGCGGTACGCGTCTGCCTCGTTTCCGGCCCGCTCCGCATCTTGTTTGGCAGCGGCAACGTCCTTAAACGCGTCGATGACAGCTTCCGGAGGCTCAATGCCCTGGATCTCGATCTGCGTGACGAGAATGCCGGCACCAAAATCATCCAAGATCGTCTGGATCAGGGTTTGGGTTTCCGCCGTGACTTTTCCGCGGCCCGTCGTTCGCGCGAATTCAAACTCCGATTTGCCGACGACTTCGCGCATCGCGGATTCCGCGGCGGCTTTCACCGTCGCTTCCGGATTGCGGACATTAAAAAGAAATTTAAACGCATCCTTGATCTGCCAGAACACCACGAATTGCGTATCGATGATGTTCTCATCACCGGTCAGCATCAGACTTTCTCGGGTGACGGCACGGGCTGCGCCCCGCCGTGAACCTGCTGATGAGCGAAATCCGAGCTCGACCCGGTTCACGCGTGTGACCTTTGGTGTCATCACCTCGCCGATGGGCGATGGGACATTGTAGTGCAGACCTGGCGTGGTGCGATCCCAGAGCTTGCCGAAGATGAGAGCGACACCTTGTTCGCCCGCATCGACACGGTAGAAGCCGGTCAACAGCCAACCGATAACAACGACCGCCGCAATCAGCGCGATGCCCTTGCCTGATCCGCCGCTCGGCAGGAAGCGTCTCACCTTGTCTTGGCTACGGCGCAGCATTTCCTCGATATCGGGCGGGGGCTTTCCTTGTCCGCCATCGCTTCCTCCGCCACCGCTTCCTCCGCCCTGATTACCGCCGCCGCCCCAGGGGCCTTGGCCGCCGCCGCCGCCCCATGGACCGCCGCCGCCGCCGCCTTGTGATTGCCATGGCATGTGAAATCTACCCCGTCCTGTGAATTCATGACTACGTTTATGGACCCGGCTGGTGTTGGCAACCGGACCCGTGCTTTATATATGAGAGCGTACCGGGACACATCTGCAAAATTAAATGCGCGCACTGTATGCACTAGCGTTTCATATTGGCAGTATCAGGGAGTTTTCAAGCATGGCGGCAGTTACCGAAAATGAAGTCCTCGAAGCGCTGAAGGGGGTTGCTGACCCCGATAGGGGATCGGACATCGTCTCCCTCGGGATGGTGTCGGGACTTGTCGTCAAGGACGGCAATGTCGGATTTTCGATTGAGGTCGACCCCGAACGGGGGCCGAAACTGGAACCGCTACGCCAAGCGGCGGAAGCAGCGGTAGGCGGTGTGACCGGCGTTTTATCGGTGACAGTGGTTTTGACGGCGGAGCGTGCGCAAGGTGCTGGGCCGGCTCAAGGTGGCGGTGGGCATTCCCACGAGCATGGTCACGATCATGGCGACGACCATTCCCATGGCGGAGGCGCGCAGCAGGAAGCCGCTCCATTGGCACCGAGCGTGAAGAACATTGTCGCGGTTGCCAGTGGCAAGGGTGGCGTCGGCAAATCCACGACTGCGATCAACTTGGCGCTGGGCCTGGCGGCCATGGGACTGCGCGTCGGCATGCTCGATGCTGATATCTATGGTCCCTCGCAGCCGCGCATGATGGGCGTCTCTGGTCGCCCCGACAGTCCGGACGGAGATAAATTGGAGCCGATGGTCGGTCACGGCATCAAGGTTATGTCGATGGGATTCCTCGTCGCCGAGGACACGCCGATGATTTGGCGGGGCCCGATGGTGATGAGCGCCCTGCAACAGATGTTGCGGGACGTGAATTGGGGTGAGCTCGATATCATGATCGTCGACATGCCTCCCGGCACTGGGGATGCGCAATTGACCATGGCCCAACAAGTACCATTAGCCGGCGCGGTCATTGTCTCGACGCCCCAGGACATCGCTTTGCTCGATGCCCGGAAAGGGTTGAACATGTTCCGCAAGGTAGATGTGCCGGTTTTGGGGATTATCGAAAACATGAGCTATTTTAGGTGTCCGAATTGCGGCCACGAATCGCATATCTTCAGCCACGGCGGAGCGCATGAAGAAGCGGATCGCCTCGGCGTGGAGTTTCTCGGCGAGATCCCGTTGGATATCGACATCCGCACAACTTCGGACAGCGGGCAGCCCATCGTCGTCAGTCAGCCCGAGAGTGATCACGCGGAAGTGTATCGCGGTATTGCGGACCGGGTCTGGGCGAAACTATCGGCATCGTCGCGGGCGATGCCTGAAATCGTCATCGACTAAGGCCGCAGAATGGGACGCTTCGCACATATATTGAGTATATGCGGAGTGGTCTTTCTGGCGGGTATTGGCGGGCCCGACGAAGTCCGGGCCGATGCTGGTTTGGCGATCCTGGATGAGATAAATGCACTCCGTCGCCAGCACGGTTTGGCGCCAGTTCGCTTGGAGCCGCGCTTGACCGTCGAGGCGCGCGCCCATGCGCGAGATATGGCGCGGCACGACTATCTCGACACCCATCTGCCGAACGGTGACAAGTTTGAGACCCGCCTCAACCGCGCCGGATATACCTATAAACGGATGTTCGTCAAATTGGCTGCCGGGTTTCCCACGCCGCTTGGCGTCGTAGCGCGGTGGGCCTCTCAAAAAGCCACGAGGCGGCAGCTATTGGACAAGCGGTTCGCCGATGTAGGGCTTGGTTATGCGGCTAAACCGGTGTCGCGGAGTACCGAGCGCCTCGATCATTTCTGGGTGCTGACGCTGGCCGAACCCTCAAGGGCCTTTCGTGGCGATTGGCGGCGGGAAATTTTGCGCCGGGTGAACGCGTTCCGGTCCGGACATGGATTGGGGCCGTTGCGTATCGACCGGCGTCTGAGCGTTGCCGCGCAATATCACGCGGACGACATGGCGTCCCGCGATTATTTCGACCATGTCTCACCGGATGGTGGCACCCATGGAGAGCGCGCCAGCCGCGCCGGATACAGATGGCGAATGATTCTGGAAAACCTCGCGGCGGGTCAACCGACGCCAGCCGAAGCGGTAGAAGGCTGGAAAGATTCCCCCGGCCACCGTCGCGCCATGCTGAATCCGGAAATCCGGGAAATGGGCATAGGCTACACCTACCTGCCGCAAGATCGCGGCCGGGTGAAGGCCGTCCACTATTGGGCGATGTCGATGGGGCGGCGTTAACACGCTCGCCGCCAGCGCACCCAGGCGTTCACAACCTTACCGTCCGGCCAGGCGCGCGCGAGAGTCAGTTTCAGTCCATCATTCGGCAGCGTTTCCATACCGCGCACCTGCACGCCACCGACCCAGCTTGGGTTGAGGGCGAAGTCGACTTGGGTTGTGAAGGTGTCGTTCTCGAGCGTCCATCTGCCGCCATAGGAGATGTACGTATCATAAGCGCGCAGACGGTCTTCGTCCGGCGCGTCCGTGTGCCAGGCGGGATCGCCGGTCAGGCCGGGGCGATTGCTCCAGCTGATGGCGGCGTTCATCCAGCCTTCGGCGGAGATGATCAGCAATCCTTGCGGGTCGGGGCCGTACCGCGAGAGAGATGCGGCCTCGTCCGATGGATCGTCGGTGCCCCGGTCGACCATGAGCCATGTCCCGATGATGTCTTCCCTGCTGACCATCTCGTCATTCCCTTTATTCATTTATCCGATCAGTAACCATGGGCGGGCGATCCGGCGGGTCAAATCGAAGCTTCACCTTGAAAATTGCCGTCGGCTTTGCGAGGGTTCGCACAATTAACGAAGAACGATCTTACGGGGAGGAATTCCATGCAAACACGTGCCGCCGTCGCCCATAAAGCGGGTGAGCCGCTTTCCATTGAAACCGTCGAGCTGGACGGACCACGGGAAGGCGAGGTCCTGGTGGAAATGAAAGCCACTGGTATCTGTCACACGGACGAATTCACGCTTTCGGGCGCCGACCCGGAAGGCATTTTCCCAGCGATCCTGGGGCATGAGGGCGCGGGCATCGTTGTTGATGTGGGCAAGAACGTGACCAGCGTCAAAAAGGGCGATCACGTCATCCCTCTCTACACGCCGGAATGCCGCCAATGCGAATACTGCACCAGCGGTAAGACCAATCTGTGCCAAGCCATCCGCGAGACCCAGGGCCAGGGCGTTATGCCCGACGGTACCAGCCGGTTCTCCATCGGCAAGGACAAGATTTTCCATTACATGGGCACTTCGACCTTTGCCAATCACAGCGTGATGCCGGAAATCGCGGTCGCGAAAATCCGCGAAGACGCGCCTTTCGATAAGGTCTGTTACATCGGTTGCGGTGTCACGACGGGTCTCGGCGCGGTCATGAACACGGCCCAAGTGGAGCCGGGCTCGAACTGCGTCGTCTTCGGCCTTGGCGGCATCGGCCTGAACGTTCTCCAAGGGCTGCGGATCGCGGGCGCTGATATGATTGTCGGTGTCGATCTCAACCCAGGCCGAAAGCCCATGGCCGAGAAATTTGGCATGACCCATTTCGTCAACCCGACCGAGGTCGAAGGCGATCTGGTGCCGTATCTCGTCGATCTGACGAAGGGCGGAGCTGATTACAGTTTCGAATGTATCGGCAATGTCGAGGTCATGCGCACGGCGCTCGAATGCGCGCATAAAGGATGGGGCGAGAGCATCATCATCGGTGTGGCGCCTGCGGGTGCCGAGATCGCCACCCGCCCGTTCCAATTGGTGACCGGCCGCTCCTGGCGCGGCACGGCTTTCGGTGGGGCCAAGGGGCGCACGGACGTGCCGAAGATCGTTGACTGGTACATGGATGGCAAGATCAACATCGACGATCTGATTACGCACACGATGCCGCTTGACGATATCAATAAGGCATTCGATCTGATGCATGCGGGCGAGAGTATCCGCAGCGTCGTGACCTACTAGATTATCCGTCAATAGCAGCAGCGGCGCGTCATTCCGGCGCGCCGTTGCCGTTGACCGAAAGGATTCGAAAATGACCGATCCATATTCACTGAATAAGTTCTGGGCCGACGGCAAAAGCTCCGTGAACGCCTGGCTCGCGATCAACTCGCCCGTCAGCGCCGAAGCCATGGCCAAGGCCGATTGGGATACCGTGACCATCGATTGCCAGCACGGCATGGTCGACCTCGGCCAAGCCATGACGATGATTCAGGCCGTGGCCAGTACCGGCAAGATCACGTTGTGTCGGGTGCCGTGGAACGACCCGGTTTGGATCATGAAGTTCCTGGATGCGGGCGCCACCGGCATCGTCTGCCCAATGGTCAACAACCGCGCCGAAGCGGAAGCCTTCGTCGGTGCCTGCCGTTACTCGCCAGAGGGCAATCGCAGTTGGGGCCCAGTACGCATTCCGTTCGACAATCCACCGGAGTACAAGGATTGGGCCAATAAGAATATTGCGACCTTGGCGATGATCGAGACGCAGGAAGCACTCGATAATCTCGACGAGATTCTCACCACGCCGGGTCTCGATGCAATCTATGTCGGCCCGTCCGATCTGGCGATTGGCCTGGGCGAATCGCCGGACGGGATGGCGCGGGCCCCGAAAGTGATCGCGGCCATCGACGCGATCTACGTCGCCGCCGTGAAGCACGATGTCATTCCGTGCATTCACACCGGCAGCGGCGGCATGGCGAAGGAGTATCTCGCCAAGGGCTGGCGTCTGACCACGATTCAGAACGATATGCGCCTGATGTTGGCGGGCGCCGCCGACGCCTTGAAGGCCGCGCGTAGCTAAGACGCTGCGTTAAAATCGAATTGTGCGGCGGTTCGGCGCAGCGTAGCCTTCGGTCATGTGCCGATGGATAGCCTATTCTGGACCGCCGATTTATCCCGAGACGCTCCTGTTGACGCCGGAGAACTCGCTGATCAATCAAAGCTTAAGCGCCCGGTATTCGATCACGCCGACCAATGCGGATGGCTGTGGGCTCGGCTGGTATGGCGAGCGTCCGGAACCTGGCGTCTTTCGCGACGTGCTGCCAGCCTGGAACGACCAAAACCTGATCAGCATTGCACGGCAAGTAAAGACGCCACTGTTCTTCGCCCACGTGCGGGCAGCGACGTTCGGCCCCATCCAACGCAGCAACTGCCATCCCTTTGCGTTCGGTCAATGGATGTTCATGCATAACGGCCAGATCGGTGGTTTTGAATCCATCCGGCGGGAACTGGAAGGATTGGTGTCGACGGAATTCTATAACGTGCGGATGGGCACCACCGATAGTGAGACGATCTTCCAATTATTGCTTGGCGATGGATTAAGAGACGATCCGATCGGTGCTTTCCGCCGCACCGTGGGACGGGTTGAGGCGGTGATGAAGGCGCATGATATCACCGAACCTTTGCGGATGGCGGCGGCGGCGACAGATGGCGAGTCTATTCACGCGGTCCGATACGCGAGCGACGATCGCGCGCCGACCCTCTATATCGGCCACAGCACATTGAATGGGCAGCCGGACGAAACCGGACCCGGTGTCATGGTCCTCTCCGAGCCCTTGGATTCTGACACTGGCGACTGGCGGGAGATCGACATGTCGCGCTTCGTCACCGCGTGCGCGGGCGCTTTCAATGAAGAGGATTTCCTACCGTCGAATTGAGCCGTGCGCCTTAACAAGTCGCGGTGCTCCGCTATGTCTATACCGTGGTTGAGGGGAATTGCGGTTTAGGACGAGCGCGATGGCGGCGGATTTTTCCGAATGGACGGATGCAGAGCTGCTGCGGAAGACGGGCCTGTTGTTCACACCGCTGTCCAAAAACATCGGTGTTGAAGTCAGTGGAATCGATCTTTCGACAAGGCTCGCTAAACCAGGCTTCGAGCTGATCCGTCGTGAGTGGTTGAAACATGGTGTTCTAGTGTTTCGTGGTCAAAAACTCGGCCCGAATGAGATCATCGCCTTCAGCGCCCGTTTCGGTGATTTACATAGAGCGCCGGTGATGGACAATGGGCGCACCTTCGTCGAGGAATATCCGGAACTGTTCGTGATCTCCAATGTAATGGAAAAGGGCGAGCGGATCGGCTCGCTCGGTGCCCGGGAGCTCGCCTGGCATACGGACATGTCCTATCTACCGTCGCCGCCGAAAGCGAGTTGCCTCTACGCCGTCGAAGTGCCGAAGGGCGAAGGCCGGACAGGTTTTCTGAACATGTACCGGGCTTACATGAGATTGCGTCCGGAGTTGAAGGCGCAGATTAAAGATATCTCCATCAAACACGATACCGCCTATACGCTGGATGGCTATTTGCGCGAAGGTTGCGGTGTGACATTGGATCGGGTGAAGGCTAAAGGGACCTTCGATGTGCGGAAACTGCCGGGCCCTTGGCATCCCGCCGTGCTGACCCATCCGGAGACCGAGCGAAAGGCGCTCTATGTGGGGCGGCGGCAAAATACTTGCGTCCAAGACATGTGGTTGGAGGAATCGGAAGCCTTGCTCGACACGATTTGGAAATACATCAACCGCATCGGCAAGCGAGCCTATCATCATGAATGGAAAGCTGGTGATTTGGTGATCTGGGATAATCGCAGCGTTATGATACGCCGCGATGCGTTTCCGGGCTCAAGCCGCCGAATTCTATATCGGACACAAATTCGGGACTGCGCGGCGGAGTGAAATTCGTTCCCAGGACGCGCAGCGAGCCGGGGTCCGGCGCTCTCGGTATTACCTGCCTGCTGGATCCCGGATAACGCTGACGCATTTCCGGGAAACGAGAGGCTTTACGCCGCGTTTAAATCTTCTCCGGCCAAGGCGCGGCGGATCAGGTCTCGGGTCTCGTCCAATCCGAACAGCGCCACGAACGAGCCCATCCGCGGGCCCTGCTCCTGACCCAGTAGAATTTCGTACAGTGCCTTGAACCAATCGCGCAGGTTTTCGAATTCATGTGCCTTGCCGATCGCATAAACCTCGTTCTGGATATCTTCGGCGGTAGCGTTGCCTGGTAGTTTCTCGAACGCGGTGAGGAGGTCGGCCATTGCCGACTGTTCCGCTACAGATGGGGCACGGTACTTTTTCGATGGCTTTACGAAATCCCGATAGTAATTAATCGCGCGTCCGACCAACTCGTCTAGGATGCGATCCTTCTCGGGTGTCGCCTCCGAGGCATAGCGTGTGATGAAGCCCCATAGGACGGATTTGTCTTCTGTGTTGCAGACGCTCGCGAGATTGAGGAGTAAGCCGAAACTCACCGGCACGTCCTCCACCGGCGGTGTGCCGCCATGAATATGCCAGGCCGGATTAACGAGGCGCTTGGCTTCTTCTTCACCGTCATACTTCCGCAGGAAAGTTAGGTATTCGTCGACGGTTTTCGGAATGACGTCGAAATGCAGCCGTTTCGCCGCGTGGGGCTTCTGGTACATGAACAGAGAGAGACTGTCGTTTGGTGCATAGGTTAGCCATTCATCGATGGTCAGCCCGTTGCCGCGCGACTTCGAAATCTTCTCTCCGTTCTCGTCGAGGAATAACTCGTAGGTATAGCTCTCCGGAGGGCGGCCGCCGAGGGCGCGGCAAATGCGGCCCGAGAGACGGACCGAATCGATTAAATCCTTGCCCGACATCTCATAATCGACACCGAGCGCATACCAGCGCATGGCCCAGTCTGGCTTCCACTGAATCTTACAGCGCCCGCCGGTGACCGGCGTCTCCATCTTCTCGCCGTCCTCGTCCTGATAGACGATGGTGCCGGCTTCCGGATTGGTCTCAAGCACCGGGACTTGCAGCACGCGGCCTGTCTTCGGGCAGAGCGGCAGAAATGGGCTATAGGTTTTTTGCCGTACCTCGCCGAGAGAGGGCAACATGATTCCCATGACGTCGTCGTAGTGCCGCAGCAATTGCATCAAGGCGTCGTCGAACCATCCCGACGTATAGCAATCGGTGGCGCTGACGAATTCATAGTCGAAACCGAATTCATCCAGAAAAACTTGCAGGCGCGCATTGTTGTGTTCGCCGAAACTGTTATGCGTGCCGAACGGGTCTGGGACAGAGGTCAGCGGTTTACCCAGGTTCTCGGTCATCATTTCCTGTTCGGGGATATTCTCCGGGACGCTGCGGAATCCATCCATGTCATCGGAAAATGCAAACAGTTTAGTCGGGATGTCCGACATCTCGTGGAAGGCGCGTCTGACCATGCTGGTGCGCAGGACTTCTCCGAAAGTGCCGATGTGGGGCAGGCCGGACGGGCCGTAACCCGTCTGGAACAGGACGTAGCCTTTGTCGGGTGTCTTGCCGCTGATGCGCTTTAATACCTTGCGTGCTTCTTCGAAGGGCCAAGCTTTGGCCTGCATCGTGAGATCGTTTCCGTTCGCCATTTTTGTGTTCTTTGGTTGCCGTTTGACCGCGGGCCGGGACACTATGTCGCGCGCCGCAGCCCGTCAACCGAGACGACACCGCTTCGAGAGGCTAGTATAGACGGAATATGACGAATCCCCCTCGGATAATTCTCCCTGACGCACCAGCTCTCGCCACCGGTCTTTCCGGCGCGGCTTGGCTCTATCCAACGGGCGAGATTGAGGAGCTTTCGCTTGTGGCGGTGGCCAAGCGCATCAATGAAGGTGTGCGTCCGCTATTGTGTCATGGCCCGGCGACGGCGGGGCGGCTCTCTCTCAAACGGTTCGCGGCATTCGATGTCTTGGAATTATTCGCCTTCGTTCGACCGCTGGATTTTTGCGTGCCGACGCCGCGCGGCCTTGGCGAGGCCCTGGGGCTGGAAGTCGGCCACCGCCCAGCGGGTGCGGCCTTTGCCCTCGTCCGTGCTGCGCAAACGCTTTTGCAAATGCTGGCCGAAGTTGAAGAGCGCGATGCCCGGCCAGTTGCTTGGGCAATGGCGCAGGGCGGTTGGGCGTGGGGCCCCTCGGTGCTAGCGGCGCTCGGCGAAGAGGGTGAGGTGGACCCCGCCCGATCTCCGGCCGCCGGTCTCGACGTTTGGCGGCGCTTGCCGGAATGGTCGGAACACGCGCCACCGCCGCCGCCCGCCTCTTACCCGGTTGAGCCGGAAGAAGCGCGGCATCGCCTCGCACAATTATTGGACGAGACCTCCGAGCCGCGCCCTAGCCAAGCGGATTACGCGTCGGCGGCGTCGGGGGCCTTTCGAGCAAGGAATGTCGAGGGCGCGCCAAATCTCGTGCTGGCCGAAGCCGGGACCGGCGTCGGCAAGACGCTCGGCTATATCGCGCCCGCGAGCGTGTGGGCGGAGAAGAATGAAGCGCCGGTTTGGCTTTCGACTTATACACGGAACTTACAACATCAGATCGACCAGGAACTGGACCGCCTATATCCGGACCCGTCGCTGAAGGCGCGGCGCGTCGTCGTACGCAAGGGGCGAGAGAACTATCTCTGCTTGTTGAATATGGAGGAGGCTCTGCGCGGGGCCGGCACAAATCAGCACGAAGCCATCGCGCTTGGGTTGCTGGCGCGCTGGGCGGCGCGGACGCGGGACGGTGATTTGACCGGTGGTGATTTTCCATCGTGGCTCGTCGATTTGCTCGGCGCGCGCCGGACTCTCGATCTCAGCGATCATCACGGGGAATGCATCTACTCCGCCTGCCAGCATTACCAGAAATGCTATATCGAGCGCGGTGTGCGCCGGGCGCGGCGGGCCGATCTCGTGATCGCTAATCATGCTTTGGTGATGGTCCAGGCGGCGCGCGGATCGCTCGACAATCAATCCCGGCCAACGCATTTCGTCTTCGATGAGGGACATCACGTCTTCGAGGCGGCCGACAGCGCGTTTTCCGCTCTATTGAGCGGTCGTGAAGCGGCGGAGCTGCGGCGTTGGCTGCGCGGTGCGGAGACTCGGGGATCAGGGCGAGCCCGAGGTCTGAAACGTCGGATAGAAGATCTGCTGACCGGTGACGATGACTTGGCGGCACTCGACGAAGTGTTGCGATCGGCGGGGGTCTTGCCGGGCGAAGGTTGGCGTCAACGCATCGGCGAAGGAGAGCCGCGTGGTGTTGCGGAATCGTTTCTCGGCGCGGTCCGCGGCCAGGTTTATGCGCGCGCAAACGGTATCGACGGGCCCTATGATCTCGAATGCGATATTGGCGAATTGGTGCCGGGATTGTTAGAGGCGGCGGCGCAACTGGCGCAAGGCCTCGGACGTCTGTCGCAGCCGATTAAGGTATTGCGGGAATCGCTGATCGCCCGCCTCGATGACGAAGCGGATGAAATGGAGACCGCGACGCGGCAGCGGATAGAATCGATGATCCGGTCTCTGCAGAACAGAGGCGAAGACGTCGTTGCCGCGTGGCGCAGCATGCTTGAATCCTTGGCTAGCGAGACGCCGGAGCGGTTCATCGATTGGTTCAGTGTTCAGCGGTACGGCGGCCGCGATATCGATGTCGGTATGCATCGCCATTGGCTTGATCCGAGCATGCCGTTCGCCGAACACGTCGTCGGATCGGCGCAAGGCGTCGTCATCACCTCCGCGACGCTCAGAGACGGGACCGGTGATCCGGATGCAGATTGGGCTGCTGCAGAGACCCGGACCGGGGCCGTTCATTTACCGAGCCCGGCGGTGCGCGCGGCGGTGCCGTCGCCATTTAATTATGCGGAAATGACCCGTGTGTTGGTCGTCAACGATGTGCGCAAGGACGATTTGGGACAGGTCGCCTCGGCCTACCGCGAATTATTTCTAGCGTCCGGCGGTGGGGCACTCGGTCTGTTCACGGCGATTTCCAGATTGCGGGCGGTGCATGGCCGTTTGATCGAACCGCTTGACCGCGCGGGCCTGCCGCTGCTTGCCCAACATGTCGATGACTTGAACCTGCCAACTTTGATCGACATCTTCCGGGCTGAAGAGGATGCCTGTCTGTTGGGCACGGACGCGGTGCGCGACGGCGTTGATGTGCCGGGTTCAAGCTTGCGTCTCATCGTCTTCGATCGGGTGCCGTGGCCGCGCCCCACCATTCTGCATCGGGCTCGGCGCAAGGCCTTCGGCGCGCGGGCTTATGACGATATGTTGACACGGCTGCGCTTGAAACAGGCGTACGGACGGATGATCCGGCGCGCCGGGGATCGCGGTATATTCGTGATGCTGGACCCGATGATGCCGTCGCGGCTTGGCGGTGCGTTCCCGGAAGGTGTGGAAATCGAGCGGGTCGGGCTGGCGGAAGCGGTCGCCAACGTCAAAACCTTCTTTGATAAAAACTAGGCAGTTCGCGAGCTGGCCTGCACTCGTTGGCGCGGGCGTTCGCCGCCCAGCACTCGGAGCGCATTGGCGAAGGCCGGAACATCCGAACCCAAGGCCGCGAAGAACTTATCCTCTACTGCACGCACCGCGGCTTCGCTCCGGCTTTGCAGGGCCCGGCCTTCTTCCGTAAGGCGCACCGCGAAGGCACGTTTATCGACCTTGTCCCGCATTCTTTCAACCAGTCCCATCCGCGCGAGAGTTCGCACAACTTGAGACGTCATCATCGGGTCCGTGCGGCAGCGTCCCGCCAGAGCAATTTGCGACACGGTCTCGCCGGCGCCCGAGGCCGCCAGTCCGGACAAGAGCAGGAACTGCACCGTTGTGACGCCGAATGGGTCGAGCGTGCGCCGTTGCTCGCGTTGCCAGAGGTTTTCCAAGTGCCAGAGTAAGAACCCCGGAGATTGCTCGGCCGCCCAGACTTCCTCTTCGCTACTATCGATATATGCGTCGCTCATCGCTGTCTCGCGCGTAGGGAGATTGGATCTTTATATTATAAGCGCGCTTGTTAAATGTCGAGGGCACTCAATCCGCGGAAATCGATGCGTCATGCATGAGCGTTTCTTGTCATTGTCACCTTTGCGGGGGGCGAGAGGCCAAATTTGCCTAGCACTGGGACAAAATTGCCGATTTGACCCTTTCAAGCATCTCGAAAGGGGAACGATTTGCCCAGTTTGGGCGTTAACTCATTGATGGATAATGATAAATAATCGGCACGGAACATGCACTGTTTACAGGCAAAGATCACAATTATGGATTTTGAGCCATGAAAATAGAGTTGCTGAAGAATTCGTTCCGCGGTGTCACCCGTCAGGAAGAGGCCACTCTAGCAGCTATGGCGATCGTGCCACGCAAACGCCGCGAACTACCGGTCGCGGGGGGACATTTTGATTCGGTCAACGAGCCCAAGCTGGCGGCGAAAAGCGCATTGTTGTCGCTGGCCGCAGCGACCTTTGATCCGCGTCGACTGAGCCGAGGCGCCGCCGAGAGCCTGATTGAGTTTCTGCAAGACGGAGATCTTTTGTCCGCAGATGATGCGCATTTCCTGATGCTGCATTTGCGCCTTGGAACCGAAAAGCACGCGGCGCTCGATCTATATTCTTACTTTCAAATGAATTTGCCGGCCGCGCCCGCGAAGGATAACGGCCTGTCCGTGTTGGACGATATCCTCGGCATTCGCTATCGCGCGGCAAGCTAGCCGTCATTCAGTTTGCGTTGCTCTTCGGGGTGACGCTAAAGGGGTCGGGGCGCGCTAGGGTCGCGCACACGTGTCCCGGCCCCTCTGATTTTCTACTTTCTCTAAAATTTAGCCATTCAGTCGTTGTTCGCAGTCGTAATTGAACGCTGCTAATGCATTGTTATTGCCAAGTTTTATTGCTCTAAAAATCTGGTTCCCGCAGACTGTTGTTCTTAGTTGGACAATAGCAGGGAGCATAGTTGAGCGATGAATGATCTAGCACTGCAATTGGAAGGTTATCGGCTGACGACCGCGGAGATTTTGTATTACATGCCGGATCATCCGGTCTTGATCCAAAGCTTTGTGTGGCAGTTCAACGACTTCGCTCCTCAGTATCCCAAGTTGCATGAATTCTTGGATTATTGGCGTGGCAATATCGACGCGGCGATTCATTCGGTCGCTGTCATGAGCCGGGAGAATATCGGTCCTGCGAAGACCCGATCGGTGCGCCAAGAACTGTTGTTGCACTAACACCGGATCGCGGTTGAGAGCTGTCCGACGGGATCGTGGCAAATATTCCATCTGTTTCGCCGATCTTTATGGCGTCCATGAATTGATTGCGCTACGTTTCGCCCCAATTGCGTAATTAAAATTAAGTACCACGGAGGAACGCCCGGATGACCGTGCGTGTTGCAATTGTCGGTTCCGGCCCCAGCGGATTTTATACGGCGGATGCGTTGATTAAATCTGGGGCAGACTGCGAAATAGATGTCATTGACCGACTGCCAACACCGTTTGGCTTGATCAGAGCCGGCGTCGCCCCCGACCATCAAAAGACGAAGAATGTTTCACGCGCTTACGAGAAGACCGCGCTGAACGATAGCGTTGCCTATTTCGGTAACGTCGATGTCGGCCAAGATGTCAGTATCGAGGAGCTAAAAGGTCTCTATGACGCTGTCGTTCTGGCCATTGGCTCGCCGTATGACCGCAAGCTCGGTGTGCCGGGCGAGGATAAAAAGGGCGTGTTCGGCTCCGCCGATTTCGTCGGTTGGTACAACGGCCACCCCGATTTTCGCGACCTGGAGCCGGATCTGAATACCAAGGCAGTTGTCGTTATTGGTAACGGCAACGTGGCGATCGATTGCGCCCGCGTCTTGGTCAAGACGCCGGACGAGATGTCGACGACCGATATCGCGACACATGCCGCCGACGCTATCCATGCGGCGCCGCTGGAAGACGTCTATATGGTCGGCCGTCGCGGGCCAGTGGAAGCGAAGTTCACCAATGTCGAATTGCGCGAGATGGGCGAACTGCAAGAGTGCACGCCGATCATCGACGCGGCGCAAATTCCGGACGAGGTGCCAGCGGAAGAGGAGATGAGCGACCGGGATCGTCGTCTCAAGGATAAAAACCTGGGAACGCTCCGAAGTTTTGTCGACGCGGAGCCGGCCGGCCGCAAGCGCCGCGTGCATTTCCAATTTTACGCCTCTCCCGTTGAAATCCTGGGTGGCGATACGGTTGAAGGCATCCGGTTGGAGAAGACGGAGGTACGCGATGGTCGCGCTGTCGGCACCGGAGAGACTTACGACATCCCATGCGGCATCGTAATTCCGGCCATCGGTTACCAAGGCCAACCACTGGACGGTGTTCCCTTCGATGAACGCAATGGCGTAATTCAGAACGATGAAGGGCGCGTATCGGAAGGCGTCTATGCGGTCGGTTGGATCAGGCGCGGACCGACTGGCGTCATCGGTACCAACAAACACGATGGAGACGCAGCGTCTCGGCAGATTCAGGAAGATTGCACCGACGGCGGTAAAGCCGGGCGGGCAGGACTGGAGGAATTACTCGCCAAAAAGAGTGTTCGTTGGGTTGATTACTCAGATTGGCAGAAAATCGATGAAGCCGAGAAATCAGCAGCGGCGGAGGGTGCGCCACGGCGTAAATTGACGCGTATTCCCGAAATGCTGGCTGTGCTTGACGGATAAGCTTGACGGACCCTCTGTAGATTGTATGTACAAGTACAAATTTTCGGCCACCTAAAAACCAAGGAATTTGGTATTAATCGGTCGCAATGTTATCAACGCAGCCTTAAGTGGGAGGAGCAGTCTCCGCCAAACGCGGAACTGTGAGGTCAATTGATCGGATGATCATGCTAGATTGTATTCCAAACATCAGGCGTTTCTAGGAGACGAAGGCATCATGTCAGCGGTTACTGCGGAAGCTCGCGAGTCGAAGCCTCGCCAGGAACTCGACTCGGTCGTCATTCGCTTTGCGGGTGATTCGGGCGATGGCGTTCAGATTACCGGCAGTCAATTCACCGACACGACGGCACTGGCGGGTAACGATCTCGCCACATTCCCGGATTTTCCCGCCGAAATACGAGCGCCAATCGGCACGACCTTCGGCGTCTCCGCGTTTCAGATCAACTTCGGCGCCCGGGCGATCGAGACATCTGGTGATGCACCGGATGTTTTGGTGGTACTTAATCCCGCCGCGCTAAAGGTTAATATCGGTGATTTGAAGAACGGCGGGCTCGTCATTCTAGACGTCGGCGCCTTCACCGCCCGGAACTACGAAAAAGCCGGCTGGACCACCGACCCGTTAGAAGACGACACGCTGGCCAAGTTTCGCGTCGTCAAAATCGACATCTCGAAATTGACCCTCGAATCGGTTAAGGAATTCGAGGTGACCTCAAAAGAGGGACTTCGCTGTAAGAACTTTTGGACCTTGGGTCTCGTTTATTGGCTTTATGGCCGTGAGCGCACGCCGACCGTCAAATGGTTGAACGAGAAGTTCGCGAAGCTGCCGAAGATCGCCCAAGCAAATATCAGCGCATTGAACGCCGGCCACGCCTTTGGCGAGACGGCGGAGATGGGCGAGATCGGTAGTTATGTCGTGCCGTCGGCTGAGCTACCAGCGGGCGAGTATCGTAATGTGACCGGTACCGACGCCATGGCCTGGGGCCTGACGGCGGGTAGTAAATTGGCCGAAACCAATCTCGTCTTCTGTTCATATCCGATTACGCCGGCCTCGGGTCTCCTGCATTCCTTGGCGAGCCTGAAGAATTTTGATGTCGTGACATTCCAGGCAGAGGACGAAATTGCCGCTGTCGGAGCCGCGCTTGGCGCGTCTTATGCGGGCTCACTCGGCATTACATCGAGTTCAGGTCCCGGTGTCGCCCTTAAAGGCGAATCCATCGGCCTCGCGGTGATGACCGAATTGCCGATGATCATCGTGAACTCGCAGCGCGCGGGACCCTCGACCGGCATGCCGACGAAGACCGAACAATCCGACCTCTATCAGTCGATTTATGGTCGCAACGGTGACAGCCCGTTGGTGGTTATTTCCGCCCGTTCGCCCGCCGATTGTTTCGAGGTTGGCATCGAGGCGGTACGCTTGGCGACGAAGTACATGACGCCGGTCATGGTCCTCAGTGATACCTATATCGTAAATGCGGCCGAACCGTGGATGATCCCCGATTTCTCGACCTATGAGGCCTTCCCGGTGGAGTATCACGAGGAAACCGAGGGCTTCCATCCCTATATGCGGGACGACGAAACCTTGGCGCGCCCGTGGGTCAAGCCTGGCACGCCGGGATTGGAGCATCGTATCGGTGGCCTCGAGAAAGCCTACAATAGCGGTCATATCTCCTACGATCCCGACAACCATCATCAGATGACGATGGTGCGGAAGAATAAGATTGAAAACATCGCCAACGATATCCCGCTGCAAGAGATCGCACAGGGTGGCGATTCCGGGCAGCTCGTGGTTGTCGGCTGGGGCTCGACATATGGTCCGATCAGCCGGGCGGTGGCGAACACCCGCGAGCGCGGCCTTGCGGTCTCGCACATTCATTTGCGCCATCTCTGGCCATTGCCGCGCAACCTCGGCGACTTGCTCAGCCGGTTCGACAAAGTGTTGGTACCGGAAATGAACACCGGACAACTTAAGACCGTCCTCCGGGATCAGTATTTGGTGCCGGCAGAAGGGTTTAACCTAATCACAGGTAAGCCGTTCAAGATTTCCGAAATCGAAACCGCCATCAACGATATATTGGGAAGCTGATATGAACGATATCGCAACAACCGAAAAGCTGACGGCGAAAGATTTCACGTCCGATCAAGAGGTTCGCTGGTGCCCAGGGTGTGGTGATTACGCCATCGTCAAAGGGGTTCGCTCGTCGCTGGCGCAAATGGGCGTCTCCCGCGAGAAAACGGTATTCGTCTCCGGTATCGGCTGCGCCGCGCGCTTTCCATATTACCTTTCGACCTATGGCTTCCATACGATCCATGGCCGTGCCGCCGCGATTGCAACCGGTGTGAAGTTGGCCAATCCGGAGCTCGACATTTGGGTCGTCTCCGGCGACGGTGACGGCTTGTCTATCGGCGGCAATCACATGTTGCACTTGTTACGGCGTAACGTTGATTTGCAGGTCCTATTGTTCAACAACGAAATCTACGGTCTGACGAAGGGGCAATACTCACCGACGTCTAGGGTCGGCACGCGGTCGCCGTCGACGCCGATGGGCTCGGTCGATACGCCCCTGAACGCGGGTAGCTTTGCGCTCGGCAGTGGCGCTCGGTTTGTGGCACGTACTGTCGATACATTGCAAAAGCATATGCCTGGCGTCTTGTCGCGCGCGCATGAGCACAAGGGCGCATCCTTCGTCGAGATCTTCCAGAATTGCATCGTCTATAACGACGGCGTCTTCAAGCACTTCACGGACAAGTCGGTGGCTGCCGATATGCAGGTCCATGTTGAGCACGGCAAGCCGCTGATTTTCGGTAAGGACAGCGAGAAAGGCCTGCGCATGAAGGCGGGCCTCGCCGAACTCGAAGTCGTCATCATCGGCGAGAACGGCATTACCGAAGACGATATCCTCGTCCATGATGAGACCAACAAGATGTTGGCGATGATGCTCTGCAGCATGGACCCGCCCAGCTTCCCGGTCGCCCTCGGCGTTGTCTATTGTAACCCGTCGACCAGCTACGATACGGCAGTCTACGCTCAAATAGATGCGGCCAAGGCGAAGTCGGCGGACGCTGACTTGAACACATTGCTGCGCCAAGGACATACCTGGAAGGTCTAAGTCAGGCTTTCCGGAATCGAGATCAGCGGCGCCC
>JBMYRC010000022.1:0-41452 GCA_049601975.1 Alphaproteobacteria bacterium | reverse complement strand
CGCGCCGATTGCAGAGGAGATTCTGGTCTGCGGGGCACCCGGGCCGATGATCGCCGATCCAGCGGACCTCCCGTGGCGCCGACTGCGACCTGGAATCCGGCTCAATCCTCTCGGGCCGGTTTGGTCGGGGCCGGCGTCGTAAGAGTTACGAATAATATCGGGTGATCGGCGCGTAGACCGCGAGCCCGTCAACCTCCGCTGCGCCGATCCGGACCGCCGTTGCCGCATCGGTAAGAGCGATGGACCGCTGCTCCGGCTTGCCGTCGATCTTCGTGGCACCCGCTTGTTGATTGCCGGCACCAGCTCGCAACGGCACAAACAGCACGCCCGGCAGATCGATACCGTCCACCGCGTCCGCGCAAAATAGGACCCGGGTATCGTCGGTCACTTCCGGCATCCGCGCCACACCGTCATAGACATTGCGGCGGCGTGAAATCGCATGATGGAAGGCCTTGCTCGCATTGCCGCCACCGCCGATGGCGCGATAGGCCTCGGTCTCGTAGACGTTGAGATTGGGCACTGTGTAGATCGCGAGATATTCCCAGAACTGCGTATCGGGCGATTCAGCCCGAAATCGTTGCGCTGTGTCGAGCCCGTCCAGTGAGACGAGTTGGCGCAGATAAGTCTCGTACCACGCACTCCACTCATCCGCCGTCAACGAATCGCTGTAATTGAGTTCCACCGTGTAGATCATTCGGTTCTATCTCCTTTGTCATTCCCGCCTGCACGCGAATGACGTTCTTTGGAATCGCTCTACCTCATCCGCCTTCCCGAATTAGGTTGATCGAAACGGGTGTTTGGAAAGACGCAGGAGAGTGTGCGTGAAAGCTGTGTTGATCGGCGGTACGGGTCCGACGGGACCGCATATTATCCGAGGTCTCTTGGATCGCGGTTACGAGGTCACCATGCTGAATCGGGGCAGTCGGGATTCCGATGCGATTCCGCCGGAGGTGGAGCGCCTGGTAGGTGACCCGCATTTTCCCGACACGTTGGAGACAGCGCTCGGGGCGCGGCACTTCGATCTCGCCATCGCGACTTACGGGCGCATCCGCTATGTGGCCGAAGTGTTGAGCACCCGCACGGACCGGCTAATCACCATCGGTGGCACGCCGGGCTATCGGGGTTTTGCCGATGCGTCGGCGAATTTTCCGGCGGGCATGCCGGTGCCGACGGCGGAGAGCGCGCAATTGGTAGAGAGCGCTGCCGAAGGAAAGTTTAGCCACCTCGTCAAGTCGACCGAGGACTCGGTGATGCGCCAGCACGCCGACGGAAATATGAACGTCACGCATTTCCGTTATCCGGTCGTCTACGGCCCCTGGCAATTGCGGTCCATCATCTTCGAATGGACCATGCAGCGCTGCTGCGACCAGAGGCCCCACGCAATCCTACCCGATGGCGGGCTAACCTTGCTGACGCGCGGTTATTCAGAGAACATGGCGCATGCGGTGTTACTGGCGGTCGACCGGCCCGAGCCATCCGCCGGGAAGATTTATAATTGCGGTGATGACCTGCAATTTACACTGGCGCAATGGGTGGAGTTGATCGCAGCGGAAATGGATTATCCGCTCACCATCGTCCCAGTGCCGGATGCCGTCGCGTCCCCGGCGCGGGAGATGATTACGTTCTACGGATCCAGCCATCATCAGTTACTTGAGATCGACGCGATCCGGCGCGATCTCGGGTATCGCGATATTGTCGATCCAGTGGAAGCGGTGCGCCGCACGGTACGGTGGATCAAGGACAATCCGACGGCTCCGGAAACACTGGCGGAACTCACCGCGTTCTATGCCATAGAGGACCAATTAGCGGAAATCTACGGCACGGCGGCGGCAGCGGCAGCGGCGCTCGATCACAACGAAGCCGACTATCATCATTCCTACGCTCATCCGCGCGAGCGCGGATTGGAGCGCGATCACCGCGACCGGTAATGCGCTCCGCACCGTATAAGAAAAGACTCTAGGCGACTTCTTCGTAGCTCGTCATCGTCATGTCGGCCCCCGCGCTTGGCGAAGACCAATAAGCGCCTGATATTCCGGCAAGTCGTGCCAGGCGTCGAGGCGCTCCAGGCTCGGAAAGCGAACGACCACTGTCATCTGATGATCTAATGCATCACCCGCAAGCCGCCGCCCGGTCTTGCTGCGCGACACCATCTCTGCACCATAGGGCCGGGCCACTTGCTGGGTTTTGGTCATATATTGTTGGAATGTGCCTGGGTCTTTTACACTAATTGGGGCAATCATTAAGGCAGTCATAACGGGTCTTCCTTTCGCTGAGTTTATTACCTGCAAATACAGATAATTGGTTAAAAAAAGCTATTTCTCCTCTCCAGATTCGATCTCGGCCAGAAGTTTACGTGTTTCTTGCCATGTACCCGATCCGACGAATTCGAGGGTCTTGCTCTGCGCGGCTCGCCAGAGTGGCAAGGCTTCCTCCAATGTTTCCTGCCCCATAGATGTGAGGCGGACGCGCCGCACACGCCCGTCCTCTGCCGCGACATTCTCAATCAAGCCGCGGCGAACGAGCACGTCCAGGTTTCGGGTCAGGGTGGTACCGTCTGTGGCCATCTGCACCGCCAACTCGCCAATCCCTGTCTCACCAAGATACGCGAGCGCGCCAAGGACACTGAACTGGGTGTTGCGCAAGCCGACCGGGCGCAAGGCGTCGTCGTAACGCTTGGCTACCATGCGCGCCGCGCGGCGCAGACGGAAGCTGACGCAATCGAGGACTTCCTCCGCTAAAACCTTCGCTCTCTCTGTGTCCGCCATCGACATGGTTCCGTTTGTTATATGCATATACAAACAATATCATAACCCTGGGAAGTCAAGTCAATGGAATCGTCCGCCGTTGTCCTCGGTCGGAGTCGTTCCACTCTTATTGGCAACAAGAATAAGAACAAGAAGCGCCCGTGCCGGGCCGCGTGTTCGCCCGGACGGGATGGTCGAGAACAGGAAACGCCAAACCCGGAGGAAACGTCATGAAGGACGGACTGCGCTTCGTTGACTGCGACATGCACATCATGGAGCCCGTCGACTTATTCGATAAATATTTGGACAAAAAATTCCGCGACCGCGTTGTGCTACCGGTCGACTCTAAGGGCCAATACAAGCGAGGCATGATCGTCATCGACGGGCTAGCGACCTCGCTCGATCATGAGATACAGCAACACCGCAAACCCAGCCAACCGAAGGAAAAGACGGAAACGTCGCAACCGCTCTCGGGCTCGCGCATGGCGGCAGGAGGCCATCTCAATTTCGCCATGGAGCGCAACTACGACGCCGAGGCCCAGGTCATGGGAATGGAGTTGGAAGGCATCGATATTGCGGTGATGTTCCCAACCATGGGATTAAGTCTGATTGCGCGCGACAACATGGATCCGCATCTATCGCTGGCGCTGTGCCAGGCATACAACAACTGGATTCACGACTTTGCTCAGCATAGTCCGGACCAATTGAAGTGGGCGGCCATGTTGCCGCTGCAGGACGTCAACATGGCCTGTGCAGAGTTGGCTCGATGCGTAAACGAGCTCGGCGCGGTCGGCTCTTTTGTGCGGCCGAACATGATCGACGGTCATTTCTGGCACTCGAATTATTGGAACCCGCTGTTTGAAATGCATTGCGCTCTCGATGTATCGATGGGATTCCACGAAGGGACCGGCGCGCATAACAGCCATATGAACGTTCTCTACGGCGAGAACCGTTTTTACCGCCATGTGGCCAGCCATTGGATCGAGATGCAGCAAGCCTTGATCGGCATGTTGATCGCCGGCGTATTCGAGTTCTATCCGACCCTCCGTGTGGGATATCTAGAATCCCAAAACTCGTGGGTCCCCGGCATCCTCACCCGGATCGAATGGGATTATCCGCAGTATCGCGATAGCCACGCCCCCTATCTGTCGTTGACCCCGATGGAATACTTCCAGCGTAACTGCTGGGCCGCGGTCGAGGGAAGTGAGCCCGAAATCGAAGCGACGGCCGGATTGATCGGTGCGGATCGTATGTGCATCTCAACGGATTACCCCCACTTCGACTCAAACTTCCCAAACGTCGCCAACAACTTGCTGGCCAACGTGAAGCGTGAGACCGCAGCAGCGATCTTCATGGGTGGTGCCGGATTGTGGGACTTCGATGAGACAGCATTCCAGAAAGCCGAGAAGGCGATGGCAGCGAGGAACCCTGTCGCGGCTGAGTAGGTTCTTCACTCACCCGTTAGGACACCTGAATTGTTCGGGTAATAATTCCGGAAAAGCATACGCGTTTCCGGAATGGCCACGCTAGCCTTTACTCGATTTGTTCTTCAAGCCATTCCACCAGATCGTCGATCACATGGTGAACGTGATCACCGTCGGCGCCCATCGCCGAATGATCGTGCTCGGAACGAATCCAGACGGTGGTCATGCCGAGCTCATGAGCGGGCTCGAGGTTGCGGGCGATGTCTTCCAGCATCACCGCACGCGTCGGATCTACATCGTGCTCTCGGATCATCTGCGCATAGGGCTCGCGGGCCGGCTTCGGATTGTAGTCTGCGGCGATGATATCGAAGATCCCGTCGAAGTGATGGTGGATGCCAAGCCGGTGCGTGACATTCTCCGCATGAAGTACCGATCCGTTGGTAAAAATGATTTTGCGGCCGGGTAGACGATGCAGCACATCGTCGAGTGCCGGATTCGGTGGCACCGGGCTCACGTCAATATCGTGGACGTAGTCTAGAAACTCGCTTGGCGCCAAACCGTGGTTGTCCATGAGGCCGCGCAGTGTCGTCCCGTGGGTGCGGAAATATTCCTTCTGAATGCGATGCGCTTCCTCCACACCGACGCTCAGTAGTTCGCTGATAAACGACTTCATCTTAACGTCGATTTGGGCGAACAGGTCGCAATCGCGGGGATAAAGCGTGTTGTCGAGGTCGAAGACCCAAACGTCGGCGGTAACCGGGTCGCCGCTCATCGCCGGATCAACGTGCCCGAGCCGTGCTCGGTAAAGAGTTCAAGCAAAACACCGTGTGGGACACGACCATCGATAATGACGGCGCCTTCGACACCCAAATTCACGGCTTCGATGCAGTTCTCCACCTTCGGAATCATACCGCCGGACAACGTGCCGTCCTCTTGCAGCGCCTTGCAATCATCAATCGTTAGTTCTTGCATCAAATCACCCGCCTTATCGAGAACTCCTGCGACATCGGTCAACATTAAAAGCCGCGATGCCTTGAGTGCGCCAGCGATTGCGCCCGCGGCGGTATCGGCATTGACGTTGTAGGTATTGCCCGCCGCGTCCCAGCCAATCGGTGCTACGACGGGAATAATCGATTTCTCGCTCATCGCCTCCAAGATGTAGGGGTCGACTTCCTCTGGCTCCCCGACAAAACCGAGGTCGATGACTTTCTCGATGTTGGAATCCGGGTCGCGCTTCGTGCGGGTCAATTTTTTGACCCGAAGAAGACCGCCGTCTTTACCGGAGAGCCCAACCGCGCGGCCCCCCTCGGAAGTAATTTGTGCGACGATGGATTTATTGACTTGTCCCGACAGCACCATTTCCACGACATTAACGGCTTCCGGAGTGGTGACGCGTAAACCGTCTATGAACTCGCTTTTGACACCGACCCGGTCAAGCATCGCGCCAATCTGCGGGCCGCCGCCGTGGACGACGATGACGTTGATACCGACTTGCCGCATCAGCACGATGTCGCGTGAGAAAGCCGCTGAGAGGGACGCGTCGCCCATGGCGTGTCCGCCATACTTCACCACTACGACTTTGCCTGCGTGGCGGCGCATATAGGGCAGCGCCTCTGTTAAAATATCGGCGCGGGCGAGCCAGTTTTCCTGGCGTTGTTTTATCTCATTGTCCATCGGACTTCTCTTTACTGTCGCGACCATGGGAATTTGGGCGTTGTCTTAAACCCAAAGTGGGTTCACTGCAAAGCTTCGTCGAGGGCAATCTTCGCGAGTTCGGCGCGCAATTCGGTAACGCCTCGGTTTTGCCGAGAGCTTGTCGCCAAGACGAGAGGCGCGCCGGCGCGATATTCGCCAACTGACTTTTCTGTCTCCGCCAAAAGTTTTGGGAGGTTTTTGCACTTATCTGTCTTCGTCAGCACGATCTGAAAGACCACCGCGGACTCTTCCAAAAGGTCCATGATCTCGCGGTCCGTCGGCTTTAAACCGTGCCGCGCGTCAATCAATAGGCACAAGCGGCGCAGGCCGACCCGGCCGCGCAGATAATCGCGCACCAAGTGAGTCCAAGCCGCGACTTCGGCCTTGGGCGCCTTTGCGTAGCCGTATCCCGGCATATCGACCAACGTTAATCGCCCACCAAGATCGAAAAAATTTAGCTGTTGGGTGCGGCCCGGTGTGTTGCTGGTGCGGGCCAGCGCTTTCCGCCCGGTCAATGTATTTAGCAAAGTCGACTTGCCGACATTAGATCGCCCAGCGAAGGCGATTTCCGGCAGTGTATCGTCGGGCAGTTGCTTGAGGCTCGCAACGCCTAGGAGGAACCGGCTTTCTTGCGCGAAGAGAAGACGGCCCGCTTCAATCTCCTCGGTGTTGAATAGAGAGTCAGTCAGGTGGCTTCCTTCTCCATGCGCTTCATGATGACATATTGCTGGCTGATCGACAGCAGGTTGTTCCACGCCCAGTAAATGACCAGACCCGCTGGGAATGGCGCCAAGATGAATGTGAAAATTAACGGCATGAATAGGAAGATCTTCGCCTGAACTGGATCCGCGGGCGTTGGGTTTAACCGTTGCTGCAGGAACATGGTCAGACCCATAATGATCGGCCACAGCCCAATATTAACGATTGAGAGTGATTCCGGCACATCCCAAGCGATCAGGCCAAACCCGTTTAGAATAGTCAGCGGGTCCGGCGCAGAAAGGTCGTGTACCCATCCATAGAACGGCGCTTGGCGCATTTCGATGGTCACGAACAACACCTTGTACAGCGCAAAGAAGACGGGAATTTGCACCAACATCGGCAAACAGCCCGACGCCGGATTGACCTTCTCTTTCTTGTAAAGGTCCATCATCGCCTGATTGAGGCGCTGCTTATCGTCGCCAAAGCGCTCCTTCAGCTCCAACATTTTGGGCTGTAGCACCTTCATCCGGCTCATCGATTTGTAGGACTTATTGGCGAGCGGGAAAAAGGCCAGCTTGAAGATGACTGTTAGAGCCAGGATCGCGAGGCCGAAATTGCCGAATTGCAGGAAGAACCAATGCAACATATAGAAAATCGGCTTGGTCAGGAAATAGAACCAACCCCAATCGACTGCCTTGTCAAAGCCCTCGATCCCTTGTTCCTCAGCGTATTTATCGAGGAGCTCAACTTGCTTGGCGCCGGCAAACAAGCGGTCTGTCCGCTCGATACTACCGCCGGCCGGAACCGCGATGACATCGCCCATATAGTCGGTCTGGAACACCGGCTCAACCCCGCGTCGCCCGGCATTGAAACTTGTCCGCAAGGGTTTGTCAGAGTCAGGAAGCAGCGCTACGAGCCAATATTTATCGGTGAAGCCGATCCACCCGCCGGTTGTCTCCTGGCGCACGGCCGGCAGCACGGCGCCATCGTCGAATAAATCGTCGTAATCAACTTCCTTCAAGGTCTTGTCGAAAACCCCGAGCGGGCCTTCATGAAGGATATAAAATCCGAGAATATTGGGCACACTGGTACGTGAGATTAGGCCATAGGGGGCAATGCTCACGTCCTTGGTGCTGGTATTGCGTACCCGCTGGGTGATGGCGATCAGGAAATTTTCGTCAATGACGAAATCTTGCTCGAAGAGCAGACCTTCTCCGTTGTTCCACGACAAGGTCACAGGATTGTCGGGAGATAAAGCACCGCGGCTTGGTGTCCAGACTGTCTCCCGGCTCGGCATTTTAGTGCCGGGAGAAAGCCAGCCGAACTCGGCATAGTAGGGTTTGTCCGCATGGATCGGCTGCAGGAGGTCGATTTGCTCGCTCTCGGCGTCCAGAGAAACTCGGTAATCCTTCAGCGTCAAATCATCGATGCGCGCACCAACCAGGGAGATAGAGCCCTGTAGGCGCGGTGTATCGATCTTGAGCCGGGCCACTTTCTTCAGGGCATCTTCGCGCGAAAGGCCAACGGCTCCGAGGCCGCTAGCTGACGGCGCGGACCCCAGACGCGGGCCGGACGGTGCAGTTTGTACTGGATCGCCGGCCTGTACGGGTGACGATGTGGCCGGCACCCCCGGCGTGGGAGCGATCTTGCCGCTGGCCTGTTGCGCCTTTTGAGCGGCTTGTTGCTGCTCGAGAGCGATACGCTCTTTCTCCATTTTCGGCTGCTCGACCATCACGTTCCACGTGATCAGAATCACGATCGAGAGCGCGACGGCGAGAAATAAATTCTTCTGATCGGCCATCAGGCGCCTCCGGAATTACTGAGATCGAGACGGCTGGGACCGTCAGGTACGGGATCGTATCCCGCGGCACCCCATGGGTGGCAACGCGACAGTCGCTGCAACGCCAGCCAGCCGCCGCGCAGGGCACCGTGTCGTTCCAAGGCTTCAATCGCGTAGGCCGAACAGCTTGGTGAATGGCGGCAACTGCCTGCCGCCAACCAAGAGAGTGTTAATTGATAGAACCGAACCGCCGCACGCAGCGCCCTCGCCGCCAAACCCATATTGCTTTCCGCTTCATTCCTCGCGCCAAACGTTGAGACGTTTGAGCGCGGTTTCCAAATCCCGTGTTAAAGCTCCGAACGATCTTTCGACCGTGCCTGCGCGGGCAATAACGACATAATCGTAGCCCGCCGCAGCGTGCAGAGGCATAACCTTCTCGACGGCGGCACGCAAGCGCCTCCGGGCTCGATTGCGCTTAACTGCGTTACCGACTTTGCGGCTTGCGGTGAACCCGACCCGAACTTTCTCCGAAATCGCGGCACTGACACAGGCCTGCAGCACCAAACCACGGGTCGGACTGCTACGGCGCGCCCGTGTGACACGCAAAAACTCGCGCCGTCGTTTTAAGGTTTCGACGGCGCGGGTCATGTCATCACGCAGAGAGGCGTTTGCGGCCCCTGGCGCGGCGACGGGCTAGAACGCGCCGCCCTGCTTTGGTGGCCATACGGCTACGGAAGCCATGGCGACGCGCGCGCACAAGGCGGCTCGGCTGAAATGTCCTCTTCACGGCAATAACTCCATACGGCTAAATAAATGGGGCGCTGTATAGAAGGTCGGCAGACGTAAGTCAATGCACCTCCTCACCCAATGTTCCCCAATGTGATGTCACTTCATGGTGAATGGCGCGAAAACAGAGCAAGGTGTACTGATTATCACACCGGTTGTTTCGATTTGAAGCGGCGGAAATGAAAGATGAATGGATATGCCGAGAGGGAATAGCGGATCGGCACTAGCCTGGCGCCGGTTGCTACCGCTGGCAGTTTCGGTTCTAGGCCTCCTGGCGTTTTCCTTTTTGATTTCGACCGTTTCGTAACCTACGAAGAATTACACGGCCGCCGCATGTGTCTAGCCGATCAAGTCGAGGTGCATTCGTTAGTCAACGGCATCGTATTTTTATTCGGCTATGCGGTAGCAGTCACATTTTTGCCGCTGGTCAGCATGTTTTTGTCGATTGCCGGGGGATTGCTGTTCGGACAATGGCTCGGAACGGTCTACAGCGTTACGGGTGCTACGCTCGGCGCGGCGCTTTTATTCACCATTGCTAAATCCGCCATTGGCGACCCACCCCGCACGCGGGCGGGGCCTTGGCTCCATCGTTTGGAAGTGGGATTTTGGCAGAATGCCGTCAGCTATCTGTTGGTCTTGCGGATGATCGTGATTGCTCCGTTTTGGATCGTCAATTGAGTTCCCGCGTTTCTGGGGGTATCGCTGCAACACTGCGTATTAGCTACATATATCGGCATCATTCCGGGCACTTTCATTTATTCGCGTCGCCGTCGGCATCCTAGGTGGTGGCAGGTAAACAGAAGAGTCGTGTATATGCGTAACCTATTGGCCTGGCTGCTGGTTCTGACGATCTTTTTCGTGATGTTGGCCGAAGTGTTGATCTTCGGACCTTCCGTCGCGCGTTATCGCGTCTTCTGGCTCGACGAGAAGTTGGGTGCCGCGCATTTAGCGGTGCTCCTCCTGGACGCCACGTCGGATGGTATGGTGCGCGAAATTTTGCGCAATCAGTTGCTCAGTTATGTCGACGCGGCGGCGATTAGTCTGCGACGCGGTGCGGCGCGTTTGGTGCTCTCGAGCGATATGCCGCCGTCTGTTGCGGAGACCGTCAATCTGATCGAAGTGGGATGGTCAACGCTGCTGACCGATCCATTCTCGAATTTGTTGCGCACGGAAGACCTTGTTTTACGGGTTATCGGTCGGTCGCCGAAACATCCGGAAGTGATTGTCGAAATCGTGCTGCACGAGAACGCGTTGCATGATTCGCTGGTAGATTTCGCGTGGCGGATATTCCTACTGCCGCTGCTCATTTTTCTCATCACCGCCGCGCTGGTTTATTTTTCCCTGCAATGGCTGGTGGTGCGGCCCATGCGAAGGTTGACCGAGAATATCGCGGCCTTTCGCGAAAACTCACAAGATGCGAGCCAGGCCTTCCAACCGAACGAGCGTCCTGACGAGATTGGCGTGGCGGAGCGCGAATTGGCGTCAATGCAATCTGATGTGCGCAATGCCCTTAAGCAAAAATCTCATTTGGCCGCGTTGGGCACGGCGGTAGGGAAGGTTAATCATGATCTTCGCGAGATTCTATCCTCCGGCCTATTGGTCTCGGACCGCTTGGAGACGAGCCAAGACCCGGAAGTCCGTCATATTACGCCGCTTATCATTTCCTCCATCGAACGGGCTGTCTCCCTATGTGCGGAGACCCTGAGCTATGTCGGAAAAGAGCAGAAAGATCTGAAAACCAAACCTTTCGCGCTCCGGGCGTTGATTAGCGAGGTAAGTTCCAACCTGACGCCGGATGGCGAGTTGGGTCTTAATTTAGAAAATGAAATCGAACCTACCGTCGAGGTGACGGCTGACCGCGAACAACTTTATCGGATTGTCAATAATATTGCCTGCAATGCCGCGGAAGCCGGTGCGGGCAAGCTTGTGGTGTCGGCGCATATGAACGGGAGGGGATTCGAGATTGGTCTGCGGGACGATGGCCCGGTCCTGCCGCCGAGGGCGCTAGCAAATTTGTTCAAGCCGTTTGACGGATCGGCGCGTGCCGGCGGAACGGGTCTCGGGCTGGCCATTGCCGGCGAGTTAATGCGCAATCACAGGGGCGGTTTGGAACTCGTCGAAACCGGCGTTGACGGTACCTGCTTACGGGCATACCCGCCGACGGAATAGGACTACTCGACAAACTTACAGAGGCCAAACCTTTGCAGGTTGTGGCCATTGGCCTCGAAGGCTTCGAGTAACGGATCGGCTTGTTTTGATCCTTTTATCGCGGGGTCCGGCAGATTGACATGCACCGAGCCACAATTGTGACTCAACGCCAGGGTATCCATTCTTGCAACGATTTTCCGCATAATCCCTAAACGGTCGGGGAAATCGAAGGCAACAAAGTTGTCGACGCCGAGGATTTTACCGTGCTGTAAGCTAGGAATGGCGGAATAGCTGAAAAGGGCTTGGATATATCCGCGCGCGGTCAATGAGGCAATGATGCCCGCGTTCTTTGGCCCCAGTGTTTAAGCGACGCCTTCAAAGAAATCCGTCCAGTTGGCCAAGTTTAATTGCGGACAGATAGATTGGATGAGTGGGAAGGCCTGCGGGCTATGTTCCGGCTCCAAGGGTTTGATTTCCAACGGATACGTCATTGCAGCAGCTTGGAGGCTCATACCTATTTAAGTCTTTGATTTGCATCAAACAGCTGCCATGGATTAGGCTTCTTCGTTGTGGTTTGGCGCTGGGACGGCCACGTAAAATATATTGCAATTCGCTCAAAAACGTTTGGAGTCCGATATCGGAAACCCCTGTGCAGCTTGCAGCATTCGGGAAATGTCGATTTGCGGCGTCTTGGATAATTCCGAGTTGTCGCGGATGGCGTCGATCGCGCACATCCAATTGCTATCGCCCCGCCAGACGATAATCGACGAAGGCGAATCCGCCGAATCGCTGTTTAACATTACCGGCGGCGCTGTGAAGCTCTATAAATTATTGCCCGATGGGCGCCGACAAATTACGGGATTTCTTTTCCAGGGAGATTTTCTCGGAATTGCGCTGAACCAGGAATATGAAAATTTTTCCGAAGTTGTCTCGGATGTGACGCTCTGCCGTTTCCCCCGCGTGCGGTTTGAAGCGTTGTTCGACGAATTCCCAAAGTTTGAAAAACAGTTGCTCGAAGTCGCGTCGAACGAATTGGCGCAGGCGCAAGACCAGATGCTGCTTCTGGGACGGAAAATGGCGCTTGAGAAAGTGGCGTCTTTCCTATTATACGTATCGGAACGCGCCCGACAACGCGGCGATGCGCCCTCGCCGATTTCTCTGCCTATGAGCAGAGCAGATATCGCCGATTATCTGGGTCTAACGATGGAAACCGTGAGCCGCACATTCACCAATCTTAAGAGTAGCAGTGCGATCCGCTTGCTGCTCGGTAATATGGTAGCACTGTTCGACCGGAAGACGTTGCAGAATCTGTCGGACGGCAGCTGAAAGATTCAGTGGCCTTACTGGTATTGCTGCATCGCAACAATTGCACTAAACAGCTAACGAAATCGTCATTTGTCGCGGTTTTCGAAGGGATTCGGCTGTAATGACCAAAGAGATTCCTATTGTGGCACGCTCGGTTGCCGCAATGCGTAAAGAAGTTGAAGAGTGGAGACGCGCGGGAGACGTCGTTGGTGTCGTGCCGACGATGGGCGCGCTACATGACGGTCATTTAGCGCTGGTGCGGGCTGCTAAAGCTGAATGCGACCGGGTCATCGCGACAATTTTCATCAACCCAACCCAATTTGCCGCCGATGAAGATCTCGATGCTTATCCGCGCGGTGAGTTGGGGGATCTGGCGAAACTCCGGGAGTTGGAAACGGATTTAGCTTTCATGCCGGGTGCTGGTGAAATGTATCCCGACGGATTTGCCACGAAGGTGCGGGTCGACGGAATTACGGAAGTCCTTTGCGGATTTGGCCGGCCGGTACATTTTGGCGGTGTAGCGACGGTTGTGAGCAAATTGTTCAACCAATCCCAGGCGGATCGCGCCTATTTTGGTGAAAAGGACTATCAGCAGTTTTTAGTTGTCCGCCGCATGGCGCGTGATCTCGACATTCCGATTGAAGTCGTGCCGGTGCCGACGGTGCGGGAAGCGGACGGTTTGGCGATGTCATCGCGCAATGTCTATCTTTCAAGCGAACAACGCGCGGTGGCGCCGGCGCTTTGTCGGGTCATCCGAGATGTGGCCGCCCGAGTTGCCGATGGTATAAGCGCCGAAGCGGCTGTCCGCTGGGGGCAAGAAGAGCTCGCGACATGCGGTTTCGACAGCATCGAGTATCTGGAGGTCTTGGAGGCAGAGATGTTGGGGCCGATCGATTTTCCGAGCAAACCGGGGCGGGTCTTCGTCGCTGCGCATCTCGGCTCGACCCGATTGATCGATAACGTTGCCGTCTAGGTGATCGACATTCTAATTTCCGCCACCGATGGGCGGCGCATAGGCAAGTGCCACGTCCCATGGAAATAGAATCCAGGTATCCTGGCTGACTTCAGTAATGAAGGTATCCACTAAGGGTCGGCCGGCGGGCTTGGCGTAGATGGTAGCGAAATGGGCCTTGGGGATCCGTTCCCGCACGATCCTAGCGGTCGCGCCAGTATCGACGAGATCATCGACGATTAGCCAACCATTGCCATCTCCGGCGTCGGCTTCCTTCAATACACGAGCCGCGCCTTGATCTTGATGGTCGTAGGACGCGATTCCGATTGTGTCGATCAGACGAATATTCAGCTCTCGGGCAATGATCGATGCCGGCACCAGGCCGCCTCGGGTAATCGCAACGATGCCTTCGAACGGCCCTGCCCCCAGGAGCCGCCAAGCCAAGGCCCTTGCATGACGGTGCAGTTCATCCCAAGAAACTGGGAACTCTTTTATGTTTTCGGCTGTCATCTGTGTTTTTCGCCTTGGAACGCCGCCAGGTAATGCCAGTCGGTATGAAAACGGCGCCTGGTGGGAATTCCACGCGGCGCCGTCATCGCATCTCTGGAAGGACCGAAAGTCTTTACCGCACGAAAATTCGCACTTCATTGTTCTCGGCGTCGTTGCTAGTCGTGGCCGACAAGCTGACCTTATGACCCGGCAATCCCATACCTGCCAACGCGCGAAGCACACCTTCGGCATTCCGCTTTGCGGCGGTCTTATTAAGCGCGGTCCGCGCCGGTGTGCCAGTTTGCGGGCTCACGGCGACCAGCTGGAAAGTAGCGTCGGGCTTCCGGTCCAACGCACGGCTAACAGCGGTATAAAGTGCGCGCTGGTATGGTACGTTGGGCCGGTCAAAGCGAATGACGACGAGGGGCCGGTCCGTTGATTGAGGTGTCGGGCTGGACTGGATCCTCGCGGCGGTCCGCGCTTGGTTTTGGCTGAACGCTCGGTTCACCAGACTGGAGCCGTAGAGTTCGCCGTTCTTGATGGCGAGTGACATCAGCTGCAAATTGTGGCGCTCATTATTCACATAAGTCGTCTGACGACTGACGTCGGCGCTGAGCTCGTTCAACAACCGGTCGATCAACACGACCCCTTGATTGACCTCGTCTTCAAGCGCGCGAAGCCGCACGTGATCCAGATCGACGGCGCCGCTCAGCGCGTAGGTCGCGCGCACGCTATCGAGCAGCCAACTGGCGGTGCCTGCTTCGGCATCCACGTCGCTCGACAAATCGTTCAGGTTCGAGATGTTCTCTGCCACGACCTCGATCTGCTGTTGACCTTCTTTCAGCTGGTTGACCAGCGTCGGGTTGCCGGGCGTGGTGCCGGTTTGCAGTTTGGCGTTCATTTGCGCCATCAAAGCATGGTATTTTTGTGAAGAAGCCGCAGTTGCGTCGCGATACCCGCGCAACCGATTGTTAAGCTCGCTGATGCGCCCGCTCAGTTTCCCGAGATCGCCGCGCATTGCTGTGACCTTATTGCCGACGAAGGTTCCGGTCGAGCCCGTGTTGGCAACGGCGGCGCGTTGTGTGGCATTGGCTTGTGTCGTCGGCGCCGGTTGAATAGCGCGTGGACGGCGCATTTCCGCTGTGCGCAGCTGCGAAGGTGCTGACGGCGTTCCGACTCGTTCGGCATGCGACGGCGGAATTTCAACGCGCTGCGTCGGTGCCGCCGGATCTTTTGAATCCAGCGACGGCCATAATTCCGAGCAGCCTGCCACGAGAAGACCGCACGCCAAAGGCAAGACGAATTTGCTAATTCCACTCATACTCGGTTGCCACCCTGCAAATTCATTATTGTTTTTAACGTCTATACTATTGCGAATACACGCCGTTTTTCTAATCTTGTCAACGAAAACCGCGTTTTATCGCGGTTTTCCGACAAACTTAACTGTTATCCACGTTAAAATAAGATCGCCCCCAATTATCAAGTTATTCTAGGGTCGGGCTTGGAAACGAACAAGTCAGAGACGATATGGAGCGGCGCGCGCAATTTTGTCTTTTAGGGTGCTTGTCATCTGCAGCAGCCTTGAGTAGTGTCTCCGACCGCCGCGCGCCCGTAGCTCAATTGGATAGAGCGTCTGACTACGGATCAGGAGGTTGGGAGTTCGAGTCTTCCCGGGCGCGCCATTCTTTTCAAGAAATCTACCGTCACGATCGTGCAGGCGGCCGCCTGTCCGGTGTGGATAAAAGTTGTGCGCGGTTGATCAGCGAAGTCGCCCTTTCGTTCGAGATGTTTTTGGTATCGTAAACATGCTCAAGCAGCTCGGTGTTTCTTCCGTTTCCCTTAGTGACGCGAGAGTTGGATATATTGTCCGTATTCGGCCATGAGAGGTCGTCTAAGCTCATGACTGTTTATTTCCGCTTTGACCAAAGGCAGACATCAACACTTCGTTGCTTTGCTGGAACTTCTTAAAGCTCTGATCAGTGTGCTCCTTTTCGAGGCAGACTAGGCGATAGCATTCCAAAACGGTGTCGAACTTGCTTAGCGGCCTGGCCGATTCCACCAGCGGCAAAGGTCTTTACTCGCTCTTTGCGCAATCGCCCTTGTGGCCAACAGTATTCGGTCGGCGCTTTTTTCTTCAGGTCTGCGTTTAGATTGGTATAATATTTGCTTTAGAGCTGCCATGAGTAGCATGAGCAATTTGGCGGCGACTCGTTTCGCTGATGCCGATTTCGGGACGCTGGACGACCTCACACCAGCGGCAATTGCAATCTTTGGCGTACCTATAGACCCTCCCGCCCCGCAACGCCCCGGCACAGCGGCGGGGCCACTCGGGTTACGCGAAGCGTCCCACGCTGTTTTACAGCCCTATTTGTCCTCGCCATCGCAAACCGTCACCGACATCGAAACCGGCCGTAAGACGCGCTTGCGCGACGACAACGCGGTCCTCGACATCGGCGATCTGTTAGCCTGCAATCCGTGGACTTCCACGGCATCGCAAACAGTCGCCGCTTTGGTCGGGGAGATCGTGTCGCAAAAGGCGATGCCACTACTTCTCGGCGGGGATAGCCGGGTCGTGGAGGCACTTTTAGGTGGAATGACTATAGAAGGCGACGCGCCAGCCTGTCTCGTCCTATCCAACAAACTCATGCGAGTTCCCAATGCATCGAATGCGCATATCTTTGTCGGCACAAATGGATTGCAGCCCGCCACACAATGGAAGACGTGCCGTGATGCTGCTGACATCGTCTTGTCCGCTGAGCACATCCATGTGAACGGCATCGAGGCCGCTGTCGATACGATTGCCGCTTACATTCGCCAGAACGAGCGGTTCGCTGTTTGCCTCGATCTCGAAATTCTCGATTCCGGTCATGCGGCTGGCTCACCCGGCATCAACGTCGGTGGTCTGACACCAGAGCAGCTAACAGCCATGCTGTCGGGTATAAATTTGGCGGACAAACTGGCCGGCATCGCAGCTGTGAATGTGGCGCCCGCACTGGACCCCCGGGGGCTTACCGAATCCGCTGCGATGGAGGCTCTCCTGGCAATCCTCGACACCCGGCTGTTCGAAGACGTTACAACATGAATGTGTCTGCACCTATACGGCCGGTCGGTAGTTTCTTTAATGCTTCCGTTGGCGACCTTGATGATTTGCGGCCTGAGATGATCGCGCTGACAGGCGTCTATTGCGATCATTTTTCAGGGGGCATGCCGGGCGGTCGATTGGCCGCTCGCCAAATGCGTTATGCGAGTTCGGGGAGAGCCATCTCTCTCGATACCGACAATATGGTCGATATTGGCGATTTGAACGTCTTTCCACTCGATCCCGCGGGCAATGAGGCAATCCTCGCCGAACAGTGCACGCGAATTCTAGCGACGGGCGCCGGCCTTATCGCATTCGGCGGCGACTATAGTGTATCGCCGGCGCTCTTCGCTGGTTTCCACGCCGCCAGTCTTGGTAAATCGGTCGGCCTCATCCGCATATCGAAGCGTCTCGACCTATGCGCCGTCACCCAGAGTTCGCCAAGGCGCGACACGGCGACGACGCGGATCGCTTCACAAATTCCGGACGGTTTGACGAATGTCGCGTTGTTGGGTGCCACCGGATTGCAACCCACAGAGGAGCACGAACGGGCAACAGGTGCCTTATTCGTGCCGCGCGCAAAACTATACGATCAAAGTGACACGTCCTTCTCGGCGTGCCGCGCGCAATTGATGGATCGTTGCGACGCGATTTACTTGAGCGTCGATGCCGATGCGTTGAACCCATGGCTATCGCGAACGGCCATCCAAAATGGTGATCGCGGTATCTCTACGGAGCAATTGCTGGCAATGCTGAAAATGTTGCGAGGGCTTCCGGTCCGCGCAGCCGATCTGACGGGACATCTGCCGGACCTCGATCTGCCCGGCCAAATTTCGTCAGCCTCCAACGCGGCGATCGGCTACGCACTTGCCGAAATCTTGCGGGCCGTCACGCGATGAGCGCGCTGCGAACCGCACCTCTGCCCCGCATGGCAGGCGACCTAACCTTCATGCGGGCCAAGCGCGCCATGCTCGACGATCTTCACGTGGACAGTCTCGCGGTCATCGGCATTCCCTTTGAGCGGAACACGATTGCTGCGAGCGGGTGCCGGTTCGGGCCACGGGCCCTGCGAGAAACGTCCGTCTATTTCGGCTGGCACGTCAACGCTCAATTCAGCCACCCCGTAGACATCGACGCGCGGAAGCAGATTAGTACCTCATCGATTCATGACCGGCTCGTCGACCTCGGCGATGTTACCATTGCGAGGCAGTCTCCCTCCGCCGCAAATACCGTAATTCAATCCGCCATCGGGGAAATTCACGCACGTGGCGCGTCCACCATCATTCTGGGTGGTGATAATAGCATCGTGGCACCCGCGGCGACAGCACATGAGGGTTCCCTGGGTTTGCTTCAGTTCGGTGGAACCTTGCCGTCGGCCTATGGAATGGAGACGCCGTTGGGACAATTGCTGGCCTCTAAACGTTTGCGACCGAGCAATACCGTTGTTGTTGCACCTGCCTGGAATCCCGAGACAAACTTCGCCGATGAATTCGAAGCCGCGGGCGGGTGGCTTCTGGCGGCACAGAAATTCAAGCGACTGCCGACAGCCGAGCTGTCCGGGCTCGCGCGTGATCTTGGGAGGCGCGTAGACTCGCTGCTCGTCCATTTCGACATTTCGGTTTTCAGCGCCGCCCTGCACGGCATGACGGAGACGCCACGATTCGGCGGCCTTACGATTCGGGATATGCAACCCGCCCTCACGGCGATCGGCCAGGCGTCGGTTAGCAGCCTGATGGTCACTGGTCTCAACCCGACGAAGAACGGATTGAGCGTCGTCAAGGTGGGGCAACGCCTGATCATGACCGCCCTACTCGGCTACATCTACGGCAGGCTCAGCCTGCTTTCCTCCTTAGAACGGGAAGACACCTAAGAAATGACCGACACGTCGCTTGCCGAACTAACCGCCCAGCTTCGCTCCCCGGGCCTGACCCTGTTCGATGGCCCGGCAGGTGACCTGGAAACGATTACCGCCGATACGCTCGGGGTCGTCGGCATGCCTTCTGACTGGACCCAATCGAGCCGGATCGGGACACGAATGGGACCGCACGCATTGCGCCGTGCGACCTCGGAATGGATCAGATCGTTGCGGGCACAGGGCGGAGACACATGGATCGACCCTCAAACGGAATCGGCCTGGCAGTTGCGGATAGACGACTGGTTGCTTGATTGCGGCGATGCCTATATCGATCCAACGTCGGTCGAACGCACGACGGAATCAATTGCTCTTATGACCGAAGCGGTGCGGTTACGTGATGGGATACCGCTTGCGCTCGGTGGCGATCACTACAATAGCTACCCGGCCTGCCTCGGATATTCGCGCGCTTTCGAGCAGCGCCAACCCGGCAAGCGGTTCGGATATATCCAGATCGATGGGCATCTGGACTTTGCCAACAAGCTCGGCGCCTGGGGAACCCATAACCATGCGACGAACGGGAAACGTAACTCCGAAATCCCGAACATCGCGCGGGAGAACATGGTGTGGATCGGCATCACCGGTTGGGTGGATGGCGGCGAGCTTGAACAGATTGAAGGCATGGGAGGCAAGATTTTCTCGTCCGGTGACATCCACCGGTTGGGTGCTGCGGAAGTCGCCGAGCAGGCCCTGGCCCATGCGATGCGCGGCTGTGATTACCTTTATCTCTCGATCGATATCGACGCGATGGATGCAGGGTTTCTGCCGGGAACAGGTTCTATCGTGCACAGCGGGCTCACGCCATATCAGTACTGCGCTATTCTTGATGTTCTCGCCGGAGCGCCGATAGACGGGCTCGATATCGCCGAGCTCTCGCCCTCTCTCGATCCCTCTGGACGGACGGAGCGCATCGCCGCGCATATGCTGATGCGCGTCCTGTGGAACCGCATTCTGCAACCGGTTTGACTCGGCATAAAAGCGTCAGTCCCTTAAAGTGAGCCGCATTGTCTCACTGGTTCGACAGCATAAGATTATTGGTCGATTAGACTTCCACCCGAAAATTCAAAAACGGTAAACGTCGACACCAATTATTAGACACACATCCGTTGATGCGTCGCGGTAACATCCATCAAGCTTGGTACGCCGCTCGTCTGCACTGAAAGGGTAACTAATGAACGATATAAATCCGCAATCTAGTTTGATTGGAACACGGCCGGTGCGCCCGGACGGTGTATCCAAGGTAACAGGCACTGCGAAGTTCGGAAATGATTACGACCTGCCTGGAACGCTTGCCGGAAAAGTCCTTCGGAGCCCGCATCCTCACGCGCGGATCAAGTCGATCGATACCTCCAAGGCGGAAGCACTGAAAGGTGTCCATGCGGTCGTGACGCGGGACGACTTTCCAGAGCAAGACTTTGGCTATGTCGGCCCAGCTCGGACCCAGATCAACATGTGGCATATGACGCGGAATGTCTTGGCGCGCGAAAAGGCGCTCTACGACGGCCATGCAGTGGCCGCCGTTGCCGCCGCTAGCCCGTCGATTGCCGCCAAAGCCGTCAAACTGATCGAGGTTGATTACGAAGTCCTGCCCCACGTCATCGACGTCGACGAAGCGATGAAGGACGACGCGCCGTTGCTTTTTGAAGACATGATCCCGCGCGGCTACGAGCCGGAAGCGACCAAACCGTCGAACATCTCGAAGCGGGTTGAATTCGCCATCGGTGATATCGACGAGGGCTTCGCTGAGGCGGACGTCATCGTTGAGAAGGAATTCAAGACGGCAGCGGTCCACCAGGGCTATATAGAGCCGCACGCGGCCCTCGCGGTTTGGCATGCGGACGGCCAAGGTGAAGTTTGGTGCTCCAGCCAGGGTCATTTCGTGATCCGCACCCTCACTGCCAAAATTTGCGGCATGAATATCGCCGATCTCAAGATAAATCCGGCGGAGATCGGTGGCGGTTTTGGCGGCAAGACTATCGCCTATCTCGAACCGGTCGCTCTTATGCTGTCGAAAAAGTCGAGTCGCCCGGTGCGCATTGCGATGACGCGCGAGGAAGTGTTTCGCGCGTCGGGCCCGACTTCGGGCGCTTCGATGTGGATTAAGATCGGTGCGAAGAAAGATGGCACGATTGTCGCGGGCGATACGATCTATAAGTATCAGGCGGGCGCCTTCCCGGGCTCACCGGTGATGAATGGCTGCCTTTGCGGCCTCGCGGCATATAACCCTCCGAACCAACGGTCTGTCGGCTACGACGTTGTTTCAAATCGCCCGAAGGTCGCCGCTTATCGCGCTCCGGGGTCGCCAATCGCGTCTTACGGTGTCGAAAGCGTGCTCGACATCATCGCAAAGAAGATCGGCATGGATCCGATTGCCCTGCGAGAGAAGAACGCCACCGAGCAAGGCGCTCAAATGATCGACGGTAGCAAATTGAGTCATGGCGGCTTTTTGGAAACAGTTAAAGCGATCAAGGACCACGAAGCGTATAAAACCGAACTTGCGCCGAACCAGGGCCGTGGGGTCGCCTCGGGCTATTGGTTCAACGGCGCCGGCGAATCCGGTGCGACCGTGTTCGTCAATGCGGACGGTACCGTCTCGATTGCGTCGGGTAGCCCGGATATCGGTGGTTCCCGTGCTTCCATGGCGATCATGGCGGCAGAGACGTTCGGCATCAATTATGATGATGTGCGCTCAACCGTTAGCGACACAACAGCGGTTCCTTACACCCATGTCACTGGTGGCTCACGCGTGACGTATGCTACCGGCATGGCCATCATCGGGGCCTGCAATAACGTGATCGACGACCTCAAGGGCCGCGCCGCCAAAATCTGGGATGTCGATGTGGAGGCGGTCGATTGGTCAGATGGACATGCCCGTCCGGCTGGCGCCAATGTGGGTGAATTCGAGCCTCTGTCGCTGAAGGACCTCGCGGCCGTAGCATCCGGGACGGGTGGGCCGCTTGGCAGCACAAAAGCCATTACCGCTGGTGGTCAAGCGCCGGGCTTCGCGACCGCTTTGGTCGATGTCGAAGTCGATCCGGAAACGGGGCAATCTTCGGTTCTGCGCGTTGTAGTCGCACAGGATGCAGGCCGGGCCATCCATAAGAGCTATGTGGAAGGTCAATACCAGGGTGGAGCCGTCCAGGGTATCGGCTGGGCGCTGAATGAGGAATACATCTACAATGACGAGGGCAAACTCGAGAATCCGGGTTTCCTCGACTACCGTATTCCGGTTGCCTCCGACCTGCCGTTTATCGAAACCGTGGTGGTCGAAGTGCCGAACACGAACCATCCGTTTGGCGTAAAAGGCGTCGGCGAGGCGACGCTCTGCCCGATGATGGCCGCAGTCGCCAACGCTGTTGCGGACGCGACGGGTCGGCGATTGACAGAACTGCCGATGTCACCGCCGCGTGTGAAAGAGGCGATCGACGGACGCAGCGAAGCGGAGTTATAAGCGGAAGAACGATACTGGTGCGGGCGGTCGAATTTTTTAAGTTTACCTGCTCCGGATTTCCGCACCTTGTCATCCCGGAAGCGCAAAGCACCATCTGGTATCCAGGTTACCAAAAATCGGTTATTAAATTCCGTCTCTAGTCACTGGAGTTAGCCTGCTCGACGAGCTTGGTATAGCCCGCAATTTAGCCATCAGATTGGCGGATAGGCATATGCCTATATGGTTTAATCGGCGAAGGAGATAGAGCGAATCGTCGAAAGGATTTGGCGCCGCACATGCGGGTTGTCCACCTTGTAATAGGCTTCTACCAATTCAATTGTGTCCGGTTTCATTAAGTGGACGACGTTTTCCGCACCGTCCCCGAAGGTGTCCGCTTGATTCTCCAATCCCTCGAAGAAGCATTGTACCGGTACGTTCAGAATGCGCGATAAGTCGTAAAGGCGTGACGCGCCGACTCTGTTGGTACCGCGTTCGTATTTTTGTACTTGCTGGAACGTCACTCTGAGTGCATTCGCAACCTCAGTTTGACTCATGCCGCGCTCGTTCCGTTTGTCCCGAATGCGCTGGCCGACATGCGTATCTACTGTTTTCGCCTGTGCTCGACTTCGGTTCGCCGCTGCACTTGTCGATGTCCTGGGCAAACCTTCTCTCCCTTCGAGCACTCAACTGTCATTATGTCTAAACTCATACGCTATCCTACCTCCGTAGGATATACAATTATATTGCATGGGAGTGGGCCGTTCGCCCTCTAAGCTTTGATCTGATTCGGAGAACTAGGGTTGCGCGACCCTATCCGATGCCCGGCTCATTTCGCCAACGGCGGAGTCCAGGAAGCTGTCCAACCGTTCTCGCAGCAAGGGCGCCAGCTGCAGCAGTTTTGATCTGGCATCTTCCGGGTTTTCGCGCTCCTCGACTAAGCCTCTCCGAATGGCTGTTTCCAGATACTTGCCAGCTGTATGGGCGCTTTTGACAGAAGTCATGAACCGCAAGGCGTCGGTTTTCCGAACGTCGCCCCGAGCCTGCCAAAGCTTTGTGAAAAGGTCCCAATAAACAGCCGACCAGAACTCTGTGTCGTTTTGAAACACTTGGAGCCAATGCTCACCGACTTTCTCGGTCATGCGAAGATATTCTTCGTGTTGATCGCGACTGTAATCCATCCGACGTGCGCTTTCCGTCCTGTTGAGCTCGCTATACTCAATATAACAACTTACATCTAAATTTACATCCAGAATCGAAGGTAAATTTAAAAAATCGACCTCGATCAGGCGGTATTATCGGGTACAGATATAAATTCATTATGATTTTCATAAATTTAATAAATAATAAATCTTGCATTTATATTTGCATGTACTATTGATATAACTTGTGCATACAGAAGTGATGCAATGAGATTGATCCCAACTAGGAACCCTCGTGGAAACGGAATTGTTAATTGAAAGGATTAAACCGATGGCACTCATAAAAAATCGCAGAATTCGATATCTTCCCATCACCGCCGCCGCTTTGGTGTTGAGTTCCAGCCTGATGACGATGCCGTCCGCAGCTGGCGAAAGAGCATCCGCCTATCGGCATTATCAACAAGAACAAGAATGGTCCCGCGATCGCCATTTGGATCGCTTGTTTCGGAGAATTTTAAGGTCGGCCCTGGTGCAACCCGAGAATCGCCCGCGATATCGCCATCGCCGTGCGGATGTCCGTTGGGCCAAGGCACATCGCCACCACAAAACGCGTGAGGTTTGCCGCATCAAAACCAAAATCGTTTTCGACGATTACGGTCATCGCCGGAAGATTACCCGCAAGATTTGCCGCGAGGTCGGGCCTGAAAATCGGAATTGGCGTCGTTAGAAGATCGAATTCGGACGGGCGGGTCGCGGAAGACCTCGCCCGCCGTACTCTTTTAAGGAGGATACGATATGAACTTTGTACGAAACACATCACTGATCATAATCATCGGCCTCGGACTTGGAGGATGCATGCAGGCGCATGATGGACCGAAGCAAACCGGTGGTACCCTGATCGGAGCGGGTCTTGGCGCTTTGGCGGGGGCCCAAATCGGACAAGGGCGTGGGCGACTGGCCGCGGTCGCGATTGGTGCAGTGGCTGGCGCCGCGCTCGGTAACGAAGTCGGCCGTTCTTTGGACCGAGCCGATCGCCTTCATCTGTCCGGCGCTACAAAAGCGGCGCACCAGGCGCCGATCAGCAAGAGAATTAATTGGAAAAACCCAAATTCAGGCAATTTCGGCAGTGTTACTGCATCGCGGGAAGGACGCCATCAACATACGGGTGCACCGTGCCGGGAATTCAAAAATCAACTGACTGTTCGTGGCCGGACTCGTGAATATGTCGGTGTGGCCTGTCAGGCGCGCGACGGCAGCTGGACAGTTATGTAACGACCAGCGCCGACTTATCGGGTTTTTCTAAGACAAGCAGTTTGGCAAAAAATGCCCGTTCCGATGTTCTCACGAAAAGGCCCTCTTCCTCGAATAAACGTGTCAAATCGGTGCGGATAAAATCCCGGTAAAAGGGTTCGTGAAAAGCGATGGGAAAGCGGTCCAATAAAGCGTCGTAATCTGGTCGATCGCCGAGCTGCATCGAATCGAGAAAATATAGCCGGCCCCCCGGTCTCAGCACCCGCGCGATTTCCTTGGTGACAACCCGTCTGATTTTCTGCGGCAGTTCATGAAACAGGAAGACGCAACTCAGCGAGCCGAAAGATTCATCCGGGAACGGTAGCGCCTCCGCATTTGCTTGCAAGAGACGCGTGCGGGACCAAAGTTTGAGCGCCCGTTTCGCAGCCTTGAGATAAGCGTGGCTGAGGTCGATACCGGTAACACGCATTCGCGGATGAGCATCCTTCAGGATTTCCAGAAACCGGCCGGTTCCGCAGGCGACATCCAGATGACCTGCCCCATCCATTGGATGAACGCGCAAGTGCCGTGATAAAGCACCGAGCGCTTGGCGGCGCATGGCATCCGCGCCGCCGATGAACAGAACCTCTACCTGATGATCGTAAAGGTCGGCGGAGTCCGAGGTCAGATATCCGCCACTCTGATAGTGAAAATTCTGTAGGTAATAACGTGGGTAGCGCGCACCTAAATCCGGGTCAAAGATTTCGTTACCGTTTGCCTCAACGCGCCGCCGGTTAACGTTGCGAAGATCCCAGAAAAAGGAGACGGACCGCCGGGCCGCACGCGTTAAGTTACCGCCCCTGGGTTCTGGTGCCGGATACAGGCCGTCTTGGACATTACGCCAGTCTCGCCTCAGGAGCGCTTCGAGGTCCTCATAAATGGTGCGCCAACCGGGAAGTTCGCCGGCCGGCGGCTCATCGATCTTCGGTGCGAGCCGCATGGCGGCCCCGTAATGGGCTGAATACCAAACCGTGCGTGCGCCCTGAGTGGCGCGGTAGATCAATTGATCAATTTTGTTCGCCATGATGCTCTCCCGTGCGACCTCTCCTAATGTGCGAAGGCAATGCATTCGGATCAAGAGAGCGCATTGCCGAGAGATGACGAATCAGGTAGGTCGAGGCAGCAATTTTTCGGAGGTAAAATGTTCAAGACCTTGGATCAAATGGAATGTCGGGGCCGCCGCGTTATCATGCGTGGAGATTTGAACGTGCCTGTCCGTGACGGCCGGGTAACCGATACCACGCGGCTCGACCGATTGGCGCCAACTCTTAAGGAATTAAGTGGGAAGGGCGCCCGTATCGCCGTGGTTTCGCATTTCGGCCGCCCAAAGGGCCAGGTAGTGCCCGAAATGAGTTTGCGGCCCATCGCCGACGCGCTGTCCGTTGCGCTTGGCGGACTGCCGGTCGACTTTGTCGAGGATTGCGTCGGCGAGACGGCACGTGCCGCGATTAACGGTTTGTCTGACGGTGGTTTGGTATTGCTGGAGAATTTGCGCTTCCATGTGGGCGAGGAAGCAAATGATCCGGAATTCGCTAAGGCGCTCGCCGCGAATGGCGACCTTTATGTGAATGACGGATTTTCGGTCTCGCACCGGGCACACGCTTCCACCGCCGGCATCACTCGTCATATACCGGCCTATGCGGGCCGCGGAATGCAGGCGGAATTGGAGGCCCTAACCGCCGCCCTAGAGACACCGCGCAAACCCGTGGCGGCGCTAGTCGGCGGTGCCAAGGTTTCTTCCAAACTCACCGTCCTTGGGCATCTTTTGGATAAGGTGGGTTCGCTGATTATCGGCGGCGGCATGGCCAATACATTTTTGTTTGCGCTGGGAACCGATGTGGGCGCCAGCCTTTGCGAGGCCGACCTTGCGAATACCGCGCTTGAAATCATGGCACGGGCAGATGAGGTCGGATGCCGGGTCGTTCTGCCAAGCGACGTGGTCATCGCCTCGGCGCTCGAGGAGGGTGTTGCAACGGAGACAGTGCCCATTGCGGCGGTGCCGTCCGACCGCATGATCCTCGATGTGGGACCTAATTCCGTGGCGGCGTTGAACAAGCACCTGACCGACTGCGGCACTTTGTTGTGGAACGGCCCACTTGGTGCGTTCGAAGTGCCGCCGTTTAATGTCGGCACCAACACAGTCGCACGGCGCGCGGCGGAGCTGACAGCGGCCGGCACGCTGGTCTCGGTCGCCGGCGGAGGCGATACGGTGGCGGCATTGGCCGGTGCGGAGGCCATTGACGGGTTTACCTATGTCTCGACCGCGGGCGGTGCGTTTCTCGAATGGCTCGAAGGGCGGGAATTACCCGGCGTGACGGCGCTCACCGATTAACCATTTCGTCAGGTTGTGCTGTCATATTGGTTGAAGATGTAATAGCGGGAATGCCGAACAATGGTCGATTCGCCTTCGAATATTGGTCCCTGAATTGGACGAGCACCGACGCCGTCACGACCGGCACCGGAAGCGCGCCGCCAAGATTCCGTAACAGAAGCTAAGCCAGAAGCGCCTGTGTCAATTGCGGAGCCGCAAGGGCGCGACGTCGAATCCCTTTTAGCGTTCGACGTATCGCCGCCGCGTGGGTCGTTGTTGAATATATTGGTGTGAACCCGGTTTAGTCGGCCGAGGCGTCACCATCTCCTTCCGGAATATGATAGCGCTGTATCATCGGCACTTGGCTCATTATGAACATGAAGGTGAGGCCCATCAGGCCGAACACCTTAAAACTGACCCAAACATCGGTGGTCTGTGTCCGCCAGACAACTTCGTTTAACGCGCCCGCGACGATAAAGAAGATACCAAAGCGAAGGGTGAGTTTACGCCAACCTTCGTCGCGCAATTGCCAGGCTTTGCCGAACAGTGGCTTGAGGACCGGCTTATCCAAAATCAATCCGCCAAACATAACAATGGCGAACAGAGCTTGGACGATGGTCGGTTTCATCTTGATGAAACGCTCATCGTCTAATGCCAAGGTCAATCCACCGAAGACCATCACCAATCCGCCGGTGACCAGCGGCATGATCGGCACGGTCCGCTCCAGTGCATAAGACAAGCTGATGCCAATGGTAACCGCCACCATCAATGCAGCGGTCGCCATATAGAGCCCCATCTGCCAATAGGTCAGCAGGAAGATCGCGAGCGGTACGTAGTCGACGACGGGTTTGAGCCATGGTCTAGATGGTTTTGTCATGGCGGTGTTTATATCGTGTCCCGTGGCAGAAACGAAGGAAAAGAAATCATCCGTAGATGTTTAAAAAACGGCCCCTGTCTCAATCAGTAAAGAGGCAAAGATGCGCCGACGTCCATAGGCTTTCTTGAACAGGAAAGCACCGATGAGCGCGCCGAATATTACTGCGGTCTCCCGTAACGCCATCACGACGGCGACTTGCTCCTGGCCAAATGCCCACATCGCCATGCCGTACGAGGCGCCGATCAAGAGCCCGCCGATCTAAAATGTCTTGCCGTGACCGCGTCCGATTGCCGGGAAACGTCCATGTCGGCGCCATAGGACGAACAGCGAAAACGGGATTGCCTGAACGAAGATTAGCCACGGTATATATGAGAACGGCGTCGTGGCGACGCGCACGCCAATCCCGTCAGTGAGACTATAGCCGGCGATCGTGGCACCGATCAGCAAGGCAAAAAGAAAACCGCGCGATCCTCCGCCCTTGCGGCCGCTGAGGGCCAGAATGAAGAGCCCGAGACAATAACTCCGACCCCGGTGAACTGCGCCGCGTTAGGGGCCTCGCCGATCACGAGCGCCGATAGTCCGGCGACCAAACAGGTCCGGTGCCGCGTCCGATGGGATAGATGAAGCCCAGGTCGCCGATGCTATAAGCGGTCGCCAATGCCGCGAAATATCCGCAATGAATGATCGCGCTTAAGGCCAAATAAATCCACGTTTCGCCGGATGGGAAGGGGACAAAAAACAACAACGGTATCGCGTAGACGGCCCCACCGAGGACGACGGCACCTTGTGTGACGAGACCATCTTTGACCCCTTCGACCACGGCGTTCCAGCTCGCGTGCATCAGAGCGGATAAGAGAACAATCAGGGTGACGGTGGGTTCCATGGCGTAAGGGATCGTATGCCGCGCTCGGCCAAGAAAACAGGTCCGAGCAACCGCATGCGGCGGCGGTCCCATAAAGCCGAAGGTTGCCGCCGTACCGAATTGAATACTATTATCCGGCATGCCTTCGGACGGTCCACGTATTCCACCCGCCGGTGTCGGTCCCAGCACCGTCGGTCCGGCGCGTCCTCGCGAACAGGGGCCGCGAAGCGCCGCTGCATTGCGCCCGCCGCCTGTGCGCCGGTTTTTTGTGGATCCGCACGATATCGAAGCGGCAATCGAACGTTTGACGCAATTGTTGGCGGCGGATACGGATGGTCCGCGTATGGATGTCCCGCCTGGATTTTACTTAAATATTCTCGTCTAGCTGAACACTGATGCCGGAATATATCTAACAGGCGAAGATTATGTCAGGTTGGTGAAAATAAAGCGGATTATGGCATACAGTCTTTAAGATTATGTGCGATCCATTTGGGGGCGGTCTAGACCGCATCGTGCGCGACTGTGGGTTATGATTTCAGCCGAATGTCCCGTCTTCTGTTAGAGGACAACAAATTCATGCAAGGCGTGTTGCGTATTGTCATGGATTCACTGGGTGTTCGAAACTATCACTTTGCCAGTGATGGCAAGGAAGCCGTCGAGATCATCCAGCTGCGGTTGGGTACGCTGAAAGCGGCCGACAGCGGAGGTATTGATTGCGTCATCTCCGATGTGGTGATGCCGGGCATTGATGGTAGTATGCTACGGTAATATGGTATTGGGTTAGATTCGCCGGTCCAAACATTCGCCGGATCGCTTCGTGCCGGTCGTGATGATCAGTGGCATGGTTGATCACAGATGTCTGACGACGGCACGGGATGCCGGTGTGAATGAGTTTGTGGCGAAACCTTTCTCACCTGATATCGTCTTTCTGCGTATTCATAAACTCATTGAGAACCCAAGGCAGTTTGTCTAAACGCCCACGTATTTCGGGCCCGACCGCCGACGCAGCAAGGGCTATGTAGAGGAAAAGCGTTGCAAGCTCACCGAAGCTGATTGTGAGATCATTTATTCCGGCAAAGATCCCGGCAAATTCCGCAAGGATAAACCGCCGGTCTGGCTGTTCCGTATGCCCAACCGCTTAAAAGAAAAATTGAACGGCCGTGATTTCGAATTTAGTGCGGACGGAGGATTGGCCGACACGGATATTTTGGAAGCTGCTAAGAGCCAGATTGCCGAAATGGCCAACGATTATACGGACTGGGTAAGAGATTCTATCACCGATTTGGTGAATGCGCATGAAGAGGCGCAGGCTAGTTTCGGCCAGGCCGAGGAACAAATGAAAATCGCGATGGAGAAGATCAACCTTCTGGCCCACGAATTGCGCGGCCAGGGCGGCGTCTTCGGCTACCCGCTGATCACGGAATTCGGTAAATCCTTGTACAATTGCACCGGCGCCAGTGCCCGCGTGAGCGAAAACCTAATCGAATTCGTCAAAGCCCATATCGACGGCATCACCGCCGTGATCAAGGGTAGTATGAAAGGCGATGGGGGCGCGCTCGGCAAGGGAATGTTGGAGAGCCTCGAGGCCGCGAAGAAGAAATATTCCGGCGGGCCAGCGAAAGCCGCTTAACGAAATCCACGGCGAGGTTTGGTGGTTTCTAAGCCGCCGGGCCTTCCGTGTCGAGACCCATCAGGTTGCGGGCAAAGTCACGGGCTGAGAACGATTGCAGGTCGTCGATGCCTTCGCCGACACCGATTGCGCGAACCGGAAGCCCGAAACGGTCCGCCAACGCTACCAAGACGCCGCCCTTGGCTGTACCGTCCAGTTTCGTGACCACCAGACCGGTGACAGAAACCATTTCCGTGAATGTTTCGACTTGCGCGAGGGCGTTCTGTCCCGTGGTGGCGTCGAGCACCTGCACGACGTCATGCGGTGCATTCGGGTCTAGTTTTTGGATAACACGCTGAATTTTCTCCAATTCAGCCATCAAATTCGTTTTATTGTGCAGACGGCCCGCCGTATCGACCAAAAGCACATCGGCATCGGCTGACCGGGCGCGTTCGACCGCATCGTAGATGAGACCCGAAGCATCGCTGCCGGTTTCCCGTGCGACGACGGGGCATCTCGTACGCTCGCCCCAAACACTCAATTGCTCGATCGCCGCGGCGCGAAACGTGTCACCCGCGGCCAGCATCACGGTTTTTCCATCCGAGACCAATTGCTGTGCCAGTTTGCCGATGGTCGTGGTTTTGCCGGTACCGTTGACGCCGACGACGAGCACGATGTGGGGACGGTTTTCCGGATTAATTTCCAACTCAATGGCGACCGGTGCCAAGATTTCTGCGATATCCTCCGCCAGCATTCCTCGGACTTCGTCGGCATCGATATCGCGCTCAATGCGGCGTTTGGCCAAGCCTCCCGAAAGACGTGCGGCGGTTGTAGGACCTAAATCCGCTGTAATAAGGACGTCTTCAAGCTCCTCGATAGCGGCCGCGTCGAGGCGCCGCCGTGTGAAGACACCAGCAATGCCGTCGACCAGACGCGAGGACGATTTCGAAAGCCCCGCCTTTAGGCGGCTGAACCACCCGCCGCTGCTCATGCGGCTCGCCTGGCGATGAGGGTTGCCTGTAAACGCCCGTTCGCATCGACGCGATCGACCCGGGCTGTCACGATATCACCCAGCGTGCCTGGCGATCCGATTTCGATGGGTGCGAAGGCGGTGGTGTGACCCTTCGTCTGCGTCTCCAGCAATATCTCTTCCGTAATCCCGATCCGGCTGTCGAGATATTGCCGCGCGGCTGTGTCGCCCGCGGCACGCAGCCTTACTGCCCTTGACTTCCGTTCCGCTATTTCGACTGGCGGCATGCGCGACGCAGGTGTGCCCGGACGTTCCGAATAGGGGAAAACGTGGAGCCAGGTAAGGCCGCAATCCGAGATCAAATCTAAGGTGTTTTGAAACATGGCCTCGGTCTCGGTGGGAAAGCCTGCGATCACGTCCGCACCAAAAACGACATCCGGGCGCAAACTCCGAAGCTCTTCACAAAGCTCCACAGCTTGCGCGCGCGAGTGTCGGCGCTTCATGCGTTTCAATATCATATCGTCACCCGCTTGTAGAGAGAGATGCAGGTGCGGCATCAACCGTTCTTCTTCGGCAATTAGACTTTTCAGATCATCATCGATTTCGATGCAATCGATCGACGAGATCCGCAGCCGTTGCAAATGCGGTACATTGGCGAGCAGACGCCGCGTCATCTGCCCGAGACTGGGCCGTCCCGGCAGATCGACACCATAGGAGGAGATGTCGACGCCGCTGAGAACGATTTCGCGATACCCATTGTCGATCAATGCACTTACTTGCTGGGTGATTTCGCCGATCGGCACGGAACGACTGTTGCCGCGCCCGTAGGGGATGATACAGAAAGTGCAGCGATGGTCACACCCTTGTTGTACCTGCACGAAGGCGCGCGCTCTGTCCTCGAAACCGCGGATAAGATGGCTGGCGGTTTCGCGTACTGACATGATGTCATTCACCAAGACTGGCACGTCCGAGAGATAACTGGCGGCATCGAGTTTTTCCGCATTGCCGATCACGCGGTCGACCTCCGGCATGGCGGCATAAGCCGTTGGGTCGATCTGCGCGGCGCAGCCGGTAACCACGATCTGTGCCTCTGGCCGCCGGCGCCGGATGCGCCGGATGGCTTGGCGTGCCTGGCGTTCCGCTTCCTTGGTCACGGCACAGGTATTGACGACGACGATATCCTGGGCGCCCGCCGCGGTCGCTTGTTCGCGGATGACTTCTGATTCATAGGCGTTCAGCCGGCATCCGAAGGTGATGATTTCCGGTGACTGTTTCACGGGCTTCATTCGCTGTTATAGAGGCCGGAAAAAATCGTCGCCACCGGGCCACTTAACAAAACGTGGCCGTCCGCGCGCCAAGTTGCCGTCAAAATGCCACCGTCGGCGACGATCTCCGCCGTCCGCCCGTCAATAATGCCGCGCTGAGCGGCTGCGACCACAACCGCACAAACACCGCTCCCGCAGGCAAGCGTAACGCCGACACCGCGCTCCCAGACCCGCATACGCAATCGACCGTCATCCATGCGGGAGACAAACTCGACATTGGTCTTCTCCGGAAACAGTTCGTGCATCTCGACCAGGGGGCCGATCCGTTCGACGTCGACCGCTTCGGCATCGTCTACGAAAAAGACACAATGCGGGTTTCCCATGCCCACCGCAACAGGATCGGAAATGCCGTCGAGTTGTAGGGGCAGATGTAAGGTATCCATATCGCTCGCAAGCGGTACTGCCGACCAATGGGTTTGCGCCGGACCCATATCAACGGTGACCTGTCCGTCCGAATCCATATTGGCATTGAGGACGGTCGCCAGCGTTTCAATCGTGAGATTCTGCCGGCCCTCGTCAATCATGATTTTGGCGGCGGCGCAACGTGTCCCATTCCCGCAAGCGCCGGCCTCGGAGCCGTCTGCGTTGTGAAAGCGGAACCGAATATCCGCGCCATTCAGTGGCGCCTCGATCAGCACGATCTGGTCGCACCCGATACCTTTATGCCGATCTGCCATCGCGGATATCGTTGCAATTGACGGCGAGGCCACTTGTGCACGCAGATCGAGGACAACGAAATCATTGCCGGCGCCATGCATCTTAATAAAGGGTATCGTCGACATGCCGTGATCTGGCGGGCGATTGCCCCGCCGGCCCATCAATTTGTTGTATCCGAAACGCCTTATAGGGTGCGGCGGGCGGGGCTGTCTAATGCTTTACGGCACTTCGCCGCTTACTCGTTCTCGGAAAGTGTCCGCAGGAGACCCCAAAAGTTTTGTCGGAGTTGTCTGCCGGGAATCGAATAATATGCCTCGATTAGCTTCTCGCATTCTTGGTCTATGCCGATCGATGTGATGGATTTGATAGCATCGGAGTGTACCGATGTCTGGATGGTAAGAGGCGCTTCGTGGGAAAAGTTTTCAACCGCTGTATTCCAAGCCATAGAAATTTCATAAAGTCGGCCTGCGCCAATTCGATTGGCACCACTTTCGTACTTTTGGACTTGCTTGAAAATCACGCCAATTTTGTTCCCCAAAACCGTTTGACTGAGGCCAAGTTCACGCCGATGCGCTTGAAAACGCTGACCAACGTGAAAATCAACGGGATTTGGTTTCCGCGTTACGTTGCGCGCAATATATTAAATCCTTCCTAGTATAGATAGCGTAAAGAACCCTTTGCACCACTACAATTTGTATTGTTTTGAGCAACTGGAAGCAGTCAAGCAAGTTCAGTATAGTTTCGCAGTCGCAATCTTCTTCCCTATTTACGCGTGCAAACAGCGTGCCGAAGCTTGACTCGGTCGGACAAGGGCGGTAGAAGCCGGTCGGAAATTCAAGGGAACGCTGATTTCCCGGCCCCAAGGGGCTCCGCCAGTCCGCGAGTGTTCGCGCACTGGCGCGTTTGGCGTTTTCTGCATTGGGATTTATGGAAATGGAACGGCAATGTTTGACACGTTAAGCGACCGCCTGGGAGGTATTTTTGACAGCCTCACGCGTCGTGGCGTCCTAAAAGAGCAGGACGTCGACGAGGCGATGCGCGAGATTCGCGTAGCGTTGCTGGAGGCCGATGTCGCATTGCCGGTCGTCCGTGATTTTATTGCCAAGGTAAAACCTGCGGCCTTGGGCCGTGAGGTCCTGCGGTCCGTCACGCCGGGCCAGATGGTGGTCAAGATCGTTCATGACGAACTGACCGCGATGCTAGGCGACGATACCGAGGCCGGTGTCAGCTTGGCGGCCACATCGCCCGTGCCTATCCTTTTGGTCGGCTTGCAAGGCTCAGGTAAGACCACCACGGCGGCGAAAATCGGCCTGCGGCTGAAGACCCGCGACAAGAAAAAAGTACTGATGGCGTCGCTCGACGTATATCGCCCGGCCGCACAACAGCAATTGGCCGTTCTCGGCGAGCAGTCGGAGGTTGCGACCTTGCCCGTCGTCGACGGCCAGCAACCGGTCGACATCGCCAAGCGCGCGATGCAGGCAGGTCGTCTTGGCGGATACGACGTGGTGATCCTCGATACCGCCGGTCGCCTTCACGTCGACGAGATTCTGATGGACGAAGTGGCTGCGGTGCGCGCGGTCAGCGAGCCGCATGAAGTCTTACTCGTCGCCGATGCGATGACCGGCCAAGACGCGGTCAACGTTGCGGAGAACTTCAATGCCCGGGTCGGCTTGACCGGTATTGTTCTGACACGGGTCGACGGCGATGCACGTGGTGGCGCGGCGCTATCCATGCGCGCGGTTACGGGATGCCCGATCAAGATGATCGGTGTCGGCGAAAAACTGGATGAGTTCGAGGACTTCCATCCGGAACGGATCGCCAACCGCATCCTTGGCATGGGCGACGTGGTCGGCCTCGTCGAGAAAGTGTCGGAGACGGTCGAGGCGGAGCAAGCTGAAAAGCTAGCGAAAAAGCTTCAAAAAGGCGAAATGGATTTAAACGATCTGGCCGATCAACTGGATCAAGTGCAGAAAATGGGCGGTCTCGGCAGTTTAATGGGAATGCTTCCCGGTGTTGCAAAAGCGCAAAAACAAATGGCCGAGGCGAATATCGATGAAAAGATGATCCGACGCCAAAGGGCCATTATCTCGTCCATGACAATTGATGAGCGCCACCGCCCCAAAGTGATTCAAGCGTCACGGAAACGCCGTATCGCGACAGGCTCAGGCACGTCCGTGCAAGAAGTAAATAAGCTGCTCAAGCAGTTTCAAATGATGAACAAGATGATGAAGAAGGTAGGCAAAATGGGGAGCAAGGGGCTGATGCGCCATGGTCTTCCCGGGATGCCGCCTGGCTTCGGTTGAGCCGGACCTTCTTGCAAAACCGATTTAACAAAGTTGGAGAAACGACAACATGTCATTGAAAATCAGACTAGCGCGTGGGGGAGCGAAAAAGCGTCCCTTCTACCGCATCGTTGTCGCCGATTCCCGGATGCCCCGGGATGGGCGTTTCATCGAGCGGGTCGGCACCTACAATCCGATGTTGCCGAAAGAACATCCGGAGCGGGTCAACCTCAAGACCGAGCGGATTCAACACTGGTTGTCTGTTGGCGCACGTCCGTCAGACCGGGTGGCGAAGTTCTTGGGCGGCGCGGAAATTCTTCCGATGCCAATACCGCGTGAGCAAACCAAGAAGAATCTGCCGAAAGCCAAGGCGCAAGAGCGCTTGAAGGAAGCCGAAGAGAAGGCCGCTACTGCTGCCGAGGAAGCCGTCGCACCGGTGGAGGAAGCCCCCGCCGAAGAGGCTCCGGCCGAAGAAGACAAGGCAGAAGGCTGAGGCTGAGAGAACGTGAGTAACGAGGCAATAGATATGTCAAACCGTAAGCTTTGTGTTGGAGTGATTACCGCTCCGCGCGGTTTGCGGGGCCAGGTCCGGGTGAAGAGCTTCACCGCGGAGCCGGACGATATTGTCCAGTATGCACCGCTGACCAATGCCGACGGCAGTACAGAGTACCGTCTTGAAATTGTCGGCCACGCAAAAGGTGTTTTGCTGGCGCGGGTCGAAGGTATCAAGAACCGTGAGGGTGCCGAAGCCCTGTGCGGAGTAGAATTGTTTGTCGACCGCGACGTCCTGCCGGACGGCGAGGATGGGGACGATTTCTATTATGCGGATCTTATCGGTCTCTCCGCCGTTCTGCCCGATGGCAGCGTCTATGGCACTGTGAAGGCGATGCACGACTTTGGGGCCGGTGACATGGTCGAACTATCGCTCAACGGCAGCGGTAATATCATCTTGCCGTTCACGAAAGTGGTCGTGCCGGAAGTTGATATCGCTGACGGTCGGATCGTTGTCGACCCACCGGCGATGTTCGGCGACCCCGAACCCTCCCACCCGAATAAGAACGGCGAGGAGGACGCGCAATGAGCGTTTGGACCGCAACTGTTCTCACCCTGTTTCCCGACATGTTTCCGGGATTCTTGGGGCACTCCTTGCCCGGGACGGCAATGTTAGATGGTAAATGGGTTTTGGAAGCGCAGGATATTCGCGACCAGGCCACGGACCGTCATCGTAGCGTCGACGACACGCCCTTCGGGGGCGGAGCTGGTATGGTTATGCGGGCGGATATCGTGGATGCGGCGCTCAATGCCGCAGACGCGGGAAATCGGCCGGAAATATATCTCTCGCCAAGAGGCCGCCATCTCGATCAAGCCATGGTTGAGGAGTTTGCCTCCGGCGACGGCGTAGTTCTGGTATGCGGACGTTATGAAGGCCTAGACGAGCGGGTCATCGAGGCGCGCGGCATGCGGGAAGTCAGTCTCGGCGATTTCGTTTTATCGGGCGGCGAAGGGGCGGCGATGTCACTCATCGACGCTTGCGTCCGGTTGTTGCCAGGCGTTCTCGGCGCGTCGGAATCGCTGGCGGAGGAAAGTTTTCAATCGGGGCTCTTGGAATATCCCCAATACACACGTCCCGCCGAATGGCAGGGCAGAGCGGTGCCTGAAGTATTACTCAGCGGGCACCATGAACGGATTCAACACTGGCGGCTTGCACAGGCCCAGAAAACGACTCGCGAACGGCGTGTTGATCTCTGGTCCCGGTATGTCGCTGGACTCAACGAAGCGAGGGTTTCGTCATGAATATTATCGAACAATTGGAAGCCGAACAGATCGAAAAATTGGTGGCCGAACGACCGGTCCCAGAATTTGGTCCAGGAGATACCTTGCGTGTGAACGTGAAGGTCGTTGAAGGTACGCGGGAACGAGTACAGGCCTTCGAGGGTGTTTGTATCGCGCGGCGTAACGCCGGCGTCAACAGCGCCTTCACGGTCCGCAAGATTAGCTATGGCGAGGGCGTGGAACGCGTATTCCCGCTCTATAGCCCACGGATTGAATCGATCGATGTGGTGCGCCGCGGCGATGTCCGTCGTGCCAAGCTCTATTACTTGCGCGGCCGCCGCGGTAAGAGCGCGCGGATTGCCGAGAAGGCGACGCGCCGCGATGTCGAAGTGCCGTCCACCGGCACGCCGGCTCCGGCACCGACAGTCGAGGCGCCTGCAAGCGAAGATTGATCTTGGCCGCTGGCGATAGAAGATTAAGAGTCTTACTTAAGGAATGAGGACGGAACATGGCGACGCCCCGCACGCTTCTCGATAAAATTTGGGAATCGCATTTGGTCGATCAACAAGAGGACGGCACCTGCCTGCTCTATATCGACCGGCATATCATTCATGAGGTGACGAGCCCGCAGCCTTTCGAAGGGTTGAGCATGGCGGGCCGGAAGGTCCGGCGTCCGGAACTCACCTTGGCGGTGATCGATCACAATATCGCCACCGACCTGAATGAAGACATTCCGGAAGATTCGCAACTTCAGATCGATACCTTGCGACGGAACTGTGCCGATTTTGGCGTCGAGCTCTTCGAAGTTGATGATCCACGCAATGGCATCGTCCATATCATCGGTCCGGAGCAGGGCTTCACGTTGCCGGGCGTCACCTTGGTATGCGGCGATAGCCACACGGCGACGCACGGGGCGCTCGGGGCTTTGGCGTTTGGCATCGGCACGTCCGAGGTCGAGCATGTCATGGCCAGCCAGACGCTGTTGCAAGCACCGGTCAAAAGCATGCGTGTCACCGTAAATGGCGAGTTACCGGCGGCATGCACGGCGAAGGATTTGATCCTTGCGTTGATCGGTAAGATCGGCACCGGCGGCGGTACTGGCCACGTTATTGAATACACCGGCCCGGCCATCAGTGCCTTGTCGATGGAAGGCCGCATGACGGTTTCCAATATGAGCATAGAGGCGGGTGCACGCGCGGGCCTAATCGCGCCGGATGAAAAGACGTTTGAGTATCTGAAAGGTCGTCCCTATGCGCCGCAGGGCGCCGATTGGGATGCGGCTGTCGCCTATTGGAAGACGCTGCCATCCGACCCAGGTGCCAAATACGACACTGAAGTGACCTTGGATGTCGGCGATATTGATCCGCAAGTTACATGGGGAACGAGCCCGGAGAATGTCATTTCGATCACAGGCGTCGTTCCCGACCCGAAAGATGCACCAAACGCGGATAAAGCGGCGTCGATTAAACGGTCAAACGAATATATGGGCCTGCAGCCGGGCACAAAGATGACCGATATCGAAATCGATACGGTTTTCGTCGGTGCTTGCACCAACGGCCGGATCGAAGATATTCGCGCCGTCGCAGAAGTCGCCAAGGGCCGCAAGGTCAAGGAAGGTATCCGCACACTGATCGTGCCGGGCTCTGGATTGGTCAAAAAACAAGCCGAAGACGAAGGACTGGCGCAGATTCTTATCGACGCTGGATTCGATTGGCGAGAGCCTGGGTGTTCGATGTGTCTAGCGATGAACGTCGATCGGTTGCAACCGGGCGAACGCTGCGCCGCCACCTCGAACCGCAACTTCGAAGGTCGCCAAGGCCGCGGCGGGCGCACGCATCTCGTTAGCCCCGCGATGGCGGCGGCGGCGGCGATTACGGGTAAGCTCACCGACGTACGCGAGTTGATGTCATGAGCAAACGCACACCGGCAAATATCGAGAAAATGCCGTTGACTGGCGTAGATCACCTCTTTGGACGCGATCTGCGTACCGGTGGTTGGTTTGTCGAAGAAGGGCTCGCCGCGTGGGGTCGTGGACGGCCATCCTTGCGCAGCGACGAGCGGCCGAGCGAGAACGCGCCGGACCCTGCTGTCATTTGGGCGCTTCGGAACCGGCGGCGCGGATAGAGAAGGACAAGAGCGATGCAAAAATTTACCACACTTACGGGCGTTGCGGCGCCGATGGATCGGATCAACATCGACACTGATCAGATTATTCCTAAACTGCATCTGCGCACGATCAAGCGCACGGGGCTTGGGATTTTCGCGTTCGAGGAAGCGCGCTACGACGTCGACGGCAACGAAATTCCAGATTTCATCCTGAACAAGGAACCCTATCGAAATGCCGAGATCATCGTCGCCGGTGATAATTTCGGCTGTGGTTCATCGCGCGAACATGCCCCGTGGGCGCTCACTGATTTTGGAATTCGCTGCGTCATCTCGACCAGTTTCGGCGACATCTTCTACAACAACAGTATGAAGAACGGCTTGGTGCCAATCCGCGTCAACCGCGAGGATCTAGACGCGCTGATGGCCGATGCCAAGGACGCCGAAAACCCGGAACTGAAAATCGATCTCGAAAATCAGGAAATCCGCCGTCCAAATGGTGGTGTCATCAAGTTCGACTTTGATGAGTTCCGTCGTAATTGCTTGATCAATGGGCTCGATGATATTGGCCTGACCTTGCAGAAGGACGATGTGATCAACGCATTCGAAGGCAAGCGCAAGGAAGCGATGGATTGGGTCGAGCGCGGCACCGGCGTCTGATCTGGTAGCACAGCGACATTTCAATTAGGCACGAAAAATACTGGGGAGTGGCACGCATGCCCGCGAATAAGAAGCTTTTGGTTTTACCGGGTGATGGAATTGGCCCGGAAGTGATGGATCAAGTCGTGCGCGTCGTAGAATGGTTCGGCGACAAGCGCGCGGTCGGATTCGACGTGCAGGAAGACCTGGTTGGTGGTGCCGCTTACGACAAGCACGGTACGCCGTTGACCGACGCGACTCTGGCCAAGGCCATGGATGTCGATGCGGTGCTGTTCGGTTCCGTCGGTGGTCCGCAATATGACGATGCCCCCCGCGACAAACGTCCGGAAGCGGGTCTGCTGCGGTTGCGCAAGGAAATGGACCTGTTCGCGAACCTTCGCCCGGCGATGACCTTCGAGGGATTGCTCGATGCATCTTCGTTGAAGGAAGACGTGGTACGTGGATTGGATATGATGATCGTGCGCGAACTGACTTCCGGTATTTATTTCGGCGAGCCGCGCGGGGTAGAGGTCATGGCCGACGGCAAACGCCGCGGCTTTGATACGCAAACCTATACGGAAGACGAAATCCGCCGCGTCGCGGAGGTCGGGTTTGAGTTGGCGCGCGAGCGGGGCAACAAAGTCCATTCGGTCGAGAAGGCGAATGTGATGGAATCCGGCGTTTTCTGGCGGAAGATTGTCACCGACCTGCATAAGACGTCTTACGCGGATGTCACGCTGGAGCATATGTATGCGGACAATTGCGCCATGCAGTTGGTTCGCAATCCGAAGCAATTCGATGTCATCGTCACCGATAATTTGTTCGGCGATATTTTGTCGGATTGTGCGGCGATGCTGACGGGTTCCCTCGGCATGCTGCCCTCTGCGTCGCTCGGCGCCATGGATGAGACCGGTCGACGCCGCGCGCTCTACGAGCCGGTACATGGTAGTGCGCCGGACATCGCGGGCGAGGGCAAAGCCAATCCGCTGGCCTGCTTACTCAGCTATTCCATGATGTTGCGCTATTCCTTCGGTCTCGGTGAGGAAGCTGACTTGGTCGACCAAGCGGTCGCAAACGTGTTGCGCAGTGGCATCCGGACGGCCGATATCATGGGCGACGGCGACAAGGCCGTATCGACCGGCGAGATGGGCGATGCTCTGTTGAAGGAATTG
>JBMYRC010000021.1:0-41849 GCA_049601975.1 Alphaproteobacteria bacterium | reverse complement strand
TATGGTGTGCAAAACCATATCGCTCGACAATGCGTGCCGATCCGCCCAACGGCTCCAAACATGCTCAATCGCGCGGGTTGAACCTACAAGGGTGCCATCCATATCGAACAGAATGGCTTGGGCTCGGATAACTGTACCGACGGGTAATTTCATTGCTGGTGGCTGCGTTTAGGTGCGAGCCTAGTTCGCTCCCGCAGCGACTGGGCGGCAATAGACCTTTCTCCGTTTCAGCGCGCTGCACAGATTGCGGGCTGCTTTATCACTCGCCAGCGGCCCCGCATAGACGCGGTGGAAGGTGCCTTTCTTCTTCACGTCGACGGTCTCGATTGCAACGGAATAATTTTTAAGAAGGTCGCCATGGGTACGGCTTAATCTCCTCCAGCTTCGGTTCGCGTTCTTACCCTCCTTGAACGAAGACAGATGGACGCGGATATTCTTCTTTGAGACCATCTTCACAAACTCTGCTTTCGTCATTTTATCAGGCATGGGTAAAGCGGCCATTTTCCTATCTTTATCGGGCAAGGATTGGTCTTTGGACTTCGCCGTATCGTCCATCTTCTTCATTTTCTTGGCGGTCGTTGCCTTCGCGGGTGGGGCCGGCATGCTAGCGTCTTCCGTATTCGCCTTTGGCGGCGCGGGAAGGTCGCCCGACGGCTTTGGCATTTCCTTAGTCATTGCCGTTTTTTTTGCCGCCATCTTCGGGCCTTGTTCGGGCATTTCGGCACCGGGGGCTTGGGTCTTGCTATTGCGAAGGTCCTCGGGTTTACCGGCCTCGGTATAGATCATTGTGACCTGCACTAACTCCGGATAACGACGACCACTGCCCGAGGATTGATCCACGAGATAGCCGAATCCCAACGAGCCGACATTAGACGAAGACCAGGGGTCGTAATTGCTACTGAGAACTCTCGTGCCTCGGTATCCGCTTTTCGTGCTGCAGATCACGGTGATCGGTGCCGCGTAAAGCGGTACGACGACGTCCGCTGGCGCTTTGGCGTGCATGACATAGCCGCTCCCCGTCAGGCGGCACGATCCATCCAGTGGATATGTCTCGATCCGAACAGGTCCGTATCCCGCAGTATGCGAGCCCGAACAAGAAGAAACGAAGGCGGCTAACGCCAGGGTGAAAAGAGGAATGGCTCTCGTAGTCATTCGAACTCCAATTCTACCGGCCGGCAAATACCGGAGATATCTTTTCGACGAAGGCCTGGCGGCCAGTCTGAAAATCCTCGGTGTCGTAGCAATCGAAACCTTCATCGATCTCGGCATCGGTCAGCGGTGCCGGATCGAGTAGTCGATAAATGAACTTCTTGTGCCATCTTGCCGAAAGCGGTGCCCCTTCCGCAATCTTTTCCGCAGTGGCACGTGCTGTGGCGGCGACCTCTCCGTCGGGAACCACCTGATTGATCAAACCCATCCGCAAGGCGTCCGTGACGGGAAAGACATCGCCGAGTAACAGGATTTCAAGCGCCACGTTGGCGCCGAACTTTTCGACGAGCGGGCGAACTTCTTCGTGTGCTTCGACAAGGCCGAGTTTTTTAACCGGAACGCCAAATTTGCTGGAAAGACCGCAAACGCGGATATCACAACAGGACGCGATACCCATGCCGCCGCCGACGCAAAGACCGTCGATCTGGGCGACGACCGGATGCCGGCACGCGATAATCGAGCCGAACCCGTAAGTCGTTACTTTGCCATAGGTAAGGGATGTTTTCTTGTCCTTGCGCGTGGTCTCGAACTCCTTGATGTCCGCACCGGCACTGAAGGCTTTGCCGCCCGCGCCGCGAATGATGACGCAACGCAAATCCGTATCGCCATCGCATTCCTTCATCGCATTGCCGAGGCCGCGCCACATCCCTTCGTTCATCGCATTGAACCGTTCCGGTTGGTTCAAGGTGACCGTAGCGATTGCGCCCTCGCGCTCGAGTTGAATTTGATCTGTCATTGCCGGATGATTCCTCTTGATTCGTTGTTAACGGACGAGCATTTGCCGCGCCATGTCGACGGTGCCATCTGCGGTTTTGCGCGGTGGGACGTTGTTGCCCTTTATACAGGCGGGGCGGTCGTAAAGGCGTTGCAACCAGGCTTGCAAATTGTCGAGTCCTTCGATGCCGACACCGCTCCATTTATAGCCGCGTACCCACGGCCAAGTCGCCATGTCGGCGATGGAATAGTCGTCGCAAATAAATTCGCGGTCCTTGAGGCGAGTGTCGAGCACTTCGAACAGGCGCCGGCATTCGTTTTGATAGCGGGCGATGGCGCTTGAAATTTTTTCTTCGTAATACCGAAAGAAGACGTTGGCTTGACCCTGCATGGGGCCGATCCCGCCCATTTGAAACATCAGCCATTGGATGACTTCGGAGCGCTTTTTCATATCTGTCGGCAGAAACAGTTTGGTCTTCTCGGCGAGATAGATTAAGATGGCGCCGGATTCAAAAACGGCTAAATCATCCACTGACCTATCGATGATAGCCGGAATGCGGCCGTTCGGATTGACTGTGAGGTAATCCCGGGATTTCTGCTCATCGGCGGAAAGCTCAATCGCATGGACCGAAAAATAGAGCTCCATTTCCTCAAGGGCGATGGAAACCTTGTAGCCATTCGGTGTTTTGGCGGTGTAGAGTTCGATCATGGTGCATGTCCTTCTTACGACACTGGAATATGAACCGCAACGCCGGGCGGCAATCGCGGTTAGGGCGGAACAGTGGTTATCCGCCGGCCCGTGTTGCCGCAATGATTCGCTTCATACCCGACACGTCAATGGCACCAGGGACTAATGTATTTCCGATCACGAACGCGGGTGTGCCGCGAATACCGAGCGAATTGGCTAATTGCAGTGTCTCGTCGAGATAGGTCTCGATCTTTGGGTCCTTCATATCTTCGTGTAGACGGTCGACGTTCAAACCGACATCGGCGGCAATACTCATCACCTTGCCTTCGGAGAGACGACCATGTGCGCCCATCAGGCCGACATGGAAATCAAAATATTTGTCCTGCTTTTTAGCGGCCATAGCGGCGCGGGCGGCGAAGCGCGATGCCGGGCCCAGAATAGGTAGCTCTTTCCAAACCACACGTACGTTCTTATCCGAGTTCAGCAAATCGACGATCGACGCCAACGAGCGTTTACAATAGCCGCATTGATAGTCGAAGAATTCTACAACGGTCACGTCTCCCGTCGAGTTGCCCGATACCGGTGTCATAGGGTGCCCGCGAAGCGCATCGCCATGTTCGCTCAGAGCCACTTGTGCGCGGTTCTTTTCCGCCGCTTCCCGTTTGGCTTGAAGCGCTTGAAAGGCCTCTTCGATGACCTCGGGGTTGGCGATCAGGTAATCGCGGATAATTTTTTCGATAGCCGATTTATCCAGAGCTTTCGCGGCAGGTGAATCGGCTCGACCGTCGACGGTTGTTGCCATTGCAATTCCGAGAACAGCAATAACTGCGAAGAGATGTTTTAAATACCGCATTCCGACGGTCCTTTCTATTCGGCTGGCGAGCTGGTCTGATATGAATGATGCGGGAGGGGTGAGTCCATTCAGATCGCTGTGATCATTCTGTTTTCTGAGCAGCGCTTTCTATATCCTGTGCACGGAACCAGTTCGGGGACCCCTCAGGCAAGCTGACCATCGCGCGCTTCACATGGGAAAGGGCACTCCCCTTATTACCCCTCAGCAAGGCTTCCTCGGCCAGCGCCAGCGAGGCGCTGCCGGCATTACCGAGCCTGCCTTCCGCCGTCGCTAGGAAGCGCCATGCACTGGACAATTTTGGTTCATAGCGAAGCGCTTCTTTTAGGTTGTCGCGCGCGTTCTCGAGGTCAGTAGTACTCTCGCTCGACAATTGTATTTGAGCGAGGCCAACCTTAATCAAGGCTGCCCAAGGAAGGATCGCCAGTGCCTTTTTATAAGGTTCGATTGCTTCTTGCGTCCTGCCGCCATCGACCAATAATTCACCCTTTAGCTCATAAAAGAACGGATCCTTTGGGGAGGTGGCGATCAACTCGTCCACTATCGCGACGGCACCATCGGTATCCTGCAATCTCGACAATGCGATAGCGCGGGCATAACGGGCACCATAATCCGGGTCACCTGCGTCATATTCTCGAAGTGTTTGATCCGGCGGATTAATAAAGCCCTTTAGTTTCCCGCGCATGCGTCGATGCATCGAGTTGATTAACTCGCTTGTCTTCGATTGGCTAAAGGCGGATCTCGATAGATGTTCTTCGACATGTCGTAACCGATCAGCGTTGAGTGGATGCGAGCGGGAGTACGAATTCCCGTCGGCGCTATACATCTTTTCCTGCTCCAAGAGCAAGGCGAGAAAATTATATAGGCCTTGTGCCGATTGACCGGTGGCCTCCAGAAAACCGAGTGCCGCTTGGTCTGCGGATTGCTCCATCGTTCGGTTATAAGCGAGAAAGGAGCGCTGACCGACTGTACCCTTAGCTACTAGCCCAGCAATCAACGGATCTGCCGACTGGGCGGCGAGAGCCGCTGCTCCTCCAAGTACGAGAGCAATAATGGATTGGTTATTCGCGTTTTCTAGATTTTTTTGCTGTCTCGATAAATGGCCACCCGTTATATGACCGATTTCATGGGCCAACACGCCGATGACTTCGTCAGGTGTCTTGGTTTTCATCAAGAGGCCGGAATGGATGAAAATCCGTTGCCCGCCAGCGACGAAGGCGTTCAAGCTACGGTCGTTGACGATATGGATTGACACGGCGCTCGGATCGAGGCCGGCGGCCTCAAATAGTGGCGCGACATAGACGCGAATGGTATTTTCTATTTCGGTATCGCGTATAAAGCCGAACCCGCCTTGCGCGAACGCCTTTGGCGCGCTAGCGATGGCGGTGCAACCGATGGCCACGAAAAGAATGAAAAGACGCATACGTTTCAAAGTCATGAAGCTCCGTTTAAGAAAGACTGTAACGACGCTCATCCACCGGTGCAATTGTGGTACCGGAAGCCTGATTATGCTGTCACTGCTTGCCGGTTGTAGTGGATTTGAGATTCCCGATCCTATTGAAGTGATTAATCGCGCCACCGGAACGAAGCAACGCGCCGCGAAGAGGGTAATTTTCGGTGTCGTGACAGCGGATGATCCAGCAGCCGTCACCGTAGGAAACGGAATTTTGTTACAAGGCGGAAGCGCAATCGATGCCGCCGTCGCGATGGGCTTTGCGATGAGCGTCACTTACCCGGCAAGGGCAGGGTTGGGCGGTGGCGGTGTTTGTCTTGCAGGCGGCGGTAAGGCGGGAAAGATACAATCACTGGACTTCCTTCCTCGGGCCGCGACTACCAAGGGGCGTTACACTGACCGTCCGTCGGCAATACCGACCATGGTACGAGGTATGGCAGCATTGCATGCGCGCCATAGCCGGTTGTCCTGGCAAGCGGTTATTGCACCGGCGAAGTCATTCGCGCGAGAAGGTTTTATCGTTACTAAGGCGTTTGAGAATGAACTATCAAAGTTTTCTGTCCCGCTCTTCGCAGACGAGGTTACGAGAACTATCTTTTCCGACCAAAGGGGCAAAGCTTTCACTGCGGGCCAACGTTTGCGCCAAATAGATTTGAATACGGTGTTGGCAACAATTAGCGGGCGCGGCGGCGGTGAATTCTATAATGGCATTCTTGCGCAAAGACTGGTGACGGCGAGTAAAGCGGCGGGTGGATCGCTCGGCCCTGAAGAGCTGCGTAATTTTTTGCCGAAATGGCAGGATCCAATTTTCGTCCAAATTGGCCAAAATATGTTGCATGCACCGCCGCCGCCTGCGAGTGCGGGCATTGTTGCGATCCAAATGATGCAATTGGGCTTGACAGGAAGTAAACGCGCGGCCGAAGGCTGGGCTGGGCAGGGACATTTAATCGCGGAAGCAGCAAAGCGGAGTTTAGGCGAGCGCCTGAAATGGCTTGGACGCGACTACGGCACAAGCGCTCAGGTACAGCGACTACTGTCGCCAGCGCATGCTGACGACCTGATGAGTTCTTTTTCATCCAAGAAAGCGTCGCCTGCCGAAAAATTCGTCGATGCGTCGCTTACAGTTAAGCAATTGGATGCGAGCGCGAGTTTTCTGGTTGTTGATGGCGAAGGATTGGTCGTCGCCTGCACGCTGACGATGTATCATCCTTTCGGTACAGGTCGAACGACTCCCGGTCTAGGGATTGTGTTGGCCGCTGCACCGGGAGAGAAAGGCCGCAATCCGCTGCCGCTTGGACCGGTTATCGTCACGCAGGCGAAAGACAATGCATTTCGATTTGCATTTTCCAGTACTGGTGGAGCCACCGCTGCGACGGCCATGGCTAATGTCATGTTCGAAACCATGTTGGCTAAGAAGAACCTGCAGGCGGCAATAGACGAACCGCGATTACATTACGTGACGGACACTGATGAGGTCGTCATTGAGGATCGCGACAAGAAGGATCGGCTTGTCTCACTCATATCGCTTGGCCATAAAGTGCGACGATTGCAAAATATTGGACGGGTCAATGCGATTTCATGTCCTGAGGGTCTTCCCTCCCCTAACCCACAATGCGATGTGCAGGCCGACCCTCGCGGAAGCGGCGTAACTTCGACCGTTAGATTTCAAAAACAGGAACAATAAAAGATGGCTTTGAAAGTCTCTCAACGCGGCATGATTCCGCCATTCCTCGTCATGGATATTATGCAGGCAGCCGCGAAGCGAGAAGCGGAGCAGAAGGCCGTCTATCACCTTGAGGTCGGCCAACCGGGTACGCCGGCACCGCAAGGGGTCTTGGCGGCGGCGAAACGCGCCTTGGACGAAAATCGCCTCGGTTATACGTTGTCGATGGGGATGCCGGAATTGCGCGCCGCGATCGCCAAGCATTATGCGAAAACGTACAACGTGGATCTTGACCCTACCCGTGTTGTGGTCACAACGGGCTCCTCGGCAGGGTTTGTCTTGTCGTTCTTGAGTGCTTTCGATTCCGGAGACCGCGTCGCCATGGCGTCGCCTGGATATCCTTGTTATCGCAATATTCTCTTGGCATTCGGGATCGAGCCGGTCTTGCTCTTAACCGAGGCAGAGCACCGGTTCCAGCCGACACCTGAATTGCTGGAAAAGGCAGTACGGGAAGGCGGGCCGATTGACGGGTTGATCATCGCCAGTCCTTCGAACCCGACAGGCACGATGATTGGGCCCGATGAAATGTCCGCACTCACGGAGTATTGCCGGGAGAATAATATCCGGCTTATCTCCGACGAAATTTATCACGGCCTCACATACGAGAGTGCTGCCAGCACGGCTCTCGCGTTCGAGGAAAACGCCGTGATAATCAATAGTTTTTCGAAATACTTTTCGATGACCGGTTGGCGGTTGGGTTGGATGGTAATTCCCGAGGACCTTATGCGAGCTGTTGAATGTTTGGCGCAAAATCTTTTCATATCCGCGCCCACACTCTCGCAAATCGGGGGCGTCGCAGCGTTCGATTGCGAAGACGAACTATCCGCCAATATATCCAAATATAGAGCGAATAGGGACTTGCTGTTAGAGCAATTGCCGAAGGCTGGATTCGACCGTTTAGCGCCAGTCGACGGAGCATTCTACATATATGCCGATGTTGTGGAGCTCACGAATGATAGTTTGTCGTTCTGTCGTCGGATCCTGAACGAGACGGGCGTCGCTATCGCCTCTGGCGTGGATTTTGATCCAGATCGGGGGCATCGCTATGTTCGGTTCTCTTTTGCCGAATCGGCCGAGCAAGTCGTAGGCGCCGCTGAAGCCTTGATCGATTGGTCGAGCTAGCGCTGTTTTCAACGACGATTTGGGCGACGCAATATCCCATATGGTCGAATTCGGCTTCCTGTCCGGCCAAGTAGAAAATCCACATGCGCCGGAACCGGGTATCATATTATTCCGGATCGAGTTGGGCGAAACGCTCATTGAAACGTTCCCGCCAATGCCGAAGTGTTTGCGATTAATGCTGGCTCTCGTGCACGAACGGGTCATTCGTCGCTTCCAATCCGACAGCTAAGGCAGAATTCGACATGTCTTCAATTCTCGGTAAATAGCCACTCGGGGAGATATATTTATCGACCCATTCGTTAGTGGGCGACGGCATGTCCCTGACGATACTGTGGATGACCGCTCGGCCACCGGGTTTCAGTAGTTTTTGGACCGACGCGAAGTAAGTCTCGAATTGTCTCCGTCCGACATGTTCGAACATGCCGATCGAAACGACCCGGTCGTAGCGGCCGATATTCTCCGCTGCGTGTATCCGGTAATCTTGTAGATGGTATGTGATCAAGTCCTGCAAATGTTTGGGCACACGCTGCTTGGCAAGTTCGAGTTGCTGGTACGCTAAGGTAATGCCAACGGCCTCAGCTCCTCGTTCAGCGATGGTCCGCGTTACGGCGCCCCAGCCACAGCCGATATCCAACACCTTCATTCCAGGGGCTACGCCGAGGCGATCCAAGGTGACCTTCAACTTGTTCTTTTGAGCGTCTTCCAGGCTTTGGCCCTCATGGGCTTAGAAGGCGCAGGAGTAGAGCATCTCCGGGTTGAGGAACATTCCATAGAGACAGTTGCCAAGATCGTAGTGATGTGAGGCGTTCTTGCGGCGTCGTTCCGAATCATTGGAACGAAACATCGTGTCTAATGTTTCTCGAACGGCGTTAAGAATTCGCAACGGTATTGTCTGTTCGAGTTTTCTGTCGTTTTGAAGCAGAGCGCTGATTAGCCTGGCGAGATCTTCTTCCCGGACCTCCCAGTCCCCCGCCATGTAGCATTCATCAATAGCAAGGTCTGGTCGGCGCAGCATACTATAGAGCGCACCCAGACGTTGGATTGTGACATTGATGGGATTTGCGAGGTCCTTTCCAAGGGGCGCGGCGCGCAAATTCCGGAACCTTAATTCAATACGGCCATGATGGATAAACAAACCCATAATGTGGGCAATGACGCCGAATGCCGCTGTTTCGATCAGATCGCGCGATCTGCCGAATGAATGATCCGAAGGAAGCGTGGCTTTCTCGTTGTATTTCGAGTCATCCACTATTTCCGCAACCCAGTTTGCCACCGGCATGACTCGGTAGGCGCGCCGATAATCGGGCTACAACAGCGGAAATGTTGGAAGAGGATTGTTTTCCCGTGAATCCTCTGCGCGGGTGCCGATAACCGGCTTAGCCAATTGCGGCCGCCGGTTGTCGGACCCTTATAAGGACTTCTAGCTGACGACCCGTTGCCACCACCCGCGCCGTGGCGGCGATGGTGGCGACGCCTCTGCTTCAGCTTCGTTCTCTTTAGCAGTCTCGTTAGTCTCAGATGATTGCTCGCTACCATTTCCCGGGCCGTTTGTGGGTTCTGGCTTGGCTTCCTCTTTGACATTTACTTCGGCTGCCACGATTTTGGGAGCAGCTTCCTCAGTTACTGGTATCTCGGTGGTTTCTGGTTCCACTTTCTCAGTGCTCTCCGTTGGTGGCGCTTCGGCTGATGCCGATTCGATAACAGGTGCCACCTCGTTAGCGCTTTCCGACGCGCTTTTGCTTTCCGCTGCCGTTTCTACGGTGGCGCTTTCCGCAGCTGCGGTATTGGTAGCCTCCGCATCGACTGTCTTACGGCGGCGTGGTCTGCGGGCGCGGCGTGGTTTCGGTTTATCTTCGGGTTCCGACACCCCGGGTTGTGCTTCTTCGCCGGCGGCCTCAACAGCATCGGTATTGTTATCGTGCGCAACCTCAGGAACGGCCGCTGCAGCACTGTCGTCGCTATTGTCAGATGTCTGCTCGCCGTTCTCCGCATTTTCGTCGGATGCGGAAGCTTCCGTGCCCTCGGCTTGTTCCTCGGCGGACCGATTGCGCCGTCGACCACCACGGCGACCTCTGCGGCGTCGGCGCCGGACTCGCTCGCCCTCTTCGTCTGAATCTTCGGTGTTCTCATTAATTTCCTGGTTCGTGATTACCGAGACTTCTGTCGTTTCTTCTTCGGTCTCAGTACTCGCCTCGACCTCATCCGAACGGCCTCTGCGGCGGCGACCGCGGCGGCGGCGCTTGCTGCCATCCTCGTTTTTCTCTTCGTCGTTGGCAGGTCGGCTGCGGGCGGCGAGTTTTTCGTCGCCACCGCCACTTCGTTCCAGCACTTCGATTTCCCATGTGCCGCCGCGATTTTCGCCGTTGGTTCTGACGATGACCCGCAGATTATTGCGTTCTTCGAGTTCGCTTAAGGTTTGGCGCTTTTGGTTCAGCAAATAGAGCGCGACCTCGGATGAGACCTTCAATTCTATTTGCGTCGCGTTTTGACGCGTGGCTTCGTTCTCAATGGCGCGCATTACTTGCAAGGCCATCCAATCGGTCGATTGCATGAAACCGGTGCCGTCGCAATGTGGGCAGGGATCACCAGTGGTCTCGCTGAGGCTCGGGCGCAGACGTTGTCTGGACATCTCCAACAGACCGAAGGGGCTGATGCGCCCGATTTGGATGCGCGCCCTGTCGTTGCGAAGGCCGTCCTTGAACCGTCGCTCCACGGCACTGTTGTTGCGGTTTTCCTCCATATCGATGAAGTCGATCACGATCAGACCCGCTAAATCGCGTAAGCGCAGCTGATAGGCGATTTCATCGGCGGCTTCGCTGTTGGTCTTAAGCGCCGTCTCTTCGATATGGCGTTCCCGCGTGGCTCGACCGGAGTTCACGTCGATCGCGACCAATGCTTCGGTTTGATGTATGACGATATAGCCGCCGGATCTTAGCTGAACCGTTGGGTTGTGGATGGATTCAAGTAGTGTTTCGGCACCGTATTTTTGGAACAGAGGTTCCCCTTCGATGTCGAATTTTTTGACTTTCTTCGCATGGCTCGGAATGAGAGCTTTCATGAATTCCTTCGCGACTTTATATCCGGCTTCGCCATCGACGAGGATTTCCTGGATCTCCTTGGCATATAGGTCTCGGATGGTCCGCTTGATCAAATTACCTTCTTCATAGATCAACGCGGGCGCGGTCGACGCGAGGGTGAGTTCGCGGATCTCGTTCCAAAGCCGCATCGAATAGTCGTAATCGCGTTTGATCTCGACTTTCGATCGTTCTGAGCCGGCGGTGCGCAAGATGACCGCCATGCCCTCGGCGATCCCGAGGCCTTCGATGACACCTTTTAGGCGCTTACGGTCACGGGCGTTCGTAATTTTTCGGCTGATCCCACCACCACGAGAAGTGTTTGGCATCAAGACGCAATAGCGGCCAGGAAGCGAAAGGTAGGTCGTCAGCGCCGCACCTTTGGTGCCGCGCTCTTCCTTGACTACTTGAACCAGCAGAATTTGCCGCCGCTTTACGACTTCTTGTATTTTATATCTGCGTTGTAAGGAGACACGACTGCGTTCGACTATTTCCAGCTCATCGCCGCCGACAGTCTCAACGGCCTCGCCGTTCTCGCCTTCTTCCGCCGATTGGGCTTCGGCCTCTTCGGCTATAAGCTTTTCGCGATCCTCAATCGGGATCTTATAATAGTCCGGGTGAATTTCGTTAAAGGCCAGGAAACCGTGCCGGTTGCCACCGTATTCAACGAAGGCGGCCTGCAGCGATGGCTCTACTCTCGTTACTTTAGCGAGATAGATATTTCCCTTAAGAGGCCGCTTATTAGCAACTTCCGCGTCGTAATCGACGACGCGATTGCCGTCCATGACCACAACACGAGTCTCTTCCCCGTGCGCGGCGTCTATCAACATTCTTCTTGTCATTAAATAGCTCCAAAGCGCAAACGCCGAGCGATGCCGGACTCCGGCCGTTGGTCTGAATGCGCGTGTTGTTCGTGGGCGAAGCCGCCGACGCGGCGTAAACACCGCCGCCTCGTGCTACCTGCCTCAGCGGATATACTGCCTTTCCGGCGATCTCGCTTGCAGGTAAATCTGGCTTCAACCTAATCATGTTCGTTTCGTACTCGTTCCATGCGCCCTTGGCGCCATTCGTAAGTCACCACTTAGATGTGCGAGTGAACCGGCAAAAAGGGCAAATCGGTCCTACGTCGATGCGTCGGATCAGTTAATCTTGCGACTACACTTAGTTAAGATACGCTCATGTGACCGTATTCGACAATGCGGAAATGTTCTTCCGGCCTATTACAAGGGCAGATTCCGCAGATTTTCAATTGAAGCGAGCGGTTCGGAGAGGGTATATCTTGGGTCATCACATGCGAAACACGCAATATCTTTGGTCTATAAGGTGAAAATTTGAATTCGTTCATTCGATTCGGCCTCGTGATTGCACTCGTTTTGTCGCCCACGACAATCGTGAACGCAGCCATGCCAGAAGTAACGAAAGTTAGGATCGGCGTGCATCCAGGTAAGACCCGGCTGGTTCTGGAGACGACGCAGGCCGTTCCTTACCGCGTGTTTCTGTTGGGTAATCCCTATCGCGTGGTCATCGATTTGCCGAATATGTTATGGCGCGCACCGTTGCTGCCGATGAAGAAACCTGCCGGTCTGGTCTCAAATTACCGGTTCGGTTTGTTTCAGCCAGGTAATAGCCGGGTCGTTATCGACGTGACGAAACCGGTTAAGGTTGCGCGGCACGCCATATTGGGGAGTGGTAAGGCGGGCGCGAGCCGGTTCTTTATCGATTTGGAACCCGTGACCAAAGCAGGTTTCGAGATCGCGCGCGCGACGGTCCATTCCCGGCAATGGAAGGTGCCCCAACCGACCGCGCCATCAAAGCCGCGCGAGCCAATTTTGAAAGAGCGCGGAGATGGCCGCCATGTGATCATGATTGATCCGGGCCATGGAGGCGTCGACCCGGGTGCGATCGGGCCACGCGGCACGTTTGAGAGCCGCGTGACCTTATCGGTGGCGAAATACTTGAAGAAGGCCTTGGAGAGAACGGGCAAGTATGTAGTTAATCTGACCCGAGACCGCGATATCTATATCCCCTTGCGGGACAGATTCAACAAAGCGGAATCGGTAAAAGCTGAACTGTTTATTTCCTTGCACGCCGATACCATTAAGAACCCGAAGGTGCGTGGGGCCTCTGTTTATACCTTGTCGGAAAGGGCTTCCGATAAGGAGGCGGGGGCGTTGGCGGTAAAGGAGAACCGATCGGATATTATCGCTGGTGTCGATCTGACGCAGCAATCCGATACCGTGGCGTCGGTTCTGATTTCCCTGCGTCAGCGCCATACGATGGACGAGTCTGCGCATTTCGCACGATTCATGGTCGAGAATCTCGGAAAATCAATTCGACTTTTGCGCAATACGCATCGGTTTGCAGGTTTTGCGGTACTGAAATCGCCCGATGTTCCGTCGGTGCTCGTTGAACTGGGCTACCTCTCGAACAAACATGACGAAAAAATGTTAAAATCGAAAAAATTCCGCACGAATGTGTCGAAAGCAATCCGGCGCGCGATCGATGCGTATTTCGAACGTAAGGAACGGTTGAGTAAATCATAATCTCGCCGCATTGTTCGGTTAACGAAGAATTCTAATGACAGATTAATGACCGGATGGCCTCAATATTCCGATGCGACGCCTCTTAAAATTTATAATCTTCCTGGTGTCGACGACGCTTTTTTTCGCCATCGTCGGCGTCACGAGCGTGGTCGTGGGGCTTTGGCATTACGGTCGGGATTTGCCGGACTATAAACAATTGGCGAATTATGAACCGCCGACCGTGACCCGCATTCATGCGGGGGATGGATTGCTGATCGCTGAATACGCCAAGGAACGCCGTGTATTCGTGCCCATCGAGGCCATGCCGAGACCTCTGATCGAGGCTTTCATCGCAGCGGAAGATAAGAATTTTTATCATCATCCCGGTGTCGATTTTCTCGCCTTGGCCCGTGCCATGGTGACCAACATCGCGAATTTGGGCAGAAACCGACGCCCGGTTGGCGCGTCGACCATTACCCAACAAGTCGCGAAGAATTTCCTGCTGACGAACGAAGTGTCGATCGAACGCAAAATCAAGGAAGCCATATTGGCTTTCAGGATCGAACGCGCTTTCTCCAAGGACAGGATACTAGAATTGTATCTGAATGAGATTTATCTCGGATACGGTTCCTACGGCTGTGCGGCAGCGGCTCTGAACTATTTCGATAAGTCCTTGGATGAACTCACCGTTGCCGAAGTGGCCTATTTAGCGGCGCTTCCGAAAGCGCCGAATAACTATCACCCGGTGCGCAAACGCCGCGCCGCCGTCGTGCGGCGAAATTGGGTGATCGGCCGGATGTATGAGGAAGGCTATGTCGATGTCAATGCGGCGCGGAATGCGCGACGGGAGTTTCTGGAAGTAAAACCGCGCAGCGACATTCAACTTGTCGCCGCGGATTATTTCGTAGAGCAGGTGCGCCGTGAACTTGTGGATGAATACGGAGAAGACGGTGTCAATGAAGGCGGGCTGTCGGTGCGCACCACGCTCGATACACGACTGCAAAAAATGGCTGAGAAAGCGCTACGCGACGGGCTGATGGCCTATGATCGGCGCTATGGCTGGCGAGGCCCCGTTGCGGAGATTTCGGTTGCCGACAATTGGCTCGGGCGTCTCAATATGACGAAACGTCCCCTTGGCATGCGAGATTGGCGGATTGCCGTCATTCTTTATGCAAATGACGGTGCCGTGGAGTTAGGCTTCGGCGACGGATCTCGCGGCACGTTGCCACTAAGCGAGTTGAAATGGGCGCGTAAATTCTTGGAATGGGGTAAGCGCGACGTCGCGGTGAAAAGCGCCGACCAAGTGCTGAAAGTTGGCGATGTAATTTTGGTCGAAGCGGTGAAATTTAATGCGTCGGCGAAAGAAGGAGAAGACGACAAGTATCCACCTGATACCTACAGTCTTCGACAAGTACCGGCGATCAACGGTGCCGTCGTTGCCATGGACCCGCATACCGGCCGTGTGCTTGCGATGGTCGGCGGGTTTGATTACGAGATCAGCAATTTTAATCGCGCCGTCCAAGCCTACCGGCAGCCCGGGTCCGCGTTTAAACCTTTCGTCTATCTGGCCGCGCTCGATAATGGATACACGCCCTCGACGATGATCTTGGACGCACCATTTGTTATCGACCAAGGGCCCGATCTGGGCAAGTGGAAGCCCTCCAACTACACACGGAAATTTTATGGGCCAAGTCCGATGCGCCTTGGCGTGGAGAAATCCCGAAACCTGATGACTGTTCGCCTTGCGCGCGCGATCGGCATGCCGACGGTAGCCGACTATGCGAAGCGCTTCGGTGTTACCGATGATATGCCGCTACAATTGTCGATGGCCCTGGGGTCGGGCGAGACATCCCTTATTCGGCTAACCACCGGATATGCGATGCTGGTTAACGGCGGTAAGCGTATTCAGCCGACGGTGATTGATCGGGTGCAAAACCGTCACGGCAAGACGGTGTTCCGCCACGACCGAAGGCTTTGCAATCGTTGCAATACTGCCAGCTGGGGGGGAGATAAGCCTCCGCAAGTTCCGGATATTCGCGATCAGATCGTCGATGAAGCCAGCGCCTACCAGGTAGTCTCGATGCTTGAGGGCGTGGTTCAACGGGGAACCGGGCGCCGCATCAAGTCGCTCAACTGGCCGCTGGGAGGAAAGACCGGCACGACTAATGAGAGCCGCGATACCTGGTTTATTGGATTTGCGCCCGACTTGGCCGTTGGTGTTTTCGTCGGATTTGACAGTCCACTCCCGCTGGGCCGTCGGGAGACCGGATCCTCTGTCGCGGCGCCAATTTTCAAGGCGTTCATGGCGGAAGCTTTGAAGGTCAAACCGGCGATTCCATTCCGAATTCCACCCAATGTCCGGATGGTACGCGTCGACCCTCTGACCGGGCGGGCTGCGCAACCAGGAGACCGCCGTGTCATTTTGGAGGCGTTCAAGGTCGGGGCGGAGCCAACCAATGTGGCCCCTGGCACCCTCATCTCCGGAGGCACGGAAGAGGCCGCACCAGAGACCCGCGGCACGACAGCCGGAAACGTCAGACCAGTATCAGCGGGTGATTTGTACTAAAGTGTCGATACGCCCGCGGGGTCTTGCGCTGCGGCGCGGCAATTCGTAAACGATGTCCGACAAATTTTCATTTGGAGAGACCATATGCGTGCGGAAGCGCAGGCGCTGATTGATAGCACCAAGCAGTCTTTGTTACTGCTGAGGAGGCATCTTTGACTATGATGCCGCGACCCGCCGTCTAGCGGAGCTGAGCGCGCTCTCCGAAGACCCTGATCTCTGGAATAATCCCGAAAATGCGCAAAAGATCATGCGCGAACGCACGCGGTTGGATAAACGCATCTCAGGCTATGACCGTCTGACGGTCGAGCTTGAGGAAAACGCTGAATTAATCGAGATGGCGGAAGCCGAGGGTGACGACGCTATCGCGGCTGAAGCGGAAGCGGCACTGCAAATCCTCAGCAGACAGGCGGAAAAACAGCAAATTGAAAGCCTGCTATCGGGCGAGGCCGATGGTAACGATTGTTATTTGGAAGTCCATGCGGGCGCGGGCGGTACCGAATCCCAGGATTGGGCGGAGATGTTGCTGCGGATGTATCTGCGTTGGGGCGAACAGCACGGCCATAAGGTCGAATGGTTGGAAGAGTCGTCTGGCGAGGAGGCGGGGCTGAAATCCGCGACGATCCGCATCAATGGCGAAGACGCCTACGGATGGCTAAAGACGGAGACTGGCGTCCACCGCTTGGTTCGGATTTCACCCTATGATGCGGCGAACCGGCGGCATACCAGTTTTGCTTCAATTGGCGTCTATCCTGCAATCGACGATACGATCGACATCGTGATCAACGACAAGGATGTGCGGATCGATACCTACCGGGCGTCGGGGGCCGGTGGACAGCACGTCAATCGGACCGACAGCGCTGTGCGGATGACCCATATTCCGACCGGCATCGTGGTCCAATGTCAAAACGACCGCTCACAGCATAAGAACCGCGCAACGGCAATGAAGATGTTGCAGGCGCGGTTATACGAGGCAGAACTGAAGGCACGTGAGGACGCCGCCCAGGCCGAGCACCAGGCAAAGACCGATATTGGCTGGGGGCATCAAATTCGCTCATACGTCTTGCATCCATATCAAATGGTGAAAGACCTACGCACGAATGTTGAGACCGGCAACGCCCAGGGTGTGCTCGACGGTGATCTGGATAAATTCCTGGAAGCCTCGCTCGCCGACCGTCTAGGCGGGGGCGATACCGACGCGCCGGAAGCGGAAGTCGAGGTATCTTAGGCTAGCCCGCTTTCGCGGCCATGGCCTCGATCTCGATCAAGAATTCCGGTTTTGCCAAGCCGGCGATGACAATCATTGTCGAGCCGCATTTGATGTTGCCGACATATTCGTCGCGGACGGGCCGGAAACCGGCCATGTTGTCTGGATTGACGATATAAACGTTCAAACGAACCAGATCCTCTAACGCCATATCGCCGGACGCCAAGATGTTCTTGATATTCTCGAAGATCAACCGGGTCTGCGCGTCGATGCCGTCGGGCACGGAACCGTCGGGCGCGATGGCAATTTGACCGGAGAGGCACATCCAGCGCGCGTTCGCCGCCACCTCGACACCGTGGCTATAAGCGGACAGCGGAGTCGCGACGGTGGCGGGATTATGTTTCTTTAGCATGTTCGGTTCCTCTATTAGGATGGGTGATCAATCGCGCGGTCGCGAGCACAGCATCAACATGCCCCTTAACGCGGACCTTGCGCCAGGCGTGCGCGATTTTGCCCTTCTCATCGATTAGGAAGGTTGACCGTTCAATGCCCATGTATGTGCGACCGTAGTTCTGCTTCTCTACCCAGACGCCGTATGCCTCACAGGCGATGCCGTCCGTATCGGCAAGAAGCGGAAAGGGTAGATCATACTTCGCCTTGAAATTATCATGGCGTTTAACGCTATCCTTCGAGACTCCTACGATTTCTGTCCCGGCTTTCGCGAAGTCGCCAAGCGCGTCGCGAAAGCCTTCAGCCTCGGTTGTACAGCCTGGTGTCGAATCCTTCGGGTAAAAATACAAAACGACTTTCCGGCCGCGCAAAGACGATAATTTTAGGTTACCGCCGCCGTCCGTCCGCAAATCGAAATCAGGTGCTTTATCGCCGACATCCACACTCATGGGTGACCTCTCAATTGAGCGACTATTGATCCTCGAACTAGGGAATATAGGCTGGTGTTATTGTTGCGCCAGAGACGGCCCGGCCGATTGCTCATAGAAGGATTTCGGCATTCCCGCGGCGGTCCGGCTGGTTTCATTGAAGGGCGGCTTGAGAGCGCCCTTAAAATAGCGACGTACTAAATCTTTGAATGTAGCGCTGGGCGTGAAGCCGCGGGCATTACACAGGTAATCGAACCAGCGTTGTCCGGCGGCGACATGGGTAATCTCATCGCGGTGTATGATTTCTAGTATATCGGCGCTCTCGTCGTCTTCCGCCGCCCGCAGTTTCTCGATCATGACCGGCGTCACGTCGAGACCGCGCGCCTCCAGGACGAGGGGGACCACCGCCAGTCGCGCCAAGATATCTTCCGCCGTATTATCCGCTGCTTCCCACAGCCCGTCATGGGCGGGAAGATCGCCGTACACCGCATCAAAATCGCAGAGACGCGCATTGAGAAGCCGAAAATGCTTGGCCTCGTCGGCGGCGACCGCGATCCAATCGCGCGTGAAATCGATAGGTAAATCGTTGGTATGTGCAAACCGCGCGATAATATCACACGCTAGATCGATCGCGTTCAGTTCGATATGTGCCAAGGCGTGAATCAGTGCAATCCGCCCTTTAATTCCCCTATTGATCTTGCGCCGACGTACTTTCCCGGGGGCTAAGAGTTCGGGCTTGTCGGGCCGGGCGGGTCGTTTCGGCATCGCGCGCGGTTTTACTGGCAAGATCGGTTTGTCGAGCCACGTCTGTCCGAATTCGACAGCCCGTATCGCTTTTTCCTCGGCATCGATGGTTGCCAGGATCGAAACGGCTTCTTCCGAGACAGTAACGAACTTTTGCGTCACAGAACGTCGAATTGGGCAAGAGCATCCGAGGGATCATCGCCGAATTTACCGCCCTTTTTTAAGACGGCTGAAGTCTCGGGCAATTCGCGTAGTGCATCATGGTCGCGATCGCGACTGGTGAGTAGGGCCGAGGGGATTTTTTGCATAAGAGGCATGGTGCCAATGGCACAGGCTATATCAATGCCGTTGATTCCGTTCAATTCGGCGGAGGCAATTATCATGTCCGGTTTCGTGCGGATAGCATAGGTGAGCGCGTCGATCGAACCACGTAATGTGGTTACCCGATATCCGCAGGCTCGCAATCCTCGCGAGACAAGCTTTGCAACTGTTTTATTCGGCTCGATCGGCATGATTTCCCCATCCACTTGTACGATATTGTTCATATCGACAGGCGTGTGGACGGGCAGGCTTCGAGAAAAGGTGCGAATATCCACTTCCGTACGGTCATTGGCTACGATGTCGTGCAAGGTCGAGGAGTAAAATTGCAGGTCGGAAATTATCTTCTGCTCGGCAATTTGGAGATTATCCAAATACTCGCAAAATCGTTGTAACGTGATAACGAGTAATGTCGTCTCTAGGCCACGTCCTTGGACCCGTAGAACGGAGAATGCTCCGAATAGGCGCAAGAATTCCAAACTTGCCTTGGAGGTGTCCGAACTGACGTTTCCCAGCGCAACGTCAGAGTCGTTTAGGACTTCATTCGTCTCGTCTAGGTATTCCCGGACGAGGCAATCGCGAATTTGAACATCAATCATTGGCTCATATCTTTTATCGCTCAGCCCCAACCGCAGGCGACCTTAACTGCCTACTCTGGTACTTACAACTGCTCCGCCAGTTCGCTTGCCGGATGCTCGATAAGACGTGTGAAAGTATAGCGGACCGCTTCAGCTTTCTCCTCAACCGAATGCTTCAAATCGACAAACGTCTCTACTCCTGCCACCCGGCACAGCGCATGCGCTTGTCCTGCCGGTGGTTGCCCATCGTCCAGGCGTTCAGGGCCAATTAGCCGAATGATCGATTGCAGCCCTTGCCATAGTTTGAGCGCGGTCATCAAAACATCGGCATCGTCGGCGGAAAGGGCGCTTGCTAACGATAGCTTCCACAGCGCTTCCATTGTAGTCGGCGACAGGAGCGCCGGGTCGTTCCGGCCGAGGGCGAGTTGGAAATACTGTGTGATGAATTCAATATCGACCAAGCCGCCGCGATGATGCTTGATATCCCATATTGATTCACCGCGATGCTCGCCGGCCATGCGTGTCCGCATGTCGTCGACGTCACAGATGAGTTTGTCCGCATCTCGCGCCATGGTCAATAAATCTTCGATGCCGCAAATGATTCGAGCTTGCAACTCCGGCGGGCCGGAGATCGGACGCGCCCGGGTGAGGGCCATGTACTCCCATGTCCAAGCGGAGTCCTTGAGGTAATCGAAATATCCACCCAAACGAACGGCGATAGGGCCCTTGTTTCCGGAGGGCCGGAGGCGCAGGTCAATTTCGTAGAGCTTGCCCTCACCCGTTGGTGCGCTGATAGCGCTGACGATCCGTTGCGCAAGACGCATGAAGTAGACGCTTGGCGCTAATGGCTTTTTACCATCCGATACGTCTAAGTCGTGGTTGTGGTCATAGACGAATACAAGGTCGAGGTCCGAGCCATGCATCAGTTCCCGCCCGCCAAGCTTTCCATAGGCGATGGCCGACATACCTGCACCGGCGATCCGTCCGTGTTGTGCGGCGAATTCATTCTCGACCGCGGGTACCAAGACGCGGATGACTGTCTCCGCTACCGATGTGAGGGCGGGACCGGCGGCAATGCCGTCGGTAATTCCTCTTAAGACCTGGATGCCGATCCTGAATTTATGATCGTTGGTCCATCGCCGAGTGATATCGAGTATATGCTCGAAATGATCGGCTTCCTTGAGCGCTTCCCGCAGGTCCGTTTCCATGGTCTCGCCGTCTTCGATCGGTCGGTCGAATTCGTCCGATAGGACGTAATCGAGTAAATGTGGATTTCGGCTTAGCCAATCGGCCAGCAACGGCGCGTTGCCCATGACCATTGCCACCAGGTCGAGGAGATTGGGATTTGCGTGGAGCAGCGAGAGCAACTGCACACCAGCGGGTAGACGGCTGAGGAACTCGTCGAATTTGGCGAAGGCGAAACCCGGATTGGCGGTGCTCGCGAGAGAATGCAGGAGTTGCGGCATGAGTTCAGTCAGCAGCTGGCGGGACCGTTCGCTGCGGGTTGCCCGGTAGCGCCCGTGATGCCAAATCCGGACGGTATTGAAGATTTTTGACGGGTCGGTATAGCCCATCCCCTCAAGCGTCGCCTGTGTGTCTGGATGAAGTTCATTGCCCGTGAAGACGAGCGAACCTTTCCCACCTAAGTCTTTGGAATCACCGAATAAATTGCCATAGTGCTGTTCGACACAATGTAGCCGGTCCAAGAGCGCTTTTCCGAAGGAAGTGGCATCGTCATAGCCGGAAAAGATGGCGATTTCCTCTACCTTGTCGTTGGTCTTCGGCATCTCGTGTGTTTGCTTGTCATCCACCATCTGCAGGCGATGTTCAATGCGGCGAAGAAATCCGTACGCTTCCTTAAGTTGACCCGCTGTCTCCGCCGCCACTCGGCCGTGTTCAACCAAGGTATCCAACACGCCGTATAGTTCGCGTCCGCGAAGTTCGGGGTTCCGCCCGCCCCAGATCAGTTGCTGAGTTTGGGTGAAAAATTCGATTTCGCGAATGCCGCCCCGACCGAGTTTTATGTTATGTCCGTTGACGGCTAATGTATGACCGCCCCGATGAGCGTTGATCTGCCGCTTGACGGAATGAATGTCCTGGATGGCTGCAAAATCGAGGTTGTTCCGCCACACGAATGGCCGTAGATGATGCAGGAAATCTTCGCCAAGTTCTATGTCGCCTGCGACAGGTCGCGCTCGGATCATCGCCATGCGTTCCCAGTTCTGGCCTACACTCTCGTAATAGGTCTCAGCGGCGATGGTTGAGATAGCGACCGGTGTGGTGCCGGGGTCGGGCCGCAACCGCAAATCGGTCCGGTGGACGTATCCGTCCTCAGTTCGTTCCTCCATGATGCGCACGAGATCTCGTGTCGCCCGCACAAACACCGGCCCGAGGGTCTCCTTATTCTCTACTTCGACCTTGTCCGGATCATAGAGCACGATCAAATCTACGTCGCTGGAATAATTCAGCTCGCGCGCGCCCAGCTTGCCGAGGGCGAGCACGACATAGCCCGATCCGACTTCCGGATCGTCTTCGTCGACGAGCGCGAGACGTCTGGCTTTGGCGTGCATGCGTAAAACGTGTCGGACACCAAGGGAGAGAGATTCGTCGGCAAAGGTACTAAGCGCCCGCATGACCTTGTCGACGTCCCATACCTCGGAAATATCACCGACGGCGATTGTTAGCGCTGCGTTCCGTTTGGTTTCACGCAGAAAGCCCATCAACTTGTTGGTATCGTCTTCCGCGTTCATCGAATTTTTCAACGCCAATACGATCTTATCGAATGCCGCGTCAGGGCCTTTCGCTAGTAATTCACAGGCGAAGACGGCGTCTCTTTGCAGGCACTGGGCTAGAAATGGGCTGTTGCCAGCCACTGCGTATAATAGCTTTTTGCCCGCCGGGTCATTGACGATAGAATTGCAAAAATCCGTATCAGGAGAGTTTGACGTCCAGCGATCGATCGTGCGTTCGGCGTGATCCGGATGAGCCGCATTTGGAAGTCGATTTTGGTCGAAGGAAAAGAGCATGAATTGCGCTAGCTTTCGATCTAAGAGTTATGAATATAGGGCAATAACGCTATGATGGCGTAGGACCAAGTGGATTTTTCAAAGACGTGATCAGACGTACATCGATTATTGCGGTCGAATTGCTTGCAGGTTTGTTGGGCATTGCAATTCTCCTCTTTGCTCTCCTGTGCTGGCGATTGAGCACGGGCCCGATGTCGTTGGCTTTCGCGACCCCATATATCGAACGGGCGGTGAGCCTCGAAGAATCCGGCGTCGAAGTCAAAATCGAAGAGACAGCGCTCGTATGGGTCAGCTGGGATAATGCATTCGATATCCGCGTCAACAATGCCACGGTCCTGGGGAGTGGTGGGAAAGTTTTGGCTTTATTGCCCGAAGTTTCCGTAGGATTTTCCATTTCAGCCTTATTCCGCGGCTTAATTGCACCAAATCGCATCGAAGTCCAAGGCCTGAGCGCGACTGTTGAGCGGGGCGGGGATGGTAAGTTTGTGTTAGGGTTCTTTGCCCGTTCCGATAGTGTGGCCGATAAAGAGTTCTTAAATCGGATACCGGCGTATATCTCCCTGCTATCCAAACCCGGCGATCCGTCTTCCGTCTTCGGTTATCTGGATAGTGTCCAAATTTCGGATGTTGATATCCGATATTTGGACGGTCCGAATGGCGGGGAATGGCATTCTCCCAACAGTGATCTCGAGTTGTTGCGGGGGGACGAAGGGATGGAAGCGATCGCGTCGATGGCGCTCGACTTCGGAGATCGCTCCACGCAGTTGAGAGCGCACGCGGTATTTGCGCCGGAACGTCCGGTCGTCGATATCGGTATTGAATTCGATAGGTTGTTTCCATCGGATTTCGCGGAACGGATAGCCCAGCTGCGGCAATTCGAAAATATCGACCTTCCGTTATCGGGTCAGTTTCGCGTGCTGGCACAGCATTCGGGGACGGTCAATTCCGTCGCATTTGATGTAAAGGGTGCCGGCGGATCGGTCGCAGGCAATGTCATCGTTGATGCCAATCAAGATTATGACATGACGATGAATATCACTGGGCTGCGGGCGACGACATTAGCGGATCTGTTGCCACAAGTATCGGCGATCGGGCAACTTGACACGTTGCTGGACGTTCGAACCTCCGGTCGTATCGGGCCTGGCGGGCAGGTACTGCGTCTCGACGTTGAGACCCGTGCGGGCGCCGGAACGTTCCGGCTCGAAAAGGTCCTACCCGAGTCAATAGAATTCGAGGGCTTCGCATTTAAGGCCAAAATTAGGAATAGTTTCGACGGAATCAGCATAAAGAGCGGATCGGTGGACTTCGGCGGACCCGAACTTGCATTCGAGATCTCTGCCAACCGTATCGGAGATAAAATTCGTGCCCGGATTGATGCAGATTTGCGCAATATGGAGATGGCGGGGGTATCACGTTATTGGCCGGTCAATCTAGGCACCTCCGCGCGAAGATGGACGACCCAGAACATTCGCACAGGCAAAGTCGATGAAGGCAAATTAGGCCTAGTGTTGGAATTGCCAGTCAACGATCCGCTTAATCCTAAGATTCAGTCGATCACCGGCACGCTCAAATATAGCGGCTTGGATGTTCGTTATTTCGAAGCGTTTCCCAAAGTGACGGGCGTCTTCGGAACTGCGACGTTTTCGAGGGACCGTTTCGATTTGGATATCTTGCGGGGCAATTTACAGGACATCGCCGTGGACCACGGTGTCGTGCATATGACGCAATTGGATACCGATCGAGAGCAGGTCGCTATTGACTTGGTGGTCAGGGGTCCGCTGGACACGGCATTTGAATTGGTCAATCGAAAACCGCTCGGTCTCGTCGGGGAAATTGGTATCAATCCGGCGGCAGTGGGTGGCGAAATGGCTGCTCGATTGGGGCTGCGGTTTCCATTGCGGGACGACGTTCAGCTCTCCGATGTGCGGGTTACAGGCGCGGCGAACATGCGGGGAGTGCGGATGAAGCCGGGCCCCTCTGGTTTCGTGGTGGAGAATTCTGATCTTGAATTGAAACTCTCCAATTCGACTTTGAAGATCGCCGGCCAGGTGCAGTTAAACGGTGTGCCGTTATCCTTGGATTGGCATGAAAATTTCGCATCGGGACAAGGTTTTCGGAGCCGTTACATTTTAAGTGGCGATCTTGACGTGGATGCCCTCGAACGTTTGGGTTTGCCGAAGCTGCCCTTCATTGGCGGTGTTTCTGAGACGAATTTAATCCTGACGCGGTTCGTCGACGGGCGCAGCGAAGTTTTGGTGTCAGGTGATCTTAGTCAGGCGGTAATTGCCATTCCGCACTTCGGCTGGTTGAAACCGGCCGGGCGGCCCGGCAACTTTCGAATTGGGGTGACGGTGGCTGTGGACGGCGCATATCAGGTCGACAACTTGAGCGTCATGGCTGGCGATTTAGAGATCGTTGGCAAGGCAGGCTTTGGCGGTGCGACGGAACAGAAATGGCACGCTGATTTCGCGAAGTTTAGAATTGGCAAGACGGATGTAATTGGATCGGTCATCCAATTGCCGGATGATGGATTTCTCGTCCGGGTTGATCGCGGGACGCTGGATTTGGAGTCGGTCTTACATGGCGGTGCGCCGGAGGCGCGCGAGACAGATGCTGAGAACGGCGCAACATCTCCGGTAATCTCCTTCGACGTCAATCTCGACATTTTGAGGACCAGCCAACAAGGCCGTTTTGGACCCACAAAGGGAGAGGCACGACTTGCCGATGGCGCGTTGAGTATGTTGGCGTTTCAGGCTGGCCTTCCAAATGGCAAGTTTTTGCACGCGCGTTATGAACCCGATGGTGAGGGGCACAAGCTCGAGGTGCAAAGCAATGATGCCGGGCAGGCCTTGGTCGCTTTGGGTTGGAGCGACAAGTTGGAACGGGGGGAACTGGCAATCAGCGGAAAGCGCAAAGTACTGTCGGAGCCGTTGCGGGGATCGTTTACATTGTCGAAGTTCAAGCTTTCCCGAGCGCCGGCGTTGGCGCGCTTGTTACAGGTGGCGTCGTTGACGGGTATATTCGATGCCTTGCAACGCGGGCTTGATTTCACGTCATTCGATGGAACCTTTGGGTATCAAGACGGCATCCTCCGGCTCGACCGATCACGTGCCTATGGATCGTCGATCGGCATCACGACCGAAGGTTTGCTTGATTTGGAAGAAGATATCGCCGACTTAAAGGGAACTTTGGTTCCGGCATACACGGTTAATCGCGTCCTCGGCCAGATACCCATCCTTGGACCGATCTTGACGGGAGGGAAGGATGAAGGTGTCTTCGCTGCGTCATACGGCGTGAGCGGTTCGTTGGAAGATCCCGTCATCGCGGTAAACCCGCTCTCGGCGCTAGCGCCTGGATTTCTGCGGAAGCTGTTTGACGTGATCGGTGGCGGCAGCGACACCAAACCGGCTCCGAGCGTAGAGACGGACTCCCCTCGTTAATCGGTGAAATTCAAGATCAGGCAGGGACGACCAACGCGTGGCGCTTACGGCCGGCGGATAGTTTGATAACACCATCGTCATTCACATCGGTTAATGTGACGGAAGTCTGTTCCTCGCTTACGACCGTGTCGTTCAATCGACCGCCGCCGCCCTTGATTAAGCGACGTGCTTCGCCGTTGCTTTTCGCAAGCCCCGATTCCTTCAGAAGTTCATAAAACGGAACACCATCGGTGAGGCGCCCGCTTGCGACGTCGATCCGGGGTAAGTCCTCTCCGGCACCGCCTTCAACGAAGGTTTGACGCGCGGTTTCCGCAGCCGCATCGGCGGCAGCTGCGCCGTGGCACATGTCGGTGGCCGCATTCGCTAGAATGACCTTCGCGTCGTTAATGTCAGCTCCTTCGAGAGATTCGAGCCTTGCGATCTCGTCCAATGGCAATTCAGTGAAGAGGCGCAGGAAACGCCCCACATCGGCATCCTCAGTATTCCGCCAATATTGCCAGTAATCATAAGCCGACAGCATATCGTCGTTCAGCCAGACGGCGCCACTCGCTGTCTTGCCCATCTTGGCACCGCTCGCGGTCGTTAACAGCGGCGAGGTTAGCCCAAACAATTGGGTGCCGTCGACGCGGCGGCCCAATTCGATACCACTGACTATATTGCCCCATTGATCGGAACCACCGAGTTGCAAGCGACAATTGTGGCGGCGCGACAACTCCAGGAAGTCATAAGACTGCAGCACCATATAATTGAATTCGAGAAATGAGAGCGGTTGCTCACGCTCCAATCGCTGTTTTACGGAATCGAATGTCAGCATCCGATTGACCGAAAAATGCCGTCCGTAGTCGCGCAAGAAATCGATGTATTGCAGCTGGTCGAGCCAGTCCGCGTTGTTCACCATAACGGCATCGGACGGCCCGTTGCCAAAAGTGAGAAATTTCTCGAATACACCTTTAATTCCGCTGATATTGGCGGTGATGTCGTCGGTGGTCAGCAGTTTGCGTTGCGCGTCCTTCCCGGATGGGTCGCCAACCTTGCTGGTGCCGCCGCCCATCAGAACGATCGGTTTCAGACCGCATGTTTGCATCCAGCGCAGGAGCATGATTTGGACTAGACTGCCCGCATGCAATGAAGACGCCGTCGCGTCGAATCCAATATAACCGGCGAGGCCGCCTTCGAGCGCCAAGGCGTCTAGTGCCTCCAAATCGGTCGCTTGATGAAAATACCCCCGATTTTGTACAGTTTTCAGGAATTCGGATGTTACTTCGCTCATGGTCGCCACGACGTGTATGCTTGCTGAAAGGGCAAACCACTTAGCACAATAGCATGAGTGCCACAACGTGCGGACATATTGGGATTAGGAGACGAATTTGCTAGCGATTGGTCTAATGAGCGGGACGTCAATTGACGGCGTGGATGCGGCATTGATCGAAACTGACGGCGTCCATCAAATTGACCGGTTGGCGTTTCATTCGATGCCCTATGAACCGGAATTCGCGGACCGTATACGGGCGATATTGGGGCGTACTGAGGCGGATGGGGAAACTATATCGGTGGAGCGGGAATTGACCTTGCTGCACGCCAAAGCCGTCGAGCGGCTCTTGGAGAGTGTTGAGGGCAGTGCGGAATCAGTAGATGTCGTCGGATTTCACGGGCATACAATTCATCATGAGCCGGCGCGCGGCTTTACCTGGCAAATTGGCGATGGTGCATTACTAGCGGCGGAATGCGGCATTGATGTGGTCGCCGACTGCCGTTCCGCCGATATCGCGGGTGGTGGAGAGGGGGCTCCTCTGGCGCCGATCTTTCATGCGGCGTTGATGGCCGCCTTCGAAAAACCCGTTGCGGTATTAAATATCGGCGGTGTCGCAAACGTCACGTGGATTGGAAAAGACGATGAATTGATGGCTTTCGATACGGGGCCCGGTAACGCGCTAATCGACGATTGGGCATATAAGAACACCGGTAAACCGATGGATCGCGATGGCGCGATTGCGCGGCGTGGAGACATTGACGTCGTGGTCTTGGAAGGGCTTCTGAAGGCCCCTTATTTGAAGCGAATGCCACCGAAATCCTTGGACCGTAACGAGTTTGATACTTCCTTAGCGGAACCGCTGCTGGTCGAGGACGGTGCAGCCACTCTAACGGCTTTTACAATTGGCTGCATCAAAGCGTCGCTTGATTATTTCCCCGCCCCGCCGGCTCGCTGGGTCGTATGCGGCGGCGGACGGCGAAATCCGGCCCTAATGGCTGGATTAGGTTCAGCGTTAGGCGTTCCGGTTGAGCCAATGGAGACGCTCGGTTGGGACGGTGACGCGATCGAAGCTCAAGCCTTCGCCTACTTAGCAGTACGTAAACTAAAAATCCTACCGACCAGTTTTCCAGAGACGACGGGCGTAGCTGCGCCGACAACGGGCGGTATTCTGCATCGTCACAAAGGTTAGTCCGAGACCGCCTCTTCAGGCTTGGGAGCCATCGCAGTATCGAGATAGTCACCAACCAATTTTTCCATCTCGCCCAGGCGATCATGGTAGAAATGATTGGCGCCGGCGATCGTGTGGTGATCGATTTCGATACCGCGCTGTTGGCGTAATTTCCCGACCAGAGTTTCGATCGAATCCGCCGGAACGATGTCGTCTTTATCACCGGATAAGAACAAGCCGGATGACGGGCAGGGCGCCAGGAAGCTGAAGTCATACATATTGGCGGGCGGCGCTACTGATACGAAGGATGTGATTTCAGGACGCCGCATCAGCAATTGCATGCCGATCCAGGCCCCGAAGGAAAATCCGGCGATCCAGCATTGTGACGCATTCTCGTTGTAGCCTTGAAGCCAATCAAGTGCGGCTGCCGCATCCGACAACTCGCCTTCGCCGCGTGCGAACGATCCTTGCGATCGTCCGACGCCTCGAAAGTTGAAGCGCATGCAAGCAAACCCGCGGCGCAGGAAAATCTGATAGAGCGTATAGACGACTTTATTGTTCATCGTCCCCCCGTGTTGGGGGTGGGGATGCAGCATCAAGGCAATCGGCGCGTTTATCTCACGGCCCGGCTGATACTTACATTCCAGTCTTCCGTCGGGACCGTTAATGATTACTTCTGGCATAGTTCCCGTCGCTTCAATTGATGTTTAATATGTAACTAGGCTCGTAATCGCTTAGCCGACGACCGTCAACACGACGACTCATGACCCGGTTGACCCGGAAAGGCCTCATATCTATATCCAACAGGTCCCTGGTAAGAAACCCGCAAATTAAAGATCTTGCCTGCGATCCTTGTAATAGGATTAAAATGCACGGAGATACCCTGCGGTCTTATGGAATAATATTAGGTGGCCCGCACGATGTTCAAGGCAATGCGCGAAGAGATCAAAGGCGTTAAAGAACGCGACCCTGCGGCACGGTCCTGGGTTGAGATCGTTATTTGTTATCCCGGATTTCACGCAATTGTTCTGCATCGCGCCGCCCATTGGGCCTGGCGGCGGAATTTAAAATTGTTTGGCCGGTTCGTCTCTCAGGTCGGACGATTTTTTACCGGGATCGAAATCCACCCGGGCGCGGTGATTGGTAAGAGGTTCTTTATCGACCACGGGATGGGCGTTGTCATCGGCGAGACCGCTGAGATCGGCGATAGGGTGACGCTTTATCATGACGTGACACTGGGCGGTGTCGCACCCTCCATTGATTCCGATAGTCAGCGGGAGCAAAAACGCCACCCGACCCTGGAGGATGACGTCATTGTCGGCTCCGGTGCGCAAATCCTGGGACCGGTGATCGTTGGGCGTTGCGCACGGGTCGGCGCAAATGCCGTGGTGACGAAAGACGTGCCGGAAGCGGTGACCATCGTCGGCATTCCCGGGCGTGCCATCCCGCGCGGTAGCGGCAGTCGGTCGGCTGGGTTTTCACCCTACGGAACGCCGATCGGCGATGTTCCCGATCCCATTGCCCGAGCCTTGGAAGGGTTGATGGAACAGGTCACGACCTTGAAGGTGCGGGTGGAAGAATTGGAGGCGGACGCCGCGAAGGGGGCCGAATCAATTGAGGCTTCCGAGTATCCTGAATCAGATCTCTCGCGTCCGGATATGCCAAATAATTAGTATATTTCAATGAGTTAAAATCTAGGGCAGCCAAACTTCAAAATCGCGCTATATCCTACGTAACAAAGCCCGCGATTTTGGGAGATTAAATCGTGAGACTGACGACTAAAGGCCGCTATGCGGTTATGGCGATGGTAGACTTGGCGAAGAATTGCCAAGGGCAACCCGTAGCACTGGCGGATATCGCCGATCGCCAGGGTATATCGCTGTCATATCTTGAACAATTATTTGCGAATCTGCGGCTGGCCGGGCTGGTGAATAGTGTACGAGGGCCGGGCGGCGGATATTTACTCGCTCGTGATGCCGCGGATATGCCGATTTCCGATGTGATCGACGCCGTCGATGAAGCGCTTCGCGCGACACGCTGTGCACCGGGTTCGCCGCGCGGCTGTACCGGGGGGCAAGAGCGTTGTCTTACCCACGATTTGTGGGATGAGTTGAGCGATCATATTCATTTGTTCCTGAGCTCCGTTACCTTGTACGATGTTATCGAAGGGGGCGTCAGGCGAAGCGATCTGGTAGCGGGCGGCAACGCCGCTTAGCCGAGGCTTCTCCGAAGCGCCGAGTGACCGCATAGGCAACGAAGAACCGCATGGCTTATTTCGACCATAATGCGACATCGCCAGTTTCCGTTGGTGTCCAAGAGGCTGTTGTCTCGGGCCTGGGCGAATTCGGCAATCGGTCTTCCGTACATGCAAAAGGCCGCGCCGCGCGAAAAATCGTAGAAGACGCACGTGAGGAGATCGCCCGTCTGGTCGGGGCGCTCCCGGAAAATGTCATTTTTACCAGCGGCGCGACCGAAGCGAATAATCAAGCTTTGCGTAGTTCGGGCCGAAAACAGGTCATTGCGTCGGCCATCGAACACCCGTCTGTACTCGAAATATCCCCGGACGATCCGAAAATTGCTGTCACGGCGAATGGCGTCGTAGAACTGGAATCATTGTCTAAGATTCTGCGCCGTCGAGGCCGATTTGCCGTCGTGTCGGTCATGGCGGCGAATAACGAGAGTGGGGTTATCCAGCCTATCAAGGGAGCGGCAGAACGCGCCCATGCCGCGGGCGCGTTGTTTCATTGCGATGCGGTACAGGCGGTGGGACGTATTCCCATCGATATGAAGCGTCTTGGCGTTGATATGCTAACAATCTCGGCTCATAAATTGGGTGGCCCAAAAGGGGTAGGCGCGCTGATTTTGGCGGAAGGTATGGAGATTGAGGCGTTGATTCGGGGGGGCGGGCAGGAACGTCGCTACCGTGGGGGGACGGAGAACGTCCCCGGTATCGCTGGCTTCGGTGTCGCGGCCCGGGAGGCCCAAGAGAAGCGATTGACGATTGGTCGGATCGCCAATTTGATCGGCATATTGGAACGCCGTGCGGTGGCAGCAGTGCCGGATGCGGTAATTTTCGGTGAGGATGCCCCGCGGATTGCGAACACGTCCTTGTTGGCGCTGCCGGGAATTGATGCGGAAACGCAAATAATGACGCTCGATCTTGCCGGGATTGAGGTCAGCGCGGGGGCTGCCTGTTCCTCGGGTAAGGTAGGCGAGAGCCACGTATTGCAGGCGATGGGTGTTGCGGATGATCTCGGTCGTTGTGCGATCCGGATTAGCTTTGGTACCGAAAATACCGTAGAGGAAGTCGATAAGTTCATCGAAGTCTGGAGCGGTCTCCGCAATGGAGCCGGGTGACGACAAAATGCCGAATATGATATTCATCGATCGCGACGGAAACGAAAAAACCGTCGAGGCGCCGGTTGGCGATACGATCCTGAAAATTGCCCATGCAAACGATATAGATATCGAAGGTGCCTGCGAGGGCTGCATGGCGTGCTCGACCTGTCATATCGTCGTCGATGCCGATTGGTACAAGAAACTACCGCCGCCGAGCGAAGACGAGGAAGACATGCTCGACCTTGCTTTCGGGCTAACCCGGACGTCGCGGCTCGGCTGTCAGATAATCATCACTGAGGACAATGACGGTTTGCGGGTAAAATTGCCGGGTGAGACGCGAAACATGTTATTGGATTGACTGCCAGATGACCTCGTCCAACATACTTTTCGACCAACTCAAGGCGAATTGCGCACACGATTGGACGGCGTATGTCGAGCATGACTTCGTCCGGCAGTTGGGTACGGGAAGGTTGCCGGAAGCGGCCTTTCGCCACTATCTGATCCAAGATTATTTGTTCCTTATCCAATTCGCGCGGGCCTATGCCTTGGCGGTCTACAAATCGGACACGCTTCCCGACATGCGCCAAGCGGCGGCCGGTATGGCGGCCATTCTCGATATCGAGATGGGATTGCATGTGGAGTTCTGCGCCGGATGGGGGCTTTCGGAAGCGGATATGCAATCGGCACCGGAAGCGTCCGCCTGCATGGCCTATACGCGGTTCGTGTTGGAACGCGGCATGGCGGGCGATTTGCTCGATCTGCATGCGGCGCTGTCACCCTGCATTATTGGCTATGCGGAGGTGGGCGCCATGCTTGCCGCCGATCCGGATACGATGGTGGACGGGAACTCCTATACGCCGTGGATCGAGATGTATGCGAGTGACGAATACCAGGAGGTGGCGGAATCAGAGAAAGCGTTCCTCGATGATTTATTGGCGCGGCGCGGCGGCCCTGGTCGGATTGCGGCCTTATCCGATACGTTCACCAAGGCAACGCGATTGGAGGTCGATTTCTGGCAAATGGGCCTCGACCATATCGAGACGTGAGTTGATGAAGATCGCTCAAATTTTGGGAATTGCGTTGTATTTCGGCGGAACTGCGTTCGGCGTCTCCCAACAGGCGCCGAGTGTTTTCGTGACCCAAGCCGCGGAACGCGATGTGACGCCGCAATTCGAATATGTCGGCCGTGTCGAGGCCGTGGAGACTGTTGACCTTAGAGCGCGTGTCGAAGGGTTTGTGGAGAAGCGCGAATTCCGCGAAGGATCAGAAATTTAAGCGGGAACTTGCCTCTTTTCCATCGAGGCGGCACCTTACGAGGTCGTGGCCGGGCAAGCGCGGCGTAATTGGCGGCGGCAAAAGCGGCGCTGAAGAGTTTGCAAGCCGATTTAGCCCGGAAGTCGAAATTGGGCAAACGGGGAGATGTTGCCGTGGCGACGCTCGATACATCCCGTGCGGAGTTGGCGAGTGGCCAAGCGACCGTCCTGGTCTCGGCTGCGGAACTGCGCCTAGCTAAAATTGATCTGAGCTATACCAAGGTGACCAGCCCCATTGCCGGTAAGATCAGCCGAGTAAGATATAGTATCGCTAATCTGGTCGACCAAAACAGTGAACCGCTCGCCACCGTCACTCCGATCCTCGGCCCACTTAGTATCAAGCGTTATAATCAATTCCAGAGCGCGAATATTAACGTGTCCGCCACGCAGGGTGTCATTACCGGCGAGGTGATTGCGGCGATAGAACGGACAGCCGCGGATAAATTACCGGAAGGCTAGCAACTGACCGGGACCGGAGCCGCGCTGCAAGAATTGGAAGCGGGTGCCCTGGTCGCGGCCATCTTTGTCCTCGCTATTGGCTTCGCCTATCTGTTTTTGGTCGCGCGATATGAAAGTTGGACGAAACCGATGTCGGTGGTCTTGTCGACCGCCATTGCTATGTTTGGTGCGTTGATGTCGATCATGTTATTACCCTTCCTGGAGTTTAATCTCTATGTGCAGATCGGCATTGTGATGCTGATCGGGCTGTCGGCGAAAAGCGCCATTCTGATCGTTGAGTTCGCGAAGGTACGTCGTAAGGCAGGACTAAGCATGGACGAGGCGGCGCTTGAGGCCGCCCGGTTGCACTTCCGTGCGGTGATGATGACAGCGCTGTCGTTCATCTTGAGCGTCTCGCCGTTGGTGATCTCTTCCGGCGCTGGGGCCGAGAGCCAGGTGTCGGTCGGCTTCGTCGTGTTCTTCGGTATCGTTGCCGCAACCTTTATCGGAACCTTCTTCATTCCGCTGCTCTATGCTGCAATTCAGCGCCTGCGGGAATTGCGTCTGGCCCCCGGTCCTCAGTAGCGCCGTTTAGATGCGGCGCTCGACGATTGACGGCGGGCCACCATATTCATTTTCAACAGGGCATTGCCCGATCACCGACAGGATATCGCCATGACCACGATTGAATTCTTTTTTGACTATTCGAGCCCTTGGACTTATCTCGCCTACGACCGGATCGAGGCGTTTTGCGAGAAAAACAAAGCGGAACTGGTCTGGAAGCCGTTCCTGGTTGGTGGTGTTTTCAACAAAGTGAACCCGAGCGTGTACCAGCGCCGCGAAAACCCAGTCCCGCCGAAAGATAACTATTACCGCAAGGACATGCACGATTGGGCCCGCATGCAGGGGATCGACTTGATCAAGCCGAGCATCTTTCCGCTTAACAGCGTGAAAGCGCTGCGCGGGGCTTTTGTCGCCATCGACGAGGGAAAGATTTCTGCTTATTCAGCTGGTTGCTTCAAAGCCTATTGGACCGACGATCAGGACATTTCGCAGGAAGTTATCCTGCGCACCATTGCCGAGGCGGCTGGGATGGACGGCGGCGCCTTTATGGCAAAGATCACCGAGGAAGCGATCAAACGGAAACTGTTCGAGACCACGGACGAAATCATTGCCCGCGAAGGCTTTGGCTCACCAACTTTCTTCCTGGATAAGGACGATATGTATTTCGGGAACGATCGGTTGGAGGTAATGCAGGCGGCGATCAATCGGAAATAGGGAGTTTATCGGGTTTGGTGCATCGGCGCCGGACTCGACCACAGGACTCGCAGGACAGCCTATACGAAAACGTCGAGCGCGTTTCCGACATGTAGCACCGTGTCGACGAACCGCCCCTTTGCATCAAAGGCGACGAGCGCTGGGGAGCGGATTGGTTTTTCCGCCTCCTGACGTTGCCGGTCCGCATTTAGCTGACCTGCTTCTTCAACTGCCGTGTCAATCGCTTGCGAGTTGCCACGCAGCCTAAATCCACCGATCGTCGCCTCCGCAAGCGGAGCGACCGAAAATGAATTCACCGAGAGCAGGCTACCTGGCGAGATAGCCACAACTCCATCCTCTGTACTCTTCAGACCTCAGAAGCATGGTCGGTTAAGGTAGGGGCTGGAGTCAACCCGTCAGGTCACAATCTTCTCTGTCGAGCATTGCGTCATGTACCAGGACGATAGCCAGGCTGAGTGCCGACCGTCACCACCTGCGACGGTAATGACGAAATCCTCGGGCGCATAGACGATGGGAACCATGAAGTCGGGATTGTCAGCTTCGTACTCTTCCGGCCATTTGCGGAAGTTCCAATAGGACCGGCTGGCCAATTCCCGCACCGGCATGCGGGCGTGCTCGAACAGGTATTGTTGCACGACTTCTCGGCTGAAACCGTCTTTTGCGATCTCATGTGCGTGTTCCGGCCCTACTACAAGGCCCACGGCGGTGCGATGGGATTGGTGCAGATAATTGACCAGGCCCATTCGCCGCATCGACCCCGCGATGGTCTCGAGGTTGCCGAGCCCGGTTTCCTGAGCGCCCTCGTTGATGTAGTGAATGCCGCGGATGCCGATGACGCTGATTGTTGAGTCCTCTTGATCAAAGCCGCGATTGACTCGCAGTGGGTCCCAAGGATTGCGTTCTTCGTTCTCGGCAAACAACAGGGAATAGCGGCCGGGAAAGGCGAGGGTGCCTTTATCCATTTCGCCGGGCACGGCGCCGGCTATATTGCGAATAACCAGACGGAGCGCGCGCCCGATGGTTGCGTTGGCGCGAAAGCCCGATCCCATGCAAGCGGTAGCGCTGTTGATCTCAATCCTGTCCGCGATGGCACCGCTGACTATGAAACAGGGTGCCGCGCCGCCAGTGGTGGTGGAGACACTGCCCACATTATATTTCGGCTGCAGCATCGCTTTGACCCCGGCAATGACGACTGGAAAATAATCCGGGCGACACCCGGCCATTACCGCGTTTGCCGCCACTTTCTCAATAGTTACCGTGCCATCCACAGGCGGCATGACACCGAGCACATGGTTGCCCGGCAGCGGGCCACCAGCGATCATCGCCGCGACCGCATCTTCCGTGGGCGGCATCACGGGCAGGCCATCGCTCCACCCCTGCTCGTGGAAATACTCATTCACCGCGACGTAGTCGTTATCGATATCGATCCGTGTGGCGGGTCCGACAGTTCGCGCTTCGCTCATGCAGCCGCCGGGGTTTGCGTCAGAGCGCGGACGATTTCCTCCACCGCTTCCTCGGCCATGATATTGACTTCCGCCTCGGATTTACTCGCCAAGGGATGGTCGACGAATATCTGCGGGTGCGATGGCATGCCGAGTATTTTCGAGCGCATCTCGGCGGATTTCATAAAGGCGCGCGTTAAAACCGTCGCGGCCGGCTTACCTTGTTTCTCGGCTTCTGTACCGTCATGGAGACCCCACGTCGTACAGGAACCTCAATCGGCGACCGCGTGGATCACCGCATCGCATCTGGCCACCAGACCGGCCATGACGTCTTCCGGCGTCGCGACGCTGGCGCCATCCTTCGTGTAGTATTCGAAGCTGGCGACGCCGTAGCGCTCTTTCATGAGCTCTTGCAGACGTGCCAGAAAGACGTCGGAATGGCGCTTGCGATTATCGATCAATCCAATCGTCTTACCGTCCAGTGATGGCAAGCGTGGCGCCAGTTGAAACATGGCAGGTTGATCCTCCGAAGCCGGATGGACCAAGCGCAACTTTCCTGCAGTTTGAGACATAAGGTCTACCTCCCCATAGGGGCCGCCCCATCGATCTCCGGCGACCCGATTTCATAGCCTATTCTATCACATTCCGATCGGGGCGTCCGTAACCTTGTTATCATGGGTATGATGTTTAACTTTGCTGGAATTGAAGCGCTCAGGGGTGGGGCAGAATAGAGGTGGCAAGACCGTTGACCGAAGCGCATCAACTACCGCGCGTTAAAGGATCGCATTGGCTATTTGAAGGACCAACTGGTGTGGCCTTCGCGCGGCCGTGGTTCGACCGGTGGACATTTAGCATGTTGGCCAAGAGGTTGTTTCCGCTTTCCCGTTTATGGGCGGCGGCAATGGTGTCGGACGGCGATGTGGAACAGTTCCGTGAAGAAGCCCAGGTTAGTAGGCTAGATTCCAGTGAGTGGGATCTTGCCCGTTCTTTGATGCGCGATACTTGCGATGCCCTAAGTGCCAAATACAGAGCGGCTGAGGAATGGGAATCATTCTATTTCCAGGGTGAGAACCGGGATGCGAAGCGATTGGTTGCAGTTGAAGTGGCCCGCAGAGCGGCGGCTTCGAATTTTTTAGGTCAACGCTTTAAGTTTCGCCCTTTGCTGCGTGGCCGTGAGATTGGTGCGGTACGTTTCGATCCACCATCTCTGGCGGATATGGAAGCCGTCTATGGAGATTGGATGGATGACGCGGATTGTGCGTATCCGATGCCAAGTGAGCTTCCAAATATTGAGGTCAGCCATCCCGTCCAATCAGTGAATAGTGTTGTGTCCTGGTTGCGATTCCCTTCACCCGGACGCGACGTTCAAGATACCGCTTGGGCGAAAATCATAGAACCGCCAGACGCGAGGAATGCGCCGACCTTGCTCTATTGCCATGGTTTGGGAGAGGAGACGGAACTCCGCAATCGCTTCCTTGATGAGATACCGCCGCTCGTCGCCATGGGTGTTCGGGTCATACGGCTGGAGGCACCTTGGCACAATCGCCGGTTCGTGCCGGGCCTGTGGAGCGGCGAGCCGTTCCTTGGCCGCGCTCCAGGCGGTCCCATATTCATGTTCGATACCCATGTCCGCGAACTGGGTATTCTGACCCAATGGTGCCGGGCTTCCTACGGCACCCCGGTCGGTATCGGCGGCCTCAGTATGGGCGGCTTAACTGCGCAACTGGCGGCTTATCGGGCAAACTTTTGGCCAAAACCCATGCAACCGGACGCCTTGTTCTTGGCCGCAGTGAATGAGGATATGTGGCAAATTAGCTTTGATGGCTCGATTGGCAGTGGGGCTGGTGTCGGTGCTGTCGTGCGGGGTGCCGGTTGGACAGATCCCGATTTGGAACGCCTTCGCCGCCTGACCAACCCGACGGGCTCACCTGTCATGGACCCGTCTCGAATCGTTATGAAACTGGGGCTCGCCGATAATGTCATGCCCTACGCGGGTGGGCGCAGCCTGGCGGATCGATGGCACGTGCCGCCGGAGAACGTGTTCGAGCGCAATCAAGGTCACTTCACGGTTCCGATCTCGATGGTCCGTAATGCGCGCGCTTTCCGACGGCTCGCGGATATTCTGCATCGGCTTTAGCCGTTGCGCTCGCGGCCCGCGATACTCATATTGCGCCCATGAACGCACTTGGATTTGAAAGCCAACCGAATGAGACGCGGGTCGTCGTCGCCATGTCCGGTGGAGTCGACTCCTCTGTGACAGCTGCGCTGTTGGTCGAAGCGGGATACGATGTCGTCGGCATCACCCTCCAGCTTTACGATCACGGCGAAGCTATTCAAAAGAAGAACGCCTGTTGTGCCGGACAAGATATTTACGATGCCAGAAATGTGGCGGCAAAGCTGGATATTCCGCACTATGTCCTGGATTACGAAAGCAAGTTCCGAGAGAGCGTGATGGAAGACTTCGCCGATGCCTATGCGCGTGGCGAGACACCGATTCCCTGCGTGCGTTGCAATCAGACGGTAAAGTTTCGCGATTTGATGAGCACGGCGCGTGACCTCGGTGCGGCGGCTTTGGCGACAGGGCATTACGTGCGCCGGGAAATGGGCCCGGACGGACCAGAACTGCACCGCGCCATCGACCCGAGCAAGGATCAAAGCTATTTCCTGTTCGCGACGACGACGGCGCAGCTGGATCTGTTGCGCTTTCCGCTAGGTGATCGCCCGAAGTCGGAAACCCGCGAGATTGCGGAACGCTTTGGATTGCAAGTGGCCGACAAGCCGGACAGTCAAGACATCTGCTTCGTGCCAAATGGCTCCTACGCCCGCATCGTGGAGAAACTGCGTCCAGAGTCTATCCAGCCGGGAGAAATCGTTGACCTCGACGGAAACGTACTCGGGCCCCATGATGGCATTATCAATTACACCGTGGGCCAACGCCGCGGCCTAGATATCGGGGGCCAAGCGGAAGCGCTCTATGTGATCCGGCTAGAGCCCGAAACCCAACGCGTCGTTGTGGGTCCACGGGAGGCGCTGGCGGTTCCGTCAGTAACTTTGTTAGAAGGGAACTGGCTTGCGGCACCGTTAAATAGTGCGAAGGTCGACTGCGCGGTTAAAATCCGCTCGACCATGGAGCCGGAGCCCGCAAGCGTGCGCGCGATCGGCGACGGTCGTGTCGAGGTAACCTTTGCGGAACCGCAATACGGCGTCTCTCCGGGACAAGCCTGCGTCGCGTATGATGGCGACCGAGTGCTGGGCGGTGGGTGGATCGAGCGGCAGGACGCTCGGTAACGCAAAGGCAATACGACGAGGGAGCGAAGCAATGCTAGAGATAACTCCTACCGGACAGGCATGTGGCGCCGTGGTGTGCGGTGTTGATTTTTGTGCTGATGTGTCCACCGATACGTTAAAGACGATCCGGTCGGCATGGCTGGAGCATCACGTTCTCATCTTTCCGAACCAAACATTAGACAATGACGAGTTAGTTAGCTTCGCCGAGTACTTCGGTCCCATCGGCGACGATCCCTATTTTGCACCGATTGAGGGTCATGACCGTATTGCCGCGGTCCGGCGCGAGGCAGATGAAACAGCGCCCTTATTTGCAGAAGTTTGGCATTCTGATTGGAGCTTCATGAGTACGCCGCCAGCGGCGACCTGTCTTTACGGCTTGGACATTCCGCCAGTCGGCGGTGATACCTTGTTCGCCAACGAGCATAAGGCATGGGAAGAAATGCCGGAGGGTTTGCGCCAGAAGTTTTTGGATAAAATGGCCTGCCATTCTGCGAAGCGCGCATATTCGAAGGAAGGGCGATATTCCGAGGATACCTACAAAGGCAGTATGTCAATCAGACCATCCGATAGTGCACTAGAGAGCCAGAACCACCCGTTGATCCGCCCTCATCCCGAGACGGAACGCCTGGGGATATTTGGTGGTTCTTACATTTATGATTTAGAGGAGACGGGGGAAAACGAGACGGTAGAGTTGCTTTTGGAATTGCGCGAATGGATCGAACAAGCGCAATTTATCTATCGGCATAAGTGGGAGACGGGCATGCTTGTCTTGTGGGACAATCGTTGTGTTCTCCATAAAGCGACCGGTGGCTATGAGGGCCACGCTCGGTTGTTGCACCGTCTGACTATTGCCGATGATCCAAAATATTATAGTTGAGCCGGCGGCACATCGTGTCCGTGATGCTGAGTTTCCGAATTCTCCGCAGCACCAACTTTGTGTTGATATCGATCATTAGTTTACAGATTTAAGAACTAGCCACTGGGGTATTTCGACTGGCACCAATGACATCGAAATGAAAGCCAGTCCGCAGGTTGATTATATATGGGCAGTTTGCGTCCGGACGGGTAGCCATTGATCCAAAGATGTCGGGAGTGCCTGATTACCTGCTGATGTTAAATCCGTTCTATCCTTAATTTGCGTGACCCGAACTGACGTTGTTCGCATAGATGCATACACCACGGTGCAGGTGCGCCCTCTAATCTGTCCATTCGCGTTAGAACTTGATCAGTGTAATTGTTCACGAAGCAAAGGGCTACCTGATCGCGGGGCTAGACAACCTGGCACGTGCTGGGCTCTAATCGTCGAAAAACACCTCATAACAGCCAGTAGTGCCAAAGCAATGAAATCAGGTTTCTCGTACTCTCTGCCTACCTTGGGACTTTTATCCATCTTGATGCTGCCGCTTGCGGGACACGCTGAAACGAAGAAACCCGGCGCGGTGTTCAAAGACTGCGACACCTGCCCAGAGATGGTCGTGATCCCAGCAGGTTCATTCAAGATGGGTGATTTGAGCGGTGCAGGTGATAAGGTTGAGAAGCCGGTTCACGAGGTGAAGATAGGCTATAGCTTTGCCGTGGGTAAGTACGAGGTAACGCAGGCTGAGTGGAAAGCTGTGATGGGCAATAACCCAAGCGAGTTTAAGGGTGCCCGAAAGCCAGTGGAGAACGTTTCCCGGGAGGATGCAAAGTCATTCATAAAGAAGCTGAGTGAGCAGACAGGTAAGGATTACCGCTTGTTGAGTGAGTCAGAGTGGGAGTACATGGCACGCGCAGGCAGCACAACGAAGTATCCCTGGGGGGATGAGATTGATAGCTCCAAGGCGAATTACCTTGCAAAAGATACATTAGAAAGAAGTACAGTCCCGGTAGGTTCTTACAGTGCAAATGCGTTTGGTGTGTATGACACATCAGGCAATGTCTCTGAGTGGTTGGAAGACTGCTGGCACGAGAACTACAAAGACGCCCCAATTGATGGCAGTGCATGGTTGAGTGCGAATGAAGGTGATTGTGAGGAGCGCGTCTTGCGGGGCGGTGCCTGGGGCAGCCTACCTAAGTACCTCCGTTCCGCGGCCCGCTACGCGTACGTTGCCTCGACGCGGGGCTACGGCGGCAGGGGGTTCCGGATTGCCAGGACGCTTTCGCGCTAGCGAAAGTGTTACCTTTTAAGTCTTTACCTCTATGGGGAGAGCCCAGAGAGGGGTTACCCCTTTCTGGCCGCATGA
>JBMYRC010000020.1:0-42556 GCA_049601975.1 Alphaproteobacteria bacterium | reverse complement strand
TTCGGCGGCGTTCGAAAAGGAAAGCGCGGACGCGGGACGGCGGGCAAAGTGGCTGTCTTCGGCTTGCTGAAGCGAGGTGGGAAGGCCTACACGGCGATCGCCCCGAACTCCAAGACAGAAACGCTTCTTCCCATCATTCAGGAAAAAGTGGAACCAAACAGCATCGTCTACACGGACACATTCAGGGCTTACAATGCGCTCGATGTATCCGACTTCCACCACCGCCGCATCAATCACTCAAAGCTCTTCGCCGACAATCGAAACCACATCAACGGGATCGAGACCTTCTGGAACCAAGCGAAGCGGCACATGCGCAAGTACAACGGCATTAAATCCGACAATTTCTGCTGGTTCCTGAAGGAATGTGAATGGCGCTTCAACGGAGGCAGCCATGCCAACCTCCTAAAACAGCTCAAATCATCGTATAAACACGTCAAACACTAACTCTTGGCTACTTCAGCCCAATTATTAATATCAATTAATCAATTTACTCTATCCCACCGTATACCCGCCATCGATCACAAGTTCCGCGCCTGTCATCCAGCCGGACTCATCGCTCGCCAGGAAAAGGCAACCATTGGCAATGTCGATGGGTTGACCAAAGCGGCCCATCGGAGTCTTGGCGAGGCGGGGGATGGAGAGGACGGGGTCTTCATTGACATCTCGGTTCATCCCCGTGGTCACCATACCCGGATGGACCGAATTCACCCGAATGTTCTCTGCTGCGTATTGCAAGGCCGCCCCTTTGGTCGCGAGGCGGACCGAGCCCTTGGATGCATGATAGGCCACGCTATGGGGCGAGCCGACGAGACCGTAAATCGACGAGATGTTGATGATTGAGCCGGCGCCGGCCTTCCTCATCTCGGGTATCGCCGTTTTCATGCCAAGAAAGATGCCGGTGGAGTTGACGTCCATCACCCGGTTCCAATCCTTTAGGTCCTGATCCTCGAGTTTGGGAGCGCCACCAGGTCGGCGGCCCGGAACACCGGCAGCGTTCACCAAGATGTCGAGGCGGCCGTAGCTGTCGACGGTCTGTTTGATGACGGCTTGCCACTCGCCCTCGAACCTCGTGTCGAGATGGGCGTAAAAAGTGGCGTCACCGATCTCCTGTGCCACGGCATGGCCCCCATCGTCATTTACGTCGGTAATGGCGACCTTCGCACCTTCGCGTGCATAAACCCGCGACGTCTCCGCTCCGATGCCGGAGGCACCTCCTGTTACTAGCGCTACTTTACCTTCAAGCCGTCCGGCCATCTTGCTTTTCCTCATCAATGTATTGTTCCCCAGAACCGCCTCAGCGGTATCCGGGGCCTAGTTTACCCAGGTCGATCTTTGCCCCTGGATCGCTGCCGCCGGGAAGCGATCAGATTCACCTCCAAAGCAAACATCATCCTCATTGCCGCCAAGCCGGTGCATAACGATTTATAGGTTGATCTCACCCCGCCGTCATCCCGCCGTCGATAACGAGCTCGGCTCCCGTCATCCAGCCGGATTCGTCACTGGCAAGGAATAGGCAGCCATTGGCGATATCGATGGGTTGGCCATAACGGGCCATCGGCGTCTTGGCGAGACGCGGGGCGGAAAGTTCCAGGTCGTCGTGGATGGTCTGCGTCATCGGTGAGGTGACGAACCCCGGATGCACCGAGTTCACGCGGATATTCTCCGCTGCGTATTGCAACGCTGCCCCTTTGGTCGCGAGGCGGACCGAGCCCTTGGAGGCGTGATAGGCCACGTTATGGGCGGAGCCGACGAGGCCGTAGATCGACGAGATGTTGATGATCGAGCCGCCGCCCGCCTTTCGCATTTCGGGGATCGCCGTTTTCATACCAAGAAAGATGCCGGTGGAGTTGACGTCCATCACCCGGTTCCAATCCTCGAGGTCCTGCTCCTCGAGGTTGGGGGCGGAGGTACCATCCGGACGGCGGCCAGAAACACCGGCGGCGTTCACCAGAATATCCAGGCGGCCGTAAGTGTCGACGACCTGTTTGATGACGGCTTGCCATTCATCCTCGCTGCGTGTGTCGAGAGGGGCGTAGAGCGCGGCATCACCAATCTGCTGTGCCATTCCGCGGCCCGCATTGTCGTTGACGTCGGCGATAGCGATCTTCGCACCTTCCCGCGCGTAGACACGAGATGTTTCCGCGCCGATGCCGGAGGCGCCGCCTGTTACCAGTGCTACTTTTCCGTCGAGCCGTCCGGTCATGATCGAGTTCTCCCTTGTCATTCTTCGCCAGAACCGCGTCACCGGTGTCCGGGGTCTAGCTTATCTAGATTAGTCTTTGTCCCTGGGTCCCTACTCTCCGCTATCGCTGCGGCCGGGAAACGGACTGAATTAACTTTTCTCGTTTCCCGGGGACGCAGCAGCGTTATGCAGGACCTAGTTCGCCATGAACTTGCACGCGTGAACTGGGTCGTGAATCTCGGCCGTAAAACGCTCTGCTAACCACCGAAGAAGACGCCGTCCTTAAAGACGGTTGGGACCGTCTTGTTGGCCTCGGAATCACCACCCATCGGCTTGCCGTCGGCATCGATGCGGTCTTGCTTTGCCTGCTTTTGGAAATTCGGCGTGCCGATCCGCAGCATCACAAGGCATTCGTCCTCGCTAGTCGCGTAGAAGCGATACAGCATGCCCTTCGGCATCATGATGCCCTGGTTTGCGCCGAGATCGACTTCCTCCTCATCCGGGCCGAAAAAGCGCGCGCTGCCCTGCAAGATGACGAAGACGTGGTCTTCATCGACATGGGCATGCAAGCCATTCTCACCGCCGGACGCATAAACTTTTAGCCGGACCGATAGGTCTTCAGTCGCGGCCAGCACGGTGTCGGTGCGGCCCTGGTCCAACATTTGTGCCTTGAGGCTGAACAGCGTCGGCGCGTCATCATTGGTCGCCGCGATCTGATCCTTGAAAATATCTTTCGCCGTCATCGACGGTTTCGGGAATGAAATATCGTTCATGAATTTGCTCCTTTTTTCCGCGATACCCCGTCATCCCCGCGAAAACGTGGATCCAGGAAATTACAATCAGTCTACTTGATTCCCGCTTTCGCGGGAATGACAGAGGTGCTTATTGCCGCGCGAGCGGGCCGCGTAGCAATTGGCCCGGCAATGCGCCGGTATGCTTTTTCTCTTTCAACACGGTCTGGCCCGCGACCACCGTCGCCAGCATGCCGTCCGCATACTGCTTCAGCCGCTTGGAGCCCGACGGCAAGTCGTTCTCCACCGTCGGCATGCACGGTTCGACCTTATCCGCATCGAAGACAGTGATGTCGGCGGTCATGCCTTCACGGAGCAAGCCCCGGTCATGGAAGCCCCAATTGGTCGCCGTATCATAGGTGATCATACGCACTGCTTCTTCCAGCGTGAGGGCCTCCCGCTCGCGCACCCAATGGCTCAGCAGGTGCGTTTGCAACGAGCTGTCCATGATCTGCGAGACGTGAGCGCCCGAGTCCGAGAAGGTCACGTTGGAGCGCGGATGTTTCATCAGCGCCAAGGCGTCGTCTTGATTCTCGTTCGCCAGGGGTTGGCGGAAGAACGCGTTAAGATCGTCCTCGATCGCCACTTCTATCATCGCCGCGGCCGACGTGATGCCCCGCTCCTTGCCAATTTGGGCGATGCTCGGATGCGGCAGCCGAATCTTGTCCATATGATAGAACATGTCCCACTCGGGCGGACGCGCTTCGGCACCGACGATTTCCGGCCCGTCATAGGGACGGTCGGCGATATCGATCAGCTTTTGTTTCAGCGACGCATCTGATTTGAGTTTGCCGAGTTGCTCATCGAGTGGCAGTTTGCGGAAATCCCTCCAGACATCCCAATTGTCGAACGGTGTCGCGGTTTGGAAGGAAAGGATCGAGTTGATCTCGCGACTATGGACCTGGGTCCACATACGGGCACCCAATTGGTTCTCTTCCTCAATGATGTCGTAGAGCGCCTTCCATTGCCCCGGATACTTCTTGCGGCTCAAGCTGCCGAAGGTCACCGGACGGCCACTCTTCTTCGAGAGGTCGGCGAGGCTGCGATAGACACCCATCATCTTCTGCATCTCGCCCCGCTCCATCGCGAGCTGGAAGATGCCGGCACCGGTCTCACCCATCGCCATGACCAGATCGCGTACCTCTTCGTCGGAGCCGATGCGGCTGGCGACGAAACGGTCGTCGGAGGTCAGATGGCTCGGACTGCGTGAGGTCGAGAAACCCATGGCCCCGGCGCGCACAGCTTCCTGCACCGTCGTTTTCATCTGCTCCATGTCGGTTTCGTTCGCTTCTTCCTCGAAGGCCCGCTCGCCCATGACGTAGGTGCGGAGCGCCGAATGGCCGATATAGCCCGCGTAGTTGATACCTTTCGGCATTTTATCTACGGCATCCATATATTCGGGATAGGTCTCCCAATCCCAGTTGATGCCTTCGAGCATGGCGCTGCGGGAGATGTCCTCGGCGCGTTCCAGGTTGCGGAAGACAAAGTCAGCTTCGCTCTCGCGGCAGGGGGCAAGGGTGAACCCGCAATTGCCCATCACCGTCGTGGTGACGCCGTGATAGCAGGAGCAGCTGCCGAGCGGGTCCCAAAACACCTGCGCGTCCATATGAGTGTGTCCGTCGACGAAGCCTGGCGTGACCACATGGCCTTCCGCTTCAATCGTCTCCTCGGCGGATTCACCTCTGATCATGCCGATTTTGGTGATTTTGCCGTCTTTCACACCGACGTCGCCGCGATAGCGGGCGCCACCGGAACCGTCGACAATCATGCCGTTTTTGACAATCAGATCGTAGCTCATATCGCTTGTCCTTCCCCAATTCCCCGATCCCGCCATCCGGGATCATACATGTCCTTGCAAATTAATATGGGCTATTTGATCTCCGGGTCTATCAGCTTACAAATGCTGGCATTGTCGAGATCGCCGTGCCCGTTGTTGATATGCTGCTGATATGACGCTGTCGCGACCGCGCCCAAGGGCGTGGGAGAGCCCGCCATCTGCGCCGCCGCTTGCGACAGACGCAGGTCTTTCAGCATTAATTTCGCCATGAATCCCGGCTTGAAATTATTGCTCGACGGCGCGTGACCGAGAATTCCCGGGATCGGGCAAGAACCTTCCAGGATCGTCGAGCTGCCGGTGGCCGTCGAAATTACGTCGAACAGCACCTTACGATCGACGCCAAGCTTCTCACCCATGATGAAAGCTTCCGACGTCGCGAGGGTGATGATACCGGCGATCATATTGTTACAGATCTTAACAACCTGCCCTTGGCCCGGACCACCACAATGGACGATATTCTTACCCATTGCCTCCAGGATCGGGCGCGCCTTATCGAAGGTCGATTTCTCGCCGCCGCACATGAACGTTAATGTCCCGTTATCCGCACCAACGGTGCCGCCGGATACCGGCGCGTCGAGCATCTGAAATCCAGCCGCCGTCGCCGCTTCGTGCACCACCGTCGCGCTCTCAACGTCGATGGTCGAAGAATCAATGAACAGCGTGCCCGGGTCCGCGGCCGCCACGACGCCATCGTTCATGAACACTTCGCGGACATTGCCGCCGACCGGCAACATGGTCACGACGAAATCTACGCCTTTGGCCGCGCCCTGGATCGTCTCCGCCCGCTCCGCCCCGGACTGGACGACGAAATTCACAGCCTCTTCCGACAGGTCGAAGACCTTCAAGCTGTGACCCGCATTGATGAGATTGCGCGCCATGGGTCCGCCCATGTTACCGACACCGATAAATCCTACTTTCGCCATTTCACTTCTCTCCTTCTTGGTTAGCGCGCTACCATCCTTCGACGGGCTCAGGATGAGTTTGTTTTATAGATGCTTTGCCAACGAGAGCGTCACCCTGAGCTTGTCGAAGGGCAACGCAATGCTCGTTAGTCGTTACGTTTGCGCTTTGGGCAGGGGCGCACGACTTTTGCTTCAGGGTCGTATTCGTTGCGATTAGTGATGGCCAAGCTCTTGCCATAAATATGCAGCGATACCGAGGCCACGTCGCCTTCGTTATGTACGCTGTGGATATCGTCCGGCAGCAAAGTACAGATGTCACCGTGGGTCATCACCATCTCGTGGAAATTCTCGAGATCGGCATAGCCTTCCTTTGAGCCATCATCCTTGCGCAGCCACGTGATGTTCTTCTCCGCGCCGTCGATCCCGACAACGCAGCCCCAAGTCTTATGATCGTGCGGCAGCACGCCGCCGCCCGGCGACCAGCAGACTGTTTCGATCAGCAGATCTTCCGGCTCTTCATGTATGATGGTGATGCCGATGCCCTGTGATTCCTCGACCCGGTAGTGGCTTTCATCCACCCAATCTTTCGTATCGGCGATTTTCTTGGCAAGCGGGGCGATCCGTTGCAGAATCTCCTTGGTGTCCGTATGTACCGCCTGTACGGCCTTCACATCAGAGATGAATTCATCCATCGAATAATCGGCCACTATCCCTCTCCTGCGATGAGTTTGCTGAAAAATAATATATGAGTGGCAACCTATTTCACTAGGTCCGCTCGTGTGAATCAGCAGTACGACATAACCTGAACGCTCCCGTCATATTCGCCGTTGATGTGATTGGCGAGGCATAGCACCATTCATTTTACGGAATTGGAAACTTTTGCCGCTCAGTTTGGATAAGAAATCATGGATATAAACGAAATACCAGTGCTGCTCAGACGCGAGATAGAGGCGCGCATTGCCGGACCTTTGATCAAAGCTTTCATGGACGAATTCGGCCGCGAGAAAACCATCGAGATCGCCTCGGGCGTGATCTTAAAGCTCGCGCAGGAGAACGGCCGCGACCTCGCGGCGCGCGCGGGCGGCAACTCGTTTGATGACCTCTCCAACGCCACTACGCAATGGTCGGCGGGCGGCGCAATCCAACGCAAGGTCCTCGATAAAAACGAGACAAACTACGATTTCAACATCACCCGCTGCAAATACGCCGAGATGTACAAGGAACTCGGCCTGGCCGACATGGGGTTCATCTTCTCCTGCGGGCGGGACGGCAGTATGTACAGCGGGTTCAACGAGAACATTAAACTCGAGCGCACCCAGACGATCATGCAGGGCGCGGACCACTGCGACTTCAGACTGTCAATCGACAAGGAAAGCGACACCGACGAGACGGCTTAATCGCATGGCCGTGGGCAGGCGGGAAGGTTTGCCGGACGCAATCCCGACAACGACAGATAGCCGTGAGCACCGTCCCTTTCGCGGCATCGCGCTAAGCGTATTCGGTATCGGCTGTATTACGTTAAACGACTCCATGATGAAGTTGGTCGTTGACGATCATCCCATTGGGCAGGCCATCTTCATTCGCGGAATATTCGTGCTGCTCCTGATTTCTTTGTTGGTGTATCGGCAGGGCCGTTTGCGGGTGTTGCGGATACATAGCCTGCGAATGCAAATTTGGTCTGCGATCTTGTTGGCGTTGCCGATCTTTTTGTTTATTTACGCTCTGAGCCAGTTACCGCTGTCGATCTCGACCATCATTTTTTTCACTAACCCTTTATTCGTCTGTTTGTTTGCGCCGATCTGGTTGGGCGAACGAATAACGTGGCTCCTGGCCTCAGCGGTGGCGCTGGGATTCGTCGGCGCGACGCTTGTTTTGAACCCCACTTCGAGCGCATTCGAGTGGGTCCTCCTGGCACCGCTCGCGGTGGCGTTGTTGTCCGCAATCCGAGAGCTTGTGTTACGCCGCGCGATGGCGCGTGAGACCGCGGTGTCGACGCTGTTTTACGCAAGCCTCGCCGTCACCATCCTCGCGGCCTGTACATTCCCGCTGGGATGGGTCGCGATGGACTGGCGGGAGTACGGTCTATTGGCCTTGTCGGCCTGTGGCTTTGGACTGGGTATTTATAGCATGACTGAATCGCTGCGTTTTGCCGCCGCAAGCGTGGTCGCGCCCTACAAATACAGTGCCATCATATGGGCATTGTTACTCGGCTACCTTCTGTGGGGCGAAGCGCCGACGCCGATGGTCTGGGTCGGCACCGCCTTGATCATCACCTCCGGTGTCGCAGTCCTATGGGCACAACGTGACGCGTCGCGTTGAAAGGTCAATTGTGGGAAAGGCGGAAACGAATGAATGGATTGCGCGAAAGCGGGAACAGGTGCCTTGATGGAATTTTGAATGCAGTTCAGCATCGATGCACCTGTGCCGATTTTCGATATTTTGTTATCGATTAATCAACCTTGATCAATAGCTTGCCCGTATTCTCTCCCCGGTAAAGCAGGGCAATCGCTCCGGGGGCCGCCTCCATACCGTCGAGAACATGTTCCTCATGGACGAGCTTGCCGTCTCTGATCCAGCCGACGAGCTCCGTAGGCTTCTTCGTAGCGATCCTTATAATCGAAAACGATCACGCCCTGCATGCAGGCGCGCGCCACGAGGAGCTGGCAGTTTACCCGTGGTCCGCTTGGGATTGGGTCTCAATCCGCGAATGCCGCCGTGCCGCAAATCGTGATGTGCGCGCCGACAGCGAGATGCGTCATGACGGCATCGCTGATAGGACCACAGGTATTATTGAAATAGCCGTTTACTCCGTCGGGGCAGGCTTCTTTGATCGCCTCAGCGACATCTTTTTCGCGATAATTGATAACGCTGTCATAGCCAAAATTCTCGTGATACATCGTCATCTTCTCGCCACTGCTGGTGATGCCAACCGTGCGGCAAACCTGGATTTTGGCGATCTCGCCGACCGCCGATCCAACAGCCCCCGCGGCCGTCGAAACCACGACGGTTTCACCCGGTTGAGGGTCGCAAATATCGAGCAGGCCAAAATAAACCGTCACACCGTTCACACTTATGACGCCAAGCGCCAGCGATGGGTATAGGTCGGTTTTGGTGACCTTCCGATCGATGTTACCACCATCGCTGATGGAGTAACGTTGCCAACCCAACATGCCGGTTACAGTCTCACCGGTCGTATAATCGGGGTGCTCGCTTGCGATGACAGTCCCGACGGCCGATGAGCGCATCGGCGCACCGATGTCGACAGGCGGTAGATAGTTCGGCACGTCATTGACCCATCCCCGCATCGCGGGGTCGACCGACCAATACGCCGTTTCGATCAAAAGTTTGCCCGACTCCAGATCTGGGACGGACACTTCCTCAATTGAAAAATGTTCAGGCTGGGGAACGCCGCACGGACCGGCGATCCATGCGAAAACCTTGCTGAAACCGTAATCATCAGGCGGCATCATTACCGTGCCATCCGAAGACAGCTTCGAGAAAGCGAGTTCAAGTTCTTCACGCGTATCAAAATTAACAAAGAGGGACATCGAGGGCGCAAACGAAAATCGGGGACGGGCGGACTATCGAAGATGATTAGGTCATGGCCCAAAAAAGAAACACGGGCTTACTTGAACATATCCGCCTAATATTCCTCGCCCTCCCCATACTTGTCCGCTGCGCTGGTCAGAAATTCTTTAAACACCGATGAATACAGCTCAGCCGCTTTTTCAGCGTCGCCCTGCAACGTCATATGCGTAAGAACACTTGTCATGTTTCCCTCAAATTATTCTATCTTCGAGGAATTTCGTCTTCGAGAAAATCCGGGACCGTCCTGGATTTCCCTAGCTTCCCGCTTTCGCGGGAATGACGGCTGGCGTCACCGGCAATTATTCGGAGTTCCAGTGACAAGATAGTGAACTCAGGTACACTTAATCCCTAAAACTTCGAAAATAAACTCGTAAAGCCGCGAAACTGATCCTTGATGCCAAAGGTCCGGAGCGCATGCCAATAGGTCACCACGTTGATGCTGATTACCGGCTTACCGAGCCAACGTTCCGCCTCGTCCGCGATGCGGGCGCCCGGCAGGTTGGCGCCAAACTGCACTAAGCATTCGACCGACGGGTCGTCGATCTCCTTGAAGGCGTTGACGATCTCTTCATCGGTTAGGTGACAGTATGTGTTGGGACTTTTCCCCTGCAGGTGATTGTATTTGACGATGTCGTAGCCGAGCTCGCCGAAGATACCCTCCATCTTCGGCTCAATGGTTTTGTAATAGGGCTCAACGATGGAAATCTTTTTCTTGATACCGTGCAACTTCAACGCCTCGCGGACACCGTCGACCGCCGTCGTAACACCGATATCGCGGCCGGCGCGGTCTTTCATGCGTTTGCGCAAATCCTCGACGGACGCCAGCGTCCCACCCCAAACGGAGAGCGCTGAAATACCAAGCACTAGATAATCCGGATCGCATGTCATCACCCGTTCGACGGCACCGTCGAGCCCTGCATCGATAAGCTCGAGGCTCTTGTCGAAACTGTTGTCGTCGGTGGTGGGGATATTCTCGATATGCATCCGGCCCAAGTGATTGGTGACACCGGGTGGGCGCATGTCGTCGTATTCGGGCTGCACGATCGTGTTGGTCGACGGTGTTGTCACCCCCATTTTCGCGCGATACCCAAGATAATCGACCATCTTCCCATCCTTCTGCGACTTCAATGTCGATTTATATATAGCCCAATGTCGGCAACCATACCCCTATTCGTCAATCACGGCATGTGCCTCTGCGCCGGCTATAGGATCGATACCTTCAAAAATGTGCCCGGTTCACTCTCGATGGATAACGTCCCATCATACATTTCGATGAACGCCTTCGCTAAAGTAGGGCCGAGGCCCGTTCCTTCCGCATTGCGGATGCTCGGGTTGGACACTTAAACGAACGGTTGCACGACACGCGGTAAATCAATCGCACCGATCCCAATTCCCGTATCTTGCACCGAAATAGCGATATCTCCACTGCCGTCCTCGCATCTCGTTGACAAGTCAATTTGCCCCCTTCCGGTGTAAATTTTATGGCATTGCTCAAGACGTTCAGCAGCACCTGCTTCAAGCGTAGCAGATCGGCTCTGATCAGGAATTTTCTCACGAGTGAGGATTCGTTTAACTCCACGCCCTTTTGTTCCGCCCAGTCACGGACCATGCGCAGCGTCTCCGCAATCAAGCCAGAAAGATCGAATACCTCTTCATCAATTTCTATTTCACCAGCTTCGATCTTGGACACACCAAGGATATCGCTGATTAGCGCCAGAAGGTGCCTACCGGCCAAATTAATCTCAGAAGCATATTCACGATATTTTGGTGAGACCGGTCCAAGAGCCGCCATCTGTAGAACGTCGGAAAACCGAATGATCGAATTGAGGGGAGCCCGTAACTCGTGACTCATATTCGTGAGAAACTCGGTCTTGGTGCGGTTTGCAAGTTCGACCACTTCCTTCGACTGCTGCAAGGCCAATTCCACATTCTTGCGTTCCGTAATGTCAACATCCAATGAGACGATCGAATGAACCTCTCCAACTTCGTCGATGACGGGATATTTGACAGAAAGATAATCTCGGAGCGATCTATCAGAGTCGATTATGCGGTTTTAGATTATTGCCGATGATTTCGATTCGACGACACGCCGGTCATATTTGCGAATCAACACAGCGGACTCAGCTTCCAATATCTCCTCTGGGTCCTTATCGGCGATTTCTTTTGTCAACAATCTACGTCGCTCCGCAAACCTTACATTCACGAAAATATATCAGCTCTCCGGCGATTTTTACCGCAACCGGAAACGGAAGGTGAATAAATATCGACTCCATAAACTGTTCAACATCGCCAAGAGTCTCCCGCAGCGACATGGACTGGCGGAGCGCCCGAACGAAATTAACCGCCAAAAAGATGAGACTGACGGTGTAAACAATCAGCAAAACACCCATCAATTTGTCGATATCTCGATCACCTGCCAAAATTTGAATCGCAATCGGCAGCATATTGAGGAGGTCAAAGGCGAAGAATATAGGCAGCCAATGACTGTAAATCGCGACCGTACCCGCGACTAAACCACCCACGCAAAACTCAGGATAACCCGAAGCTCTAGTGGTTCGGCCGGTACCAAGAACATCCCCGCCGATCCCCAAACCATACCGGCAACAAATGTTAGCGCAGCTAACCAATGTAGGACCGCGTCCTCGTCACTCTTTATTCTTGAAACCGTAACTCTAATCAAAATCAGGCGTATAAAATTGACGCTCATGATTGCCGCGAACCACACGATTAGGTCTCGTTCGCAAACAAAACCCCAAAGGAGCCAGAATAGAAAACAAGCGACCAAGCTTGCAGCTATCATTGGGACCGCACCACCTCGCAATAGCAGCGCGCGAATATTCGCAGGCCGCTCGAACAAAACCGCGATAGATCCGGCTGATTTCATATCCGAGGTGTTTTGCAGTCTAGAACGCAGACCCAACGTTCAATTGCTCTCATCTATAGGTCTGACTGAAGCATTACTCCGCACCGTAGTCAGACTTCGCGCCTTCAGGGGTAATATATCCAGCTTTTAGATCGCGCGCTATCTCATCTCGGTCGCGCTCGGACGGATCGCCATGCCCGCCACCGCCGGGCAATTGCAAATGCACGACCTCACCAATCCTAAAGGGAAATTCAGGCGAGCTAGACGGTGCGATGGGTTTGTCGTCGACGGCGATACGAGCAAGAGCGCCCGGCTTACCGCCGCCCAAGCCTTGCGGGGGAAAGCGCATGCGGCCCGCGGCACCAGAGAACACCAAGGGCTGTTTCGGCGCAGTGCCCGGTTCGTATGCCTCGAAAATCAATTCCTGACCGAGACCGCCCCGCGATTTACCGGGACCACCTGAATCCGGAATGAGCTCGCGCGCATGATAGAGGATCGGCGTTTCATGCTCCGACCATTCGATGGAGACGTCGCGGACATTGTAGGGGAAACTGACTGCCGACAAACCGTCTTTGCCCGGCCGACCACCCATGCCGCCGAAGGAATGCTGATGCAGGGCGTAGGACTCGCCGTCCGGCTTATTACCGGTCACGTAGAATTGCCAGGTCGGCAACGAGCCCGATTCCGCCGGCACCCTATCCGGCACGATGCGCGAGAAAATTTTGAACATCAGCTCCGCTACCAACATCCCCGCACTCAGGCGCCAGAAACACGCGGCCGGATATGTGGGGTTTAGCAAACTGCCGTCCGGCGCGTTTAAGGTGATCGGGCGATAGGTTCCTTGATTGTTGGGCAGAGCCGGGTCGCAGATCATCTTGACCGGCACCGCGACATAGGCGCGCGAGAAGTTGATCGGGCAATTGACTGGACGGCGGACCTGGGGCGCAGTACCGGTAAAATTCGCATAAAGCTGATCGCCTTCGATTTTGACGGTGACGACGAGCGGCTGCGGCTCATCAATACCGTCGATATCCATCATCATCTCTTCGCGCCATTCGCCGTCGGGCAATGCCTGCAGTCCGGCACGAATGCCGGCCTCGGTGCGTCCGGTGATCTCGTCTGAAACTTCGCGCAAATCCGGGAAGTCGAATTCCTTGCAAAGGCGCTCCAACTCACGGCACCCGGCCCAACCGGTCGCGATTTGCGCTCGCAAATCGCCGATCATTTTTTCGGCATACCGCACATTACGACGGATCAGACCGAAGAGCATTTCGTTCGGCTCACCCGCATCGTAGAGCCGCAGCATCGGGATAATCAGGCCCTCTTCAAAGACTTCTTCGGACAGACCGGAACCTTTGCGCCCACCGATATCCACGTGGTGAATAGTATTCACCGCGAAGCCGACGAGCTTGCCCTGATGAAAAGCCGGCGTTGTGATGAAGACATCTGCTGTCTGACCATTACAGAGCCACGGGTCGTTGCAGATAAAGACATCGCCAGGCTTCACGGTCTCTGGCGGGAAGGCCTCAATCAGATTGGCGCCGAAGGCGGGCATGCAACCGGTATGACCCGTCGCTCCCAACCAGGTTTGCGCCATTAAATATCCTCGGTCGTCGAGCAAGCCCGTCGACATATCGTGTACCTCGACCACATCGTGGCTGAAGGCGGTGCGCAGCATGGTCGTCGCCATCTCATCCGCGATGGCGATCATGCGCGGCCAGACGACATCGAGTGGTAGTTCGGAATTGCGAATAGCCATTCGATCAAACTCCTTCCAAGGTCACGACAAGCGAGCCGTATGCGTCAATTTCGACAGAGCCATCGCCATCCACGATGGTCGTCGAAGTTACTTCTTCGATGATTGCCGGCCCATGGAATGACATGCCGGGGCGCAGTGTCTCTCGGTCATAAACGGCAAAGGGGATCATCTCCTCGCGCGATGGCGAATAAGCCGGGCGCTCCCCGGTCGGGACGGCGGCACTGCCGTCGCCCACTTCCATCGGAGTCAAATCCAAGCCTGCTCCCGCGATTTGGCCCAAGACCCGAAGATTGACAATCTCCGCCGGAACATCTTCGTAGAAATAACCGTATTTCTCGCGGTAGAGCCGGGCGAACGTGTCGAATACTTTTTCACCTTCCGGCGCACCTTCCAGCGGCACAGTTACCTGATAACTTTGACCAATATATCCGACATCGAGCGCCCGACGGAAACGACGCTCGCCCACAGCTTCGATATCGTTGAGGAGCGTGGATATCTCGGACGCCATCGCATCCATCTGCGCTGTGATATCCGCGGCATTAAGTGTGCGAATCGGCGCCTTGTATGTTTTCACCATGTCGTATGCGGGTGGAGCCACCAACAGGCCGAGCGCGGAGAGAACACCGGCGCGCAACGGCACGACTAATTTTCGAATATGCAGCTTGCGGGCAAGATTATAGGAATGCACCGGCCCCGCACCCCCAAAGGCCACCATCGTCGCTTCCTCAGGATTGCCACCACGTTCAGTGACATGCATGCGCACCGCCGCCGCCATGGTTTCGTTGATCACGTCGTGGACAGTCCAAGCAGCCTGCAACGTAGCCCGCCCTTGCGGTGCGCCGATATCCCGGTCGAGTCCCTCGCGCGAGCCCGCATCGTCGAGCGACATCGTGCCGCCCGCGAAGTTCGATGGATTGAGATATCCTAAGGTGAGGTCGGCATCCGTGACCGTCGGCCGCGTGCCGCCCTGACGGTAGCAGATCGGCCCCGGGTCCGCGCTCGCGCTTTCCGGTCCTACCTGCACGATACCCATTTGATTGACTGCCGCGATACTGCCGCCACCGGCGCCGATTTCAATCATATTGACGGCGGGCACACCGACAGGAAATCCGCTGGACTTGGTGAATCGTTTTGAGCGCGCGACCTCCAGCTCATCCGTGATCGGCAAAGCTTGATCCCGGATGAGACACGCTTTCGCTGTGGTCCCACCCATATCGAAGGACAACACGTTTCGAATATTCATCAGTTCCGCCAATTGCCGTCCGACAATCGCGCCCGCGACCGGTCCGGATTCAATGAGACGGATGGGGAAATCGCCCGCTGTTGTCGTCGAACCCAGGCCACCGTTCGAGAGCATGATGTGCAGCGGCGCCTTATAACCCGCGCTCTGCAAACCGGCGTCCAAATTAGCAAGATAGCGTTTTGCCAACGGTTTGACGTAGGCGTTGACCACGGTCGTGCTGGTCCGCTCGAATTCCTTGATTTGCGGCAACACGTCCGACGATAGGGTCACTGCGATTTCCGGGGCCAGCTCACGGACGATCTCCGCCGCAGCCTGTTCGTTCGCCGGATTGACATAAGAATGCAGGAACGCGATGGCGACGGATGTAACACCTTCCGCCCGCATCACTTCGACTGCCCGCTCGACATCCTCGCGCTGGACGGTTTTCAATACATTACCGTCAGAGAAGACACGCTCATCCACCGGCAGGCGCAGCCAGCGGGGCGCCAAGGGCTCGGGCGGGTCGGCGAAAAGCTCGTAGGTCGTCACGCGGACGTGGCGGCGCAGTTCCAAAATATCTCGAAAACCTCTGGTGGTCAGTAGCGCCGTGACCGCGCCTTTGCGTTCTATCACGGAATTCGCAACCAGCGTTGTGGCATGCGCAATTCGGCGGGTCGCTTCCACATGCCCCTCGCACCGTTCGTCGAAGGCCTTCACCCCGGTCAATATTCCGACCGACGGATCGGCGGGCGTGGTCAAAGATTTCGCGATGTGAATTTCACTGTTGATCTCATCTAGCAGAACAAAATCGGTGAAGGTACCACCGACATCCACACCCAAGCGATATTGCTGATTTTCGCCCACGTTGCCTCCCGCTGGCCATAAGGCCGGTTTCCCACGCATTGCTATTGAGCTTGGGTCGGCGAGCTATCCGTCAAGCGGTGCTATTCGTATGGCCGCTTGAACAACCGCGCCTCCTTGGGTGTTGGGTCGGAGGGGAGACGCGAATTACGGAACTCGCCGACCGCCTCCTCGATAAGATGGCTCAATAATTCCGTGAACAACATCGGCGGCGTCGCCGCTTCCCATAGGAAATAACCGAAGGAGCCAGGACATGGATTGACTTCGTTCAACCACAGTTCGCCGGTCTCACTGTCACCGAGGAAATCGATGCGCGGCGCTCCAGTGCCGCCGACCGCCGCGTAGGCCGCCGCAGCCCAATCACGAATGTTCGCCTCCAACTCCGCCGGGATGTTCGGATTGATATCACGGGTCAGTGACAGCATGCCTTCGCTGGCGGTCCCGAGTGCTTTCGACCCGCCCTTCTTGCCGCCTCCGCCCGACATGTACTTCTCCTTGAAATCTAGCAGTTCGGCGCTGCGCTTCGGTCGCTCAATGGCCGACGTCCGCACCTCGCCATCGAATGCCGAGACCGCGACGTTGTACTCAACTAAGTTCGGAACGAAGGGCTCCATGATGGCAACCGGATCGAGCCGGAAGATCGACGGTAAGACTTCCCGTAATTCCGCCATATCATCGACCTTGGCGACGCCGATAGAACTACCGAGATGGCATGGTTTCACGCAAGCCGGAAACTTCGCATTACCGACCGCCTCCGCCACCGCCGCACCGGTGATAACCAGGCCGTCAGCCGGACGGCGTAGAACCGCGCAATCCAATTGCGATATGTCCTGGCCCGCCAACAAGCGCTTTGTCACCGATTTATCCATCAGGGCCGCCGACGCCATCGTGCGCATGCCCGTATAGGGCACACCCGCCATCTCAAAGAGGCCCTGTATTTGCCCGTCTTCCCCCTTATTACCGTGAAAGGCGAGCAAGGCAACATCGAAGTTGACGGGCTTACCGCGCCCGAACATGCCAGATTTGCGCGGGACCAATTGTCCCTCTCCGTCGTCGGTCGCGTCCAGCATGACTTCGGTCAAATTGCGACGCGTGTTATCGTCGGGAAGATAGTTAGCCCGGTCGCGCAAGGCATCGCCCACGAACCATTCGCCCTGACTTGAGATATAGACGGGAAATGCGTCATAGGCGCTGGCATCCACCGCGCCCAGCGCCTGCAGGCCGGTGACGATGCTGACGTCGTGCTCTGGCGAACGACCGCCGAAGAATACCGCTACTCTGCGCTTGGCCGTCATCGGTTCCTCCTCCGGCGATTCGCAATTAAGGGTGCTGACAGCGAGTGCCGTCCCCCGCAATAGATGCCGACGGGCTTGCCGAGACGCGGCAAGAACAAGGCTTTATCGTGATAATACGGGGCGGGTTCTTTCAAGGCTGCGCTAATTCGGTTAAATGCGGTCCTCAGTCACCGCTAACGGAGCGGTGACAATAGTTTATCGAGACTGTGCGAAACGGGTCCGGATGTCCACTAATTCCCGGCAATTCGAGCGAGACGGTCAGACAATCGCGTATTGGACGCTCGGTGACGAGACGGCCGACCGGCAATTCGTCTGGGCCCACGGCTGGGGACAGGACCATCACGCCTTTCTGCCGCTAGCCGAGACTTGGCAATCCAGTGCCTTCAATATCGTCTTGGATTTCCCCGGATTCGGTGTCTCGCCAAGACCAACTAACGATTGGGGAACGGCGGAATATGCCGATGCCTGCGCCTCCTTCCTTGCAACACTACCAGCAGGCCGTCGGCTCTGGATCGGGCATTCCTTCGGTTGCCGGGTCGGCTTGCAAATTGCTGCCCGGCATCCGGAATGCATCGACGCTCTGTTTCTGGTCGCGGCCGCTGGGTTACAACGCAAACGCTCGCCGCTCGCCGCCCTGAAGGTAAAATCGAAAGTGGCTCTCTATAAGTCCCTGCGCGCGTTGCCGATGGGCGACAAAGACCGATTGCGCGAACGCTTCGGCAGCGCCGATTACCGAACGGCGGGCGAGATGCGAGGCATCCTAACCAAAGTGGTGAACGAAGACCTGAGCGAGGTCGCCCGGCAAATCCGCTGTCCTGTGGGATTGGTCTTCGGCAGCGCCGATACGGAAACGCCGCCGGAACTTGGCCAGCGATTGGCGGAACTCATCCCGGATGCCCAATACATTCAATTGGACGGACTAGACCATTATTCCGTATTAGGAGATGGGCGGCATCAGACGGCGTTCCAACTAAAGCAATTCGCCGATGCATTGGAGAATGAGACATGAGCGCACCGGTTTGGCTATTTATCTGGATCATCTTTCTCGTATTCGCGGCGCGGCGATTGATTCTGCTGCTGCATGTCTTCCAGCAAGAAGAATACGACGCACCGCGGTTCCTCAAATGGATCGTTTCCTCCCGGTCATATGACAAACGTTTGAGCGTCAACATTCTGCTGCTCGTGGCCGTGGCGTATTTCATTCCGCGCCTTGGAGGATGGATCCTCGTCGCCATCGTCGGCGGTTTCTTGCTGACCGCCGCTTGGCGTGAGCGGAACCCCCTTAAAGACGCCAAGAAAAAACTCGTCCTGACCGCGCGCGCAAAGCGCATCCTTGTCGTCGCGATGATCTATGCGGCGACAATGGGATTTGTCTTCTCTTATCTCTATCTCCCACCAATCTTGTGGCTCGTCCCTATCCAAACCATGCCGTTGATGCTGGCCTTTGCCGTTTGGACCCTTGCCCCACAGGAAGCATACGTGCAGCGGCGCTATTGGCGTGAAGCGTATGAAAAACTCGGGCGTCTGGAAGCTAAGGTGATCGGCATTACCGGCTCCTTCGGCAAGACGTCGGCGAAACACATTCTCTCCCACGTGTTGGAAGCCGCCTCGACGGGTCTCGCCACTCCCGGCAGCGTCAACACGCCGATGGGGATTGCCCGGATCGTGCGCGAACAGTTGCGCCCTGAGCACCGTTATTTCATTGCCGAGATGGGCGCCTATGGTCCAGGCTCCATCGATCGCTTGTGCCAACTGGCGCCGCCGGACTTTGCCGTCATCACCGCCATCGGCAAGGCGCATTACGAGCGTTTCAAGACCTTGGAGACCGTCGCGAGCGCCAAGTTCGAATTGGCCGAGGCGACCGTTGCGCGCGGCGGCAAAGTGATCGTCACTGAGGACGTGCTCTCTCACGCCCCAGCGCGCGCCTTTGCTGACCGCTTTCCCGACGCCATGATCGTCTGTGGTGAAGGGGAAACCTGCGACCTGCGAATACTGGCCCAATCACAATCCAAGGACGGACTATCCCTCTCCCTGACGTGGCAGGGCGGGACGTACGAATTGACCGTGCCGATCTTCGGCACTCACCAGATCACCAATATCGCCCTCGTCTTCGCGGTGGCCTGTGCCTTCGGCGCCGATCCGAAATCGGTGGCGCTGGCGCTGAAATCAACGCCGCAGATCACCCATCGCTTCGAAGTGAAGCCGGGCCCGAACGGCGCAGCCTTGGTCGACGATGCTTATAACTCCAACCCCGAGGGTTTCGCCTCCGCCCTTGAAGCGCTCGACATCCTGGTGGAGTCCGGCAGTCAGCGCATCCTAGCGACTCCGGGCATGGTGGAACTGGGCGATGCCCATGATGAAGAGCACACACGCCTTGGCGAGATCGCGGCGGCACATGTGGATACTCTACTCGCGATTGCCCCCAGTCGGATCGAGAGTTTCGTCGATGCTTTCGAGCAACACACGGACGACGAGGCCGAGACCATCCGCTGCGAGAATTTTGCCGAAGCGAACGACTGGATTGCCGAGAACGCGAAATCCGGAGATGTAGTCCTCCTTGAAAACGACCTGCCAGACTTGTACGAACGCCGCCTCGGCATCTGAACGCCCCGCCAAAAGCCACTTGCTAGTCGACACAAGGCCGCATAATTTGTTTGTCTACATACAAGTGTAATGCAGGTCAGAGGGTCCATTGTCCGAGTCACCAAACGATACTACCGTCATCGCCGGTATTGACGTCGGCGGGACATTTACCGACCTGCTGCTCGTTGACCGGGACGGGGTCCGGGTGGTCAAGACACCAACGACCGTTGAGAATCAGGCTTTCGGAGTATTGGCGGCGTTAGCGGAGACCGGCACGGCACTCTCTTCCATCGGCGCCATCGTTCACGGCACCACCACGACGACGAACGCGGTCCTGGAGCGTAAACTTTCGCGCACCGGGATGATCACAACCCAAGGGTTCCGCGATATTATCGAAGTCGGCCGCCGCACCCGCCCTCAACCTTACGGCATGTTCGGTACCTTCGAGCCGATTATCCCGCGCGATCTGCGCTTGGAAGTCGCTGAGCGGATGGATGCCGCCGGCAAAGTCGTAACTCCCTTGGATGAAGATCAAGTTCGCGCCGCCGCCACGCGCCTGATCGAGCTTGGCTGCGAATCCGTGGTCGTACATTTCCTCCATGCCTATGCCAATCCAACCCACGAGCAACGGACGACGGAAATCCTGCGCGAGGTTTGGCCGAACGACTACATTACTGCCGGGCACGAATTGTTGTCGGAATACCGTGAGTACGAACGCGGTGTCACCGCTTCCGTCAATGCCGCCGTTCGCCCAATTTTACATCGCTATATCAATCGCTTACAGGACGAATTGACGGCCCAAGGGTTCGGGCGCGATCTGTTGGTGATGAACGGCAATGGCGGCATGGTCTCGGCCCGCCTTGTCGACAAGGAAGCCGCTAAAACCGTGATGTCGGGCCCAGCGTCGGGTGTGATGGCAGCCGCGCATGCCGCCAAACGCGCCGGGATCGACAATCTCATCACCTACGATATGGGCGGCACCTCGACCGACGTCGCGTTGGTCATGGACGCAGTGCCCGCGGTCAGCAACGAGCTCGACGTTGAATACGCGATGCCGATCCATGTCCCGATGGTCGATGTGCGCACCATCGGCTCCGGCGGTGGCTCTATTGCCTCGGTGACGGATGCGGGATTGCTGAAGGTCGGACCGGAGAGCGCGGGCGCGACACCGGGTCCGGTCTGCTACGGTCGAGGCGGCGCAGCGCCGACAATCACCGACGCAAATTTATTATTAGGCCGACTGAACCCCGAAAAACTCCTGGCGACCGAAGGCACACCCGCCATCGACGCCATACGGCGGGTTTTCGAAGAGAAGGTCGCCGCTCCGCTCAGCCTTGACGTGGATACGTCGGCGGGCGCTATTCTACGGGTCGCCAACGACCGAATGGCCGGCGCGATAAGGATTGTATCGATATCGAAAGGGCATGACCCTCGCGACTTCACGCTCTTTGCTTTTGGCGGAGCGGGTCCCTTACATGCGGTATCGCTTGCAAAGGAACTTGGCATTCCCCGTGTGTTGGTGCCCACACGTCCCGGGATCACCAACGCGCTCGGCTGCGTCGTCGCTGACGTTCGGCACGATTTCGTTCGCACAGTGAACCGACCACTCGATCAGGTCGATATGGCGAGCGTGCAGGGTATATTTGCCGAACAAATCACTGACGGCCGGCATCTTATCGATTCCGAAACAATTGAAATTGACGACATGCGTATCCTGCACGGCGCCGATATGCAATTCATCGGACAAACCCATCTAATCTCGATCTCCCTACCCAGCCTCGACACCTCCCGAGAGGAGATCCAGCGCATCTTCGAAGCGGCCTATTTCGATCGTTTCCAGGTCGAACTGCCTGAAATTCGCGCGAATTTAGTCAATCTCAAGACATCGGTCATTGGTTTGCGCCCGGAATTCGATCTTGGGCGCATTCTGGACCCGTCCTTGCGTGCCGCCAGCGTCGAAGAGGCCACGGAGGGGCAAAGGCAGGTGTGGTTCGACGGCGAATGGCACGCCACCACCATCTATGCCCGCGACCGGCTGCCCATCAGCGGAAAGTTCAACGGCCCCGCCATCGTCGAGCAGATGGACACCACCATCGTCATCGAGCCCGGCAACAGCGTCGAAGTGGACCGTGACGGAAACTTATTGATCGAAATTGGGGACATCCGATGAGCGACATCGACCCGATTACCCTGAGCGTCATCCAAGCGGGGTTGCAGCAAGTCTGCGACGAGATGGATTTGACGTTTTCGCGCTCCGCCTTCTCTCCTGTTATCGCGGAAGCCAACGACCGTTCCGACGGCATCTACGATGCGGAGACGGGCGAGCTTATCGCACAGGGCGAGTTGGGCTTGCCGGTCTTCGTCGGCACGATGCAGTTCTCCACGATGACGTTGATCGATTTCATCAAGACCGGCAAAGCACTGCCGCCGGACGAAGGCGACGTCTATATCGTCAATGACCCTTATCTCGGTGGGACGCATTTGATGGATGTGCGCTTCGCCATGCCCTTCTACTACGAAGGCAAACTGTTCTCTTGGCTGTCGAACACCGGGCATTGGCCGGATATCGGCGGTTCGGTTCCCGGTGGATTTTCCGCGAACGCCACGGAAGTCGAACAAGAAGGCCTGCGCCTGCCACCGGTCAAGCTGGTGAAACGGGGCAAGATGGACCCGGAGATTTACGCGATCATCTGTTCCAACATCCGCATCGCAGACCAACGAATCGGCGACATCAAGGCCCAGATCGCGGCGTTGAAGGTGGGGGCGCGGCAATTGACGGCTCTGCTCGAGCGCTACGGAGCGGATACGGTGAAATCCGCCGTCCGCGAATGGCGCGCCCGGGCCGCGCAACAAATGCGGGCCAAGATCACACAAATTCCGGACGGTACCTATCGGGGAGAAGCCTGGGTTGATTCCGATGGCGTCGTGGACGAGCCGTTGCGGATCGCGGTCTCCATCGAGAAGAAAGACGGCGATCTATATTTCGATTTCGAGGGGTCGAGCCCGCCCTGTCGCGGGCCGATGAACAGCGTCATCGCGACCACGCGCTCCTCGGTTTATCTGGCGATGAAGCACATCTTCCCCGAAGCTCCGATCAATGCGGGTACTTTCGATCCGCTACATATCAAGGACCCGGAAGGCACTTTCCTTTATGCGAAGTATCCGCGCCCGGTCTCGGGTTGCGCCGCCGAAGTCTCGCAGCGTATCGCCGAAGCCGTGTTCGCGGCTCTGGTCGAACCGCTCCCGGATATCGTCACGGCGGCCCCCGCGGGCTCAAGCGGTAATTTCGCGCTCGGCGGCTACGACCCGGAAAAGGACCGGTCCTTCGTGATGTATCAAATCAGCGGTGGTGGATATGGCGGCAACGCGGATCACGACGGCCTGACAAACGGCTGTTCGACCATCGGCATCTCGAAGACCCAGCCCATCGAAGTGCTGGAGCAGTACTATCCAGTGCTGTTTCACGAATACGGATTGCGGGAAGGCTCCGGCGGCGCCGGGAAACAACGGGGCGGCTTCGGCGTCAATTACACGGTCGAGCTGCGTCGCGGCGAGGCGCAAGCTTCCTTCGTCATGGATCACGGCCGGGTTGGCCCACAGGGCGCACTGGGTGGCGGTGATGGCGGCAAGAATACAGTTACCGTGCGGCGCGGCGGCGAATCCTATACACCGGAACATCTCTCAAAGGATCAAGATATTCCGATCCAACCGGGAGACATCGTCGCTGTCGGCACACCGGGCGGCGGTGGATTCGGCAATCCGTTCGAGCGCGACCCTGATGCGGTTCTGCAGGATGTGCGGCGGGGCTACTACACAGTAGATCAAGCGCAGGCGCTCTTCGGTGTCGTGCTCGCAGGTGACTTGTCGGATATCGACAGCGACGCCACCGCGTCCATCCGGTCGCGGTAGGAGCACCACATTGGCAAAATCACCCTCCCCTCCCTACAAGCTGGAAGACCAGGTCGGACATTTGCTGCGCCGCGCCAACCAACGACACGCGGCGATCTTCTTCGAAGGTCTCGGCGCCAAGCAATTAACCCCGCTGCAATTCGCCGTCTTGGTCAAAATTGGTGACGAGGGCGAGGTCTCGCAAAATCTGTTGGGACGCCTGACCGCCATGGACCCGGCCACCGTGCAGGGCGTCGTGCGGCGTCTGCGCGAACGTAAACTAATCGACGCCCGACCAGACCCTGAAGATCGCCGGCGCAGTCTCTGGAGACTTTCCTCGATCGGCGAGCAGTTCATACGTGAAGTCATACCGGCCGCGGAAGCCATCACCACGAAAACGCTGGAGCCGCTCAGCGCAAAAGATAGAAAGACCCTTTTGGACATGCTGAGAAAGCTCTCTTGAACCGGATATCGGAATAACGTAATTTGTTTGTGAACAAACAATAATTGAACCATGCCTGAAGCCTACGAAAGACCAAAATCGCTCGACGCAGCTCTCGGAATTCTCGCGGGCGGCGACTGGACAGTCTTGGCGGGTGGGACCGATGTGTATCCCGTCGCGACGGACGCTTTCGCCTGGGGACGGCCCGCGCCGACACGGATTCTCGATATTTCAGCCATCGACGGGTTAAGCGGTATTCAAGAACAAGATGACCGCTTTCGCATCGGTAGCCGCGTCACCTGGACGGAACTCGTCGAGCGCGATCTGCCGCGATATTTCGATGGCTTGAAACAAGCCGGTCGTGAAGTCGGCGGCGTGCAAATTCAAAACCGCGGCACCCTCGTCGGAAACATCTGTAATGCCTCCCCCGCCGCGGACGGTGTGCCGTCCTTGATCGCCATGAACGCCGACATCGAAATCGCCAGCTCAACCGGCACCCGAACCCTTCCCGTCTCAGATTTCCTGCAAGGAAATCGGCGTACTGCATTGGGTGAATCGGAACTCGTGACCGCGATCCTCGTCCCGAAACGCGGCGCTGCGGCCCGCTCGGCATTCCTAAAGCTAGGCGCGCGGCGTTATTTGGTAATTTCCATCGCAATGGTCGCCGCCGTGATCGATTGCGACGACGACGATCGCATTCTACATGCGCGGGTTGCGGTCGGTTCTTGCTCGGCAGTCGCACAACGCTTGCCCGAGCTTGAAGAGGCGCTGGTCGGGAGCACCCGTGACCGTTCCATCGGCACCATCCTCACGCCTGCAATGTTGTCGCCGCTCTCTCCCATCGACGACGTGCGCGGCGATGCCGGTTATCGGCAATCCTCGGCGGAGACCTTGGTCCGTCGTCTGCTGACGGAAATAGGGAGTGCCGCATGAACGATTCTCATCCTCCATCTACACGCCTCTCACAATTCTCGCTGAATGGCGAAGCTCGCGACTATAAGGGCGATCCCTTTAAACGACTGGCCAATGCGCTGCGCGACGACTTTGCGTTGACCGGCACAAAAGTCGGCTGCGATGCCGGTGATTGCGGGGCCTGCACGGTCCTGATCGACGGACGCCAAGCCTGCGCCTGTATGGTTGCAATGGCTCAGACGGATGACTGCGAGATCACCACCGTCGAAGGGTTGAGCAGTGCGGGAGAACTGAACCCGCTGCAACGCGCCTTCCTGCATCACGGTGCCGCGCAATGCGGCATCTGCACCCCCGGCATGCTCATGGCCGCGACTGAACTCCTGAACCGCGAACCGGAGCCGGATCGAACTTCCGTTGAAGACGCACTGGGCGGCGTGTTGTGCCGGTGCACGGGATATCAAACAATTATCGACGCGGTGATGGATGCGCACACTTTCACCGAAGCAACACCCGCGCGGCACCACGGTCCATCGGTCGGCAGCCGGTTGGAACGCATCGACGGCGTCGCCAAGGTTAACGGCACGGATCAATTCGGGGCGGATAGCGCACCCGCTGACGCACTCTGGCTACGGCTCTATCGCTCGCCCCATGCACGGGCAACGTTTCAGGTAGGTAATCTCGACGCCTTTGCGGCGTGCTTGGATGGGATCGAGACCATCTTGAGTGCACGGGACGTTCCGGGCGAAAACAGTTTCGGCGTTTATCCGCACTTGAAGGATCAACCGGTCTTCGCGGACGGACATGTGCGATATCGAGGCGAGGCCGTGCTCGCCATCGTCGGCACACGGGAAGCCGTGGATGGGATCGACTTTGGTGACCTACCTATCGAATGGCAGCCGCAAGATGCCGTCACCGGCGTGGACGCCGCCTTGCAACCAAGCGCTGCGACCGTCCACGACAGCACTCCCGGGAACATCCTGACCACTGGGCGCTTGCGCAAAGGCGAGATGGACGCGGCTTTCCACAGTGCCGCCGTCGCGGACGGCACTCTGCAGACGGCTTTTGTCGAACACGCCTATATCGAGCCCGAGGCCGGGTTCGCCGAACGGGTCGGCAATCGCATCGAAATCACGGCCTGTACCCAAGCACCTTATATGGACCTCGACGAATGCGCTCGTGTCTTAGGCGTAGAGAAGGATGCAGTGCGCATTATTCCGTCCGCCTGCGGCGGCGGCTTTGGCGGCAAGTTGGATGCCTCGGTACAATTGCCGCTCGCGGTCGCGGCCTGGAACCTCAATCGCCCGGTGCGTTGCGTCTATACGCGGATCGAATCCATGGCGTCGAGCACGAAACGGCACCCAGCTATGGTTAGCGCCCGCGCCGCTGCCGACACCGACGGCCGCCTGACCGGATTCGAGATGTCCGCCGATTTTGACACCGGCGCATATGCGTCCTGGGGACCGACGGTTGCGGACCGGGTGCCCGTGCATGCAACGGGCCCTTATTTCGTCCCCAACATCGCGGTGGATTCGCGTTCGATCTATACCAACGGCCCACCGTCAGGCGCTTTCCGAGGCTTCGGCGTGCCCCAAGCAGCGATGTTGCAGGAACAGCTTTATGAAGACCTCGCTCTGCAACTTGGAATCGATCCGCTGGAATTTCGCCATATCAATGCAATCCGGCCGGGCGTCCCGACGGCGACGGGACAAAAGCTGGAGCATAGCGTCGGCTTGGCTGAATGCCTCGAAGCACTGCGCCCTCATTGGACAAGGCTCCGCGCAGAAGCCGAGGCTCAGAACGCCGCCAACGGCAGCGTGCGTCGACGCGGCGTCGGGATCGGCTGCATGTGGTATGGCTGCGGCAATACTTCGATGTCGAATCCGTCCACCATGCGGGTCGCGCTTACCGGTGACGGTCGCCTCACGCTCTACAGCGGTGCCGTTGATATCGGCCAGGGCTCCAACACCATCATGCTGCAAATCTGCGCGGATGCACTGGGCCTGCCGACCACTGATTTCTCCTTGGTGCTCGGAGACACCGACCTCACGGCGGATGCGGGCAAGACATCGGCATCGCGCCAGACATTCGTCTCCGGCAAGGCCGCATTCCTCGCGGGTCAGAACTTGCGCGCTGAGATCCTGCGAATGGCGAATGTAGGAGACGCAGCAACGCTGCGTTTGGAAGGTGCTACCATCGCCGTCTCCGACGACGAGCGCGTAACGCATATCGCCCTTTCGACCCTGCCGACTGTCGATGACGAGGGAACCGTCCTGCAGGGAGAAGGGACGTTCGATCCGCCGACCACACCGCTCGACGCCGACGGCCAAGGCAACCCTTACGCTACATACGGGTTCGCGGCCCAGATTGCCGATCTCGACGTCGATATGGAACTCGGCACCGTTCATCTCCGACGCATCGTCGCGGCGCACGATCTCGGTAAGGCCATCAACCCGACACTGGTAGAAGGTCAAATCCATGGCGGAATCGCGCAGGGGATCGGCTTGGCGCTGATGGAAGAATACATTCCGGGACGCACCGAAAATCTGCACGACTATCTGATCCCGACATTCGGCGATGTGCCGGAAATGGACGTCATCCTAGTCGAGGACCCGGAACCCCAAGGCCCTTATGGTGCGAAAGGCATTGGTGAGCCCGCCTTGGTGCCGACCGCCCCGGCGATCTTCAACGCAGTGCGCCACGCGACCGGCATCCGCGTTACCCAGGCCCCCTTATTACCGCACCGTCTCAAGGCCGCGCTCGATGCCAGAGCGGAGGAGGATTGATGCAGGACGATTCACCTGACATCTCACAAGGCGTCGACCGGACCGAAATGTTCGGCGCCCGTGAAGGCACGGAAGGCATCATCCGTTGCGATGCCTGCCCAGTGTTGTGCCGCATTCGCCCGGGCCGCACCGGTGCCTGCGACCGCTACGCCAATGCGGATGGACGATTGATCCGAACCGACCCCTTGGTTCTGTCCGAACGCGCGACCAGCGAAGGCGGCGAGATGGTTCCCTTCCTCGCCAACGAGCCCAACTGGAACGGCAACCCGGTGACCGGATCAGAAGTCTTCGTGACGGGAATCGGCTCCGGCACTACGTATCCCGACTACAAGCCTGCCCCCTTTATTGTCTCCAGCGACTATGAAGGTGTCGACACCGTCACCGTCGTGACCGAAGGCATCTTCAGCTATTGCGGCGTGAAGGTGAAAATCGACACCGACCGCCATATCGGTAGCGAGACCGCAGCCATCCGTGCGAACGGCGAGCACGTGGGCCATGTCACCACGGCGGAGTACGGATCGCAGATGCTGTCGCTCGGCGGGGTTAATCACCTGACCGGCGGCACTAAAAAAGAAGGTAATGTCACCTGTAAGACGATGATGGCGCTTTGTAATAAAGAGGCCGTCGAACTCACCATTGATGACGGCTCAACCGTGATCGTGCAGGCAGGCAAGGCACCGATCATCGACGCCGTTGAGGAACAGCGGATGCGCGTCGGCTGCGGCTCGGCGACCATCGGCATTTTCGCCCAACAATGGCATGGAGAAGCCGATGAAGTCGTTGTCGTCGACGATCACATCACCGGCGTTCTCTCCGAACATCAGGCGGGCAAAGTCCTGCATATGCCGCCGACCGGCATCAAAATGCGCGGCCGCCGATCCACGCCCGGGCGCTATTTCCAGGTAGCGGAGCCGGGATCCGGCTGGGGCGGCACGGACATTAAGGACCCGTTGGAGATCATCGATGGATTCGACCCTGACGTTGCCTGGCCGGGCATGCGCCTCCTGATGACCAGCACCACGGGCGAGGACTCGCTCTATTGTATCCTGGACGACGACTTGAAACCGATCGAAACCGACATGCCGCATCCACTGGAAGTCGTCGTCGATCGGATTGGCGAGAACTGCGAACCTTCGCTCTCTACCGTCTTGTTCATGGGCGGTGCCGGTGGATCGCTGCGCGCGGGCGTCACAGAGAACCCAGTCCACCTAACACGCTCAGTGCGCAATCGCCTCACACGGGTCACCATGGGGGGTGCTCCCGTATATGTATGGCCGGGCGGCGGGATCACAGCGATGGTCGACGTCATGCAAATGCCGGACGATTCCTTCGGCCATGTGCCGACCCCAGCCATCGTCGCACCTATTGAGTTCACCCTCGCGCGTTCCGATTTTGCGGAACTCGGTGGGCATACGGGTCACATCACCTCGCTCACCGATGTGGTGGCGGAATTCAAAGATGTCGCACGGCGCAGCCAATGGCACCCAGACAATCCCTGGCCGCTCGCCAAGAGAACGGATTAGAGAGACGTCATGAACGCCGTCGCGCATCAAATCCCAACGACTGTAACCGACCGCCAAACGGCTCATCTGTCGGCCAACCGTTTGCATTTGCACGAAGGCCCGATCGATCTTGTCATTGGCGCTGAAGGTTCGCCCGATGCGGTCAGCGAGGCTTATCGGCGCGCCGCCAGCCGGTTTGACGGCCTACTTCCCTCCTTGGTTGGTGAATTAGCGACCCTTCGCATGCCAATCGGCGACGAACCGTCAGAGGTACTCGGCCCGGTCGCCAACCGAATGATGGCAGCGGTTCGCCCTCATGTTGGCCACTTCATAACACCGATGGCGGCGGTCGCCGGCGCGGTTGCAGACGAAATCTGCGCCGCCATGTCGACGGTCGACGAAGTGCGGAAGATCTATGTGAACGATGGCGGCGATATCGCGTTCCATCTCGCGACTGGCGAGATTCTCGCGGTCGGTTTGGTGCCGGTGCTCCTCAATGCCCAGTTGGACGGCAGTGTCGAAATCTCATCCGATATGAATGTGCGAGGGATAGCTACCAGCGGCATGGACGGTCGGAGTTTCTCGTTCGGGATCGCGGATGCGGTCACCGTGTTGGCCGCTTCCGCTGCCAGCGCGGACGCCGCCGCGACCTTGATCGCGAATGCAGTGGACGCGGATCATCCCGCTATTGAGCGGGCACCCGCATCTTCCCTCGACCCCGATAGCGACCTCGGCGACAGGCTTGTGACCGTTAACCGGGGGGAATTACCACTCGAGACGATCGATGCGGCCCTGTCGCAAGGCGAAGCATTTGCGCGGGACCTCATTGAACGCCGCTTGATCGACGCCGCATTCTTATCTTGCGTGGGCCACATTCGGATCGCGGGCAACAATTATACGAGAACGATTGAAACATTCTTATCTTAAATCCGCGCCGGCGTACGGTGCGAACTGGAGGAAAAAGACGTGATCGACCCCATTCTGATCGAAGAGCTAATCGGCCCCTTCCTGCGTGAGGATATCGGCTTTGTTGATCTGACCTCGACGATCATGATCGACGCGGCGACAGACGGTACGTTTGACGTCAACGCCCGCGAGGACATCGTCGTGGCTGGTTTGGACGTCGCCGGCGCGGTCTTCCGCCGGTGCGAGCCGAACTGTACATATGAGGCTCGCGTTAAAGACAGCGATCACGTCAAGGACGGCACGACGCTGGCGCGGGTGTCGGGGAAAGCGCGCGGCCTCCTGACGGCGGAGCGGACAGCGCTCAACATTCTCCAACATCTCTCCGGTATCGCTACGCTTACGTCAAAATACGTGAAGGAAATCGAAGGCACCAACGCCACTCTGATTGACACGCGAAAGACGACACCGGGACTGCGGGCGCTTGAAAAACACGCCGTCACCTGTGGTGGTGGACGGAATCACCGCTTAGCGCTCGACGGCGGCGTTTTGGTGAAAGACAACCACATCGCAGTCTGCGGCGGATTGACGGCGGCGATCCAACGGGCGAAATCACAAGTCCCGACGCTCACGAAAGTACAGGTCGAATGCGACAATCTGGATCAAGTGAAAGAGGCGCTCGAAGCGGGTGCGGAATCGCTACTGCTCGATAACATGTCGCCGGATACGATGCGGCAGGCCGTCGAAATCGTCCAAGGTCGGATCACGCTGGAAGCTTCCGGCGGCATTACGCTCGAGACCGTACGAGCGAAGGCGGAATCAGGCGTTGATCTGATTTCGACCGGCAAGATCACCCAATCGGCCCCTTCCGTAGACATTGGATTGGATGATGTCGAAATCTGATCACTTCCAGCTTTCGGCGCAGGAGCCTCGATGACGGGTACGCTCTTCCTCATCGTCGGCCCCAGCGGTGCGGGCAAGGACACACTTCTCGACGGTGCTCGTGAGAGCCTCGAGGGCGATAGCAGTTTTGTCTTCGCAAAACGTGTCATCACCCGACCCGCGAATGCAGGCGGCGAGGAACACGATGCGGTCGACCTGGAGGAGTTCGAACGGCGACGGGCCGCTGATGGATTTTTATCGGAGTGGCGTGCCCACGATCTTTGTTACGGTTTGCCGATAACCTTGGCTGAAGACCTAAATCAAGGTCGCCACGTGTTGGCCAATGTCTCGCGTTCGGTCATCGCCGATATCGCTGCACGGTACGAGAATGTCCGGGTCGTTGAAGTGACCGCCTCGCGAGATATCCTGGCAACACGCCTCGCCGCCAGAGGTCGTGAGAGTGCCGAGGATATCGCCCGGCGCTTGGACCGAACCACCACTTCTTATCCACCGGACATCGATGTTATCAGCGTGCTCAACGACACCACGCGAGAAGATGGGGTCGAGCGTTTCGTTACTGCTATCCGCCGCGCCATTCCTGGCACGCTGCGTATTCGCCGTCTTCCTATCGATACGTGGCACGAGAACATCTGCTTCTTGAATCGAGCCTGCGACACCTACACGGCAACCGACTATTTGGGCGCTGGAAAAGTTGATATTGCAGGGGCCGGACGCAGTGCCCGCGCAAAGGTTAATATCATCGATGACAGTAGTCTTGTCGGCATCGACGAGATCGGCCTCTCCGCGCATGCCTTCGAAGAATTAGGACTCGACGCCGGCACCGAGGTCACGCTCGAGCGGACCCCTTCACCGAAGAGCATCACCGCGCTGCGCTCGAAACTCGGGGGCAACGAACTCTCGCTCGACGAAATGCATACAGTCATTCGAGACATTGCCGAAGACCGCTACACCGACAAGGAAATCTCTGCTTTTTTGGTCTCTGCTGCGCGGGATTTATCCATCGACGAAGTGCAATCCTTGACCCGGGCGAGAGCTGAATTCGCCCATCGTTTCGATTGGGGACGTGACCTCGTGGTCGACAAGCATTCGATGGGTGGCATCCCCGGCAGCCGAATCACCATGATCGTCATTCCGATCGTGGCGGCGCACGGCCTACTAATCCCCAAGACATCGTCACGCGCAATCACATCCGCCGCCGGTACCGCGGACGCCATGGAAGCTATCGCCCGCGTCGACCTTTCCCCCGAGGAAGTGGAACGCGTCGTCGGTGAGGGAAACGGATGCATCGCGTGGAACGGCCGCCTTAATCATTCTGCCGTCGACGATGTGATGAATTCGATCACTCGGCCGCTCGGTATCGATTCCACCAAATGGGCGGTCGCATCGATCCTCTCGAAAAAACTCGCCGCCGGCGCGACCCACGCCATTATCGATATCCCGGTCGGGCCCTTTGCCAAAGTACAACAGGGGCGCGAGGGGCGCGAACTCTCACGATTGTTCGAAGATGTCGGCGCTGGAATTGGTATGAAGGTTATTGCCCGCGTGACAGACGGTTCACGGCCCATCGGGCGCGGTATCGGCCCCGCGCTTGAAGTCAGAGATGTGTACAAGGTTCTACGCAATGAATCCGATGCGCCGCTGGACCTGATGGAAAAAGCCTTGGGTTTCGCCGCTTCGATCTTGGAATGGGACCCGCTGGTGCCACGCGGCCAAGGACGTCCACTTGCCACGGAAATACTGCGTTCCGGGCGCGCGTTGGATGCATTGGAGCGCATCGTCGATCTGCAGGGCCGTCGGGACGACCTAATTTTGCCCGGCGACTTGGTCCACGAGGTCGTGGCCCCACGATCGGGCGTCGTCGAGCGTATCGATTCATATCAGATGTCCGGAATCGCCCGTAGCGCCGGGGCGCCGATGGACAAAAGCGCCGGAATCGACCTTTGCATCCAGGAAGGAGATACATTAACCGCGGGCGTTCCGTTATACTTTATTCATGCAAATGTGGAGACGGATTTCCGAATTGCGGTCGAACGATCGGAAAATGATTCAGGAATCAAAATTAGGTAGTATCTTCCCTAAAAAATACGTGTGAATGTACGCGTTAGAAGAATAGCCTTATTAATTTGTTAACCAATCACGGGTTAGGTTAGCATAGACGAAGGCGTAAGGATTTGTTCGAAAAGCAATCAAGAAGCATAAAGAGGAAAGGTGAATGGAATACAGCTAGAATAAGACCGGCGACGGTCTCGAGGTAGACCTGAGCGGTCGGCTGACATTCGACGAGCACACGACATGCCGCCAGCTAATTACGGAACTAACGGCGGACGATGCCACGAACAAAGTTATCAATCTATCGAAGCTTGAATTTATCGATTCGGCTGGGTTAGGACTTCTACTTCGCATCCAAGACGCCTGCACGAAAAGCGGACAGAGTTTGTCATTGAAGGTTCCTTCCGACGGCCAGGTGCAGAAGATGCTTCAAGTCGCGCGCTTCGATCAACTGGTTCCGTTAGTCTAAATTCGGCGAATTGAGTTGGTCCTGACCCGACTCAACGGCGACTTTTAGATCATTCTCATTTTGGGAACGCCCGCGAAGCTCATACAGCTAGCCATTTGGCACGACGGATGCCTCGATGATCAGACCGGCATCAACGGTGAGGTCGAGATTCGGAAGTGGAATCCAACTTCAGAAGATGCTGATTTCGACGGGCAGGACGACAAAAAGATCGTGTTCGCGGGTGAAATTCATTCCAGCGTATATACCAATCTTACGAAACAAGCCTTTGCGGGTATTGTAGAATATCGGGGGCCGGAAAGTATACCGGTGCTCAATTCAGTCCTTCGTACGCTTGCTTCTAATGAGATAGTTCTCAACCTCAGCTCCCGAACCGCCTATGGTTTGGCGAATGCCGAACGATTCAGCGAAATGCTGTCTCATCGCGTTAGTTTTCCGGCCGAACGTCAACCGGAACGACTGATCTCCCTCCACGAGGCTATCGCGAACGCTGTATTGCACGGCAATTTGCAAGTCGACTCTGTGCCTCTCGATGAAGGACTTTTGGGCCTCGAAAAGCAATACGGTGATCTAGAACAAAAACTATCCAATCCCACACTGGCTGATCGCCGGGTGGAAGTTTCAGCTAGCTGGAGCCAGCCGGAATTGACGATCTGCATAACAAATGAAGGCCCAGGATACGATGCCACCAAACGACATCACATCCCGTCCAATGCGCCGTTGAGGCGTATGGAACTCATTCGTTCGCTGACGGACCACATTGAGATCGAAGAAAAAGGCCGACAACTCAAACTGTTCTTACGATGTTAGTCGACTAAATCATTAAGAACGGCACCCACAACCAACGCTAATTCACTGGTCGAACTGGAGCTTAAGGACTGTCCCGTACTCGTTGTCGACGACGACGAAATGATTTGCGAATTCATAAAGATGAATTTTCTGGTCGGTGGATTTCAAAATATTGAAACCGCCATGGACGGCGTCGAAGCGCTGGAAAAAGTCAAAACCTTTGATCCGGATTTGATGATTCTGGATATGAGCATGCCGATCTTGGATGGCTTCGCGGTAATGAAAGAAATTCGCGGCAATCCCGATAGCTTGGACTCACCGATTCTGGTCACGACCGGCTTGGATACCCATGAGGACCGCAACAACGTTCTTCGGCATGGCGCATCGAATCTGATTTCCAAACCAATCGATTCCGACATTTTGATTCAGCGCTCGAAAGAGCTGCTCGAACGGCGTCTCCTACTGCGAGAGCTGACGCGATACCGCAACCGCCTCGAGCACGAATTATCGGCGGCGCGCGACATGCAAAGTCAAATCGTCCCGTCAGCGGAATTTGCGGCCTCAATCGCCGAAAAACACAACTGCAAGATTGAATCCCACTATCGCTCTTCTTCAGAACTTGGCGGTGACTTCTGGGGCATGCGGAGCATTGACGAAGATCGTTTCATGGTCTTCACCGTCGACTTTTCCGGTCATGGCGTGGCGGCAGCGCTGAATACTTTCCGCCTCGATGCCATCATCAAGGAAATGGAGATTCCGTCGAGTTCTCCCGCCGAATTCCTATCACTTGTGAACAGCTCGCTCTACGGGCTTCTTGAGCCGGGTCAATTTGCAACCATGCTATGCGCCTTCGTCGAACCAAGCCGAAATCGTCTCATTTTTTCCGGTGCCGCCGCGCCGGAGCCGATATTCGGCAATATGGATACACGAGAGCTTCGATTGGAAGACGGAAGTGGCATGCTTCTCGGCGTGAGGGACGGCTCCGTCTACGAAGACCGCGAAGTCGCCTTTCCCAAAGGCTCATTCATGTTTCTCTTCAGTGACGCCCTCTTTGAGATCCCAACTGTCGATGGCGGCGACGCATTGGAAATCGACGGTGTGATGGATTTGGCGAAAGACGCGCTCACGAATGCCTCAGCGGCGCCGTTAGAACATATCCTCAAACGTTTCGATGCTGAGGTCGAGCAGCCGTTAAACGACGATCTTACGACCGTCTGGCTCTCTCACTAAATCAAACCTCTATTGCGGCAATAACATATCGGCGATGATTTGTGTTAGCTCGGCAAATGTCCGAAACACAAAGCCGAGCGCTCCGCCGCCGACAACCGCCGCGACTAGCCATACCCAATGCCAACCCACCACCAACACGCCGAGCAATACCAAGACCGGCAGCGAAACACCGACCATGACGGCCAGTTTCGCCCCGTGTTGAACCATAAAACGAACCGCCGGATACTGCTCCATTCAGCGTCTTCCTTCTTCTAGACATTCTATACTGCGCCCGCGATTGCACTCGGCGCCGATGACATTAGGTAAAGAACTAAGCATATGAACGGAGAGGGAAAGATGGCGAACCAAACTCTATCCAGTCTCGACCTGGCAAAAGAAATGATCGCGCTCGACGCGACGGCATTGACCGAGGTCGATATTGCGCAACTCCAACGCCTAATCATGGACTACAGCGCTGTCACCTTGTGCGGCTCTGTCCAACCATGGGGCCGCAAGATGCGGGTCTGGGCGCAGGAGCAAAAGTCGAACGCCCCAGCTCGCCTCATCGGCTCCGGCGATTTAGCGAATGCGGCCACCGCAGCCCTTGCCAATGGCACCGCTGCCCACGGCTATGAACTCGACGATACCCACGAAGCCTCCAGCAGTCATCCGGGCGCCGTGGTCATTACCGCCGCCCTTGCCGTTGCCGCCGAATGCGGCTCGAACGGGCGAGATATCCTCGCCGCCGTCGCCGCCGGTTACGAGGCGATGACGCGGATCGGCCGCGCCGCCATCTCGCAGCAAGTCACCGAGCGCGGCTTCCACGCGACCTGCCTATTTGGCCCGTTCGGCGCCGCCACGGCGGCTGCCAAACTCATGGGTCTGGATGCGGAAGGCCTCGCTCGATCCTGGGGCCTAGCCTTGTCCATGGTCGGCGGCTCCTCGCAATTCGCCCATGAACCTCAGGGGACCATGGTGAAGCGCATGCATGCGGGTATTCCGGCCATGCACGGCGTGATCGCGGCTCAGCTCGGTAAGTTGGAAATGTCGGCACCGATCAACTCTCTCGAAGGTCCCCTCGCTTTCTATCACCTGTACAGTGAGAACCCGAACTTGGAACTCCTCGCCCGCCAGGCCGGCGCGCCGCTTGAGATCCACAACATCAGCTTCAAGCCGTATTCCTGCTGCCGAAAATTCCACTCGATGATCGATTGTTTGGAGATCGCCACAGCAAACTTTACGCATAATCCGGAAGACATCACGAAGATCGACGTCTATTCCCCCGGCAACGCGATCAAGAAACACGCGATCCGGCGACCAAGCTCCGTCATGGCGGCCCAATACAGCATGCCCTATATCACCGCCGCGACACTCGCGTATGGACCGAAGAAATACGGTGCTTTTGAGACCGCCTACCACCAAGACCCGACGATCATCTCACTGATCGATAAGACCGAAGCCCATCACGATCCAAAACTGGATACCTACCTGCCCGACCGCATGGCAAACCGGGTGACGGTCCATTTCGCAGATGGGCGCGAAGAAAGCGCGGAAGTGATCGAAGCGCTCGGCTCGCCGGAACGATCACTCTCGTTCGACGGTGTCCTGGAGAAAGCGGAACCACTGATCGACATGGTCGACCCGTCGATGAACCTCGCCGCGATCGCGGACGCCGTGCGGCGCCTGCCGGAGATGACTGATATCGACGAGTTGATGCGCCTCCTTGTGGCCGGAAATTACGACGCGACCACCACCATGGCTGCCGAGTGATTTTTCCCTTGGCTGTCATTCCCGCACAGGCGGGAATCCGATGGCTCAGTTCGGATGTTCTGAATTCCCGCCTGCGCGGGAATGACGGATGGTATATTCCAAAGACCGGCCCCAAATTTTGATCTCTTTCGACCCAATGCTAGCCCTCGCCCTCGGCGCGGTGTTTCTCGGTGGATTGTCACGCGGCTTTACTGGGTTCGGCGCGGCGCTGATCATCATCCCAGCGCTGATCATCGTGTATGGGCCGGTACCCGCTGTCGTCCTAATGTCATTGATCGAAGTGCCGGGCGTCCTGCAGCTGGCGCGCACCGCCATCCGGGAAGCGGATTGGCGGGCTTTGGCACCGCTTTGCGTCGCTGCCAGCATCACCATCCCCATCGGTGCCTGGTCGCTGGCGGTGTTCGACCCCGAAACGACCCGTCGCTTCATTGCGGCAATCGTTGTCTTGTTCGCAGTTCTGATTGCGACGGGATGGCGCTACAAAGGCGAAATCACCAAATCCATCAGTGTCGCCATCGGCACCGTCAGCGGATTTTGTAGCGGCGTCGCCAGCCTCGGCGGGCCGCCGGTAGTGATGTTCCTGCTCGCCAAAGGCAGTAACGCCGCCCAAACCCGCGCTGGGATTGTCGCCTATTTCTCCCTCGCCATGGTGCTGCGCCTGGCCGCGTTCGGGTGGCACGACCTCTACAGCCAGGATGCGCTGCTGCTGAGCCTATTGATGGCGCCCGTCTACATGGCCGGCATCTGGATCGGCAGCCATTTCTTCAAGGGCGCATCGGAGACACTGTTTCGCCGGGTGGTCGTGGCGCTCGTGCTCGTGATGGGCGTGATTGCGCTCGTGAAATAGAACGCGCGCTCACCCTTTCGGAGCGACCTCCCGTCAACTACCCCCGTCCCATATACGGCATCTTCGAAGCCATCACAGTCATGAACTGCACATTCGCGTCGAGCGGCAGACTGGCCATATAGACGATGGCGCGGGCGACATTGTCCACGTCCATGGTCGGCTCGATCATCATGTCGCCATTCGCTTGCGGCACACCCTTCGCCATCCGCGCGGTCATTGGTGTCGCAGCATTGCCAACATCGAGTTGGCCGACCGCGATATCGTGTTTGCGGCCATCGAGCGACGCGGTTTTGGTGAGGCCCGTCACCGCGTGCTTGGTCGAGGTATAGGGGATCGAGCCCGGACGCGGCGTGTAGGATGAAATCGAGCCGTTATTGACGATCCGGCCACCCTTCGGGTCCTGTGCCCGCATTAGGCGGAACGCGTTATGGATACCCAGGAAAGAGCCGTGCAGGTTCGCGTCGACAACTTTTTTCCAATCGGCAAAGGCGATCTCATCCGGGTCGCCCGGCGGCACACCCATGCCCGCATTGTTGAACAGAAAATCGAGCCGCCCGAACTTATCTTTCGTGGTATCGAAGAGATTCCGCATCGCGTCCTCGTCCGCAACGTCGGTCGGCACCACCAGGGTTCGGGCACTATCGGCCCCGGCCAGGCTCGCGGTTTCCTCCAGCGGCTCCGTACGGCGGCCCGCCAAGGTTACGGACCAGCCGTCCGCCACCAGCGCCAAAGCCGATGCCCGGCCGATCCCGCTACCCGCACCCGTGACGATCGCGATTTTTTGATTTTCGCTCATAAACTTCTCCCTGATATCCCTCGCGCCGAAACAACGCGGTTTAAGCTTGATGACATTGCGCTAAATACAACCCGGGACAAGAGAGGAAAACAAGCATGTCGCCAAATCAATCGCTGGAAGGTGCCCTAAAGGGCATCCGGGTTATCGACTTCAGCCGGATAGTAGCCGGACCACACTGCACCATGTGCCTCGCCGATCTGGGGGCCGAGGTCATCAAACTGGAGGATCCAAGGGCAGGCGACGACCTGCGCTATCACAAGCCGCCGGACATGAAATGCGACTCGCCCTATTTCCTCTCGCTCAATCGTAATAAATCCAGCGTGGCTGTTAATCTCGCCGATCCGGAGGGTAAGAAAGTGGTCCACGATCTGCTGGCAACGGCGGATATCGTGGTCGAGAACTTCCGCACTGGCGTGATGGAACGCCACGGTGTGGGTTACGAGGATTTGCGGGAGAAATTCCCTCGACTGATTTATTGCTCGATCTCAGGTTACGGACGGGAAGGCTCGCAAAAATCTCGCGCCGCCTATGACCCGGTCGTACAAGCGGAAAGCGGCCAAATGGCGACCAACGGCAGTACTGAGTCCGGCCCCATGCGGACAGGTCTGGCCGTCACGGACACACAGACCGGCCATTTCGCGGTTCAAGGTATACTCGCGGCCTTGTTCGCACGCGAGCGCACCGGCCGCGGACAATTCATCGAGGTGCCACTGTTCGACGTTGCCGTCTCCTCCCTATCCCATTACGGAATTCGCTATCTACTGGACGGCACCGAATTGCCGCGCGTCGGCAACGGCAGTAACGCGGCTCAGCCAATCGGTGTCTTCCCGGCGAAGGACGGCAAACTCATTCAGGTGACCTGTGCCAGCGAGCGCAGCTTCGTGCAGTTTGCCACCGCATTGGGTCGGAGCGACCTTATCGAAGATCCTCGCTTCGCCAAGAACCCGCAGCGACTGGTGAACCGCGACGAACTCTACGCCATCGTCACCGAAACCCTGGCGACGGACACACGAGACGCCTGGGTCGAAAAAATGCATGCGGAAGGGGCGCCGGTCGGCCCGATCAACGAGATGGGCGACGCATTGACCCATCCCTTCGTGCAAGAACGTGGCCTGGTCGAACACCTGCCGCACCCGCTTGTCGGCACCGTGCCAAACATCCGCTCACCTCTTCACATGTCGGAAACGCCAGTCCGCCCGGCGGCCACACCGCCGATGCATGGCCAACATACCGATGAAGTCCTACGGGGCCTTCTGGGATACGATGAGGATAAAATCAACGCGCTTAAAGACAGCAAGGCCATCGCCTAATCACCGGGAGGCCACCCGTGCCCATCTATCTGGACTATAACGCCAGCACCCCCATCGCCCCCGAAGTCGCGGACGCGATGCAGCCATATCTGCGCGAAGGATTCGGTAATCCGTCGAGCCGTCATTGGGCAAGCGCCGACCTGCAATCCGCCCTGGCAGAGGCCCGAACACAGGTCGCGGAGCTGCTCGGCGGGAAGTCGTCGGAGATCATCTTCACCAGCGGCGGTAGTGAAGCGACAAACCACGCGCTCAAAGGCGCATACTTCCAGAGCGGTGGCGGCGATGCTCACATCATCACCACGCAAATCGAACATCCGGCCACCATCGAGACCTGCCGGTTCCTCGAGCGCCTTGGTGCCAAAGTCACCTATCTCCCGGTCGATGGAGAGGGCTATGTGAACCCGGCCGACTTCCAAGCCGCCATCACATCCCGGACCATTCTCGTCAGCGTCATGCACGCCAATAACGAGGTCGGCACCATCGAGCCTATCGCGGAGATCGCCGACATCGCCCGCGCGCACAATATCCTCTCGCACACTGATGTCGCACAATCGGCAGGCAAGATTGCCGTCGATGTCGAGGCGCTCGGTGTCGATCTGCTCACACTCGCCGGGCACAAGCTTTATGCACCGAAAGGTGTGGGCGCACTCTACATCCGCGACGGTGTCGAAATTGAACCGCTGATCCACGGCGGCGGCCAGGAGGGCGGTCAACGCTCTGGCACGGAATCAATCGTAATGGCGGTCGCCCTCGGCACCGCTTGCGAGCTTGCCCGCACCCGCCTCTCCCCCGATCATTTGGGCAAGACGCGCGACTACTTCTGGTCGGCACTGCATGAGAGGTTCGGCAATGCGGTCACCCAAAACGGCAAACTCGACGCGCGCCTGCCGAACACTCTGAACGTCTCCTTCATTGGCCGGGACGGCTCCAAAATCTTGGAAAGCCTCGACGGTATTGCGGCGTCCACCGGCTCCGCTTGTCACGAAGATCAGGTAACGATGTCACCGGTCCTCGCGGCGATGAAAGTGAACGACCAAACTGCCATGGGTGCCATCCGTTTCAGCGTCGGTTATGCGACGACATTGGCGGAGATCGAACAGGTTGTGGAATCACTCTCGTCCGCAGTTCAGAACATGTAACCGCAATATCTGCGGTTTCCGGCCCCAATTTGGCTAGGAATGCTGCCCAAGGACGCTAATTCAGCGACACCTTTCGGCCACGACGTTCTATAACTCGGCAATCCAACGAACCGCGATCACGACATAAGACAAAGGATTATTTCAATGAAGATCTCCGACTTTAAAGCCCTGACCTTCGACGTCTACGGCACGTTGATCGATTGGGAAACGGGCATGGTCAATGGCCTAAAGCCTCTCACCGACCAAGTCAGGGGATCGCTCTCCCGGAATGAGATATTGGAAGCTCATGCTTTCTATGAATCGTCGACCCAGCGCCAAACACCGGGAAAAATCTATTCGCAGCTGCTGGCGGTCGTCTACAAACGCCTCGCCGAGGAATGGTGCGTCGACGTCACCTGGGACGACTGCCTCGCCTATGGGCGTTCCGTCCAAGATTGGCCCGCATTCGAAGACAGCGCCGGTGCGCTCCAGTACCTAAAGCGCTATTTCAAGCTGGTCGTCCTCTCCAATGTCGACAACACCAGCTTCGCGTACAGTAACAAAAAACTGCAGATTGCCTTCGACGCAGTCTACACAGCGGAAGATGTGGGCTCCTATAAACCATCGCCGCGCGGTTTCGAATACATGCTCGAAAATCTCGGTCGCATGGGAATCGCGAAAGGCGATATCCTGCATACGGCAGAGAGCATGTTCCACGATCACGGCCCCGCTAATACTTTCGGGCTTGCCAATTGCTGGATATATCGCCGACATGACAAACAGGGTTTCGGAGCAACAATGAACCCGGGCGATATGCCGAACTATGACTGTGTTTTCAACAGCATGGCCGATCTTGTGAAGGCTCATCAGGCGGAACTCGAAGCTGGATAGGCAATAGCGACAGGATAATCGGGAAAATGACGACGACACCGAAACTGGACCGCATTGACCTCAAGATCCTTTCGGAACTCCAACAAAACGGCCGC